>JAGQON010000200.1 GCA_020427395.1 Phycisphaerales bacterium
TTCCGCGAGGGCCTGAAGATGATCGCCGCCGCGGCCGATCCGATGGCGTTGAGCCGGGGCATTGCCAAGGCGGTCGACGCGGTCCAGGAGTCGATCGATAAGCTGGCCAAGCCGATCAACGCCAAGAGCAAGAAAGAGATCCAGCAAGTCGCGACGATCGCGGGCAACAATGACCCGACGATCGGCAATGTGCTGGCCGACGCGTTTCTGAAAGTCGGCAAGGACGGCGTGATCACGGTCGAAGAAGGTCGTGGCAGCGAAACCACCGTCGAGGTGGTCGAGGGCATGCAGTTCGATCGCGGCTTCCTCTCGCCGCATTTTGTCACCAACGAACAGGAGGTGACCGTCGAGCTCGACAACTGCTACGTGCTGTTGTTCGAAGAGAAGATCTCGACTAACAAGAAGCTGATTCCGCTGTTGGAGTCGCTGATCAAGGCCAAGCGGCCGCTGCTGATCATTGCCGAAGACGTTGAGGGCGAGGCGCTCGCGACGCTGGTGGTCAACAAGA
>JAGQON010000201.1 GCA_020427395.1 Phycisphaerales bacterium
CTCGAACGCCTCGCCGTGCTCGCCTGGGACAGTGGCGCCCAGCCGGTGGCGGTCTTGACCAAAGCCGACCTCCACGGCGATCCCGCGGCGGCGCGCCTCGACGCCATGGCGGTGGCGCCGGGGATCCCGGTCCATCTCACGGCCGCGACGACCGGTGACGGGCTCGCCCCGCTGACCGCCTATCTCGGCGTGGGCAGCACGGTGACGCTGGTGGGCTCTTCCGGCGCGGGCAAGTCGACGCTGGTCAACGCCCTCGCCGGCGCCGAGGTGATGCGCACCGGAGCCGTCCGCGAGCACGATCAGCGGGGCCAACACACCACCACCCAGCGCCAGCTGATCTCACTACCGAGCGGCGCCATGCTGATCGACAACCCCGGCATCCGCGAGGTGCAGCTGTGGGCCAACGACGACGCCCTCGATGCCGCCTTCGACGACCTCACGACTCTGGCCGAGGCGTGCCGCTTCCGCGACTGTACGCACCACCACGAACCCGGTTGTGCGGTGGTCG
>JAGQON010000202.1 GCA_020427395.1 Phycisphaerales bacterium
CCAACGCCGTCGAACTCCTCGAGCGTCTGCTCGAGCGCGACATCACCCCCGATGTCCTGACCGACCAGACCTCCGCCCACGACCCGCTCGAGGGCTATGTACCCGTCGAGTACTCCTTCGAGGAAGCCGCCAGGGCCCGTGCCGACGACCCGGCCGACTACCAGGAACGCTCACTCGCCTCGATGGTCCGCCACGTGCGAGCGATGGTTCAGCTCCAGAACCGCGGCGCGATCACCTTCGACTACGGCAACAACATCCGTCAGCGCGCCAAGGACAACGGCTTCGCCGATGCCTTCGCCTTCCCCGGCTTCGTCCCCGCCTACATCCGCGAACAATTCTGCGTCGGTCGAGGCCCCTTCCGATGGGTCGCGCTCTCGGGCGATCCGACCGACATCTACAAGACCGACCACGCCCTGCTCAAACTCTTCCCCAAGGACTCGGGCCCGTTCGCCGAGCGTCTCCACCGCTGGCTCCTTGGGTGTCACCTGAACCCCGACGCTCTGCTCG
>JAGQON010000203.1 GCA_020427395.1 Phycisphaerales bacterium
GTTGGAGCTGGTGCAGCACGCCCCGCCGTGCGCGCCAACGAACGCCTTGATCGCCGCCGACGAGTTCACGTACGTGATCGGGATGACGCGGCCCGCAAAGCCCTGCCTGTCGAGTTCCTTGTGGATCGCGTCCCACGCGTAGAGGCAGTCGTCGTATTGGGCCATGTCCGCCATCGAGCAGCCCGCCGACAGATCGGGCAGGATCACCGCGACCTCCTCGGGGCTGAGCATGTCGGCGGTCTCGGCCATGAAGTGAACGCCGCAGAAAATCAGGTATTCGACCGGCTTCTCCCGGCAGACCTTTGCGGCCAGCTGGCTGAGCTTCAGGCTGTCGCCCGTGAGGTCGGCGTGCTTGATCACCGCGTCGGTCTGGTAGTGGTGCCCGAGGATGACGAGGCGATCGCCCAGACGCTGGCGTCGGTCGGCGATGTCACGCGCAAGCGACGCCGGGTCGGCCTTCGTATAGCGTTCGGGCAGTGAGGGCTGCCAGAGCATGGGCGCTCCCTT
>JAGQON010000204.1:0-263 GCA_020427395.1 Phycisphaerales bacterium
GGGCCAGAGTTAGAACCTCAAACATACCAGGGTGGTATTTCAAGGGCAGCTCCACGATAACTGGCGTCACCGTTTCAAAGCCTCCCACCTATCCTACACAAATAGGTTCAAAGTCCAGTGTAAAGCTATAGTAAAGGTTCACGGGGTCTTTCCGTCTAGCCGCGGGAACGCTGCATCTTAACAGCGATTTCAATTTCACTGAGTCTCGGGTGGAGACAGTGTGGCCATCATTACGCCATTCGTGCAGGTCGGAACTTACCCGA
>JAGQON010000205.1 GCA_020427395.1 Phycisphaerales bacterium
CAGCGTGGCCAGCGGCAGTGTGCCCCGCTCCTGGGCCATGCGACAAAGCCCGGCCACCACGCCCGGCACCGCCACGCTGGCCCGGCCGATGTGAAACGGCTGCTGCTCCGGCCCGAAGTCGATCAACACCTGGTGGAAGTCAGCGTCCGGCGTGAACTCGCCCGACGGCATGCTGCTGAAGAAATCGTACGCGGTGCATGCCCCGGTTGCGTCGCTGATCAGCGCCACGCCGCCGCCGCCCACGTTGACGATGCACGCCTCGGCCACGAACGAGGCGAACGCGGCCGCCACCGCCGCGTCCACCGCGTTGCCGCCGGCGCGCAACATGGCCGCGCCCGCTTCAGCTGTCTGCGGATGTCCCGCCGCAATCGCTCCCTGCATGGAAACCTCGGGAATGGTTAATTTGTGAATAGATAATTGAGAATTATTAATTATGCACCCGCGCACTGAGGCCCGCTAACAATTATCTATTATCTATTCACAAATTAATTATTCAAAGAATCCT
>JAGQON010000020.1 GCA_020427395.1 Phycisphaerales bacterium
CTTCATCACCGTCCACATCGACGGCATGGGCACCAACTGGCGCTCCAAGGCCTTCCACGATGTCGCGTGGAAGAACCTCAAGGACGCGGGCTTCCCTGATCGCATCGCGTGGATGAAGGCCGCGGCCGCGGACCGCCCGTGGATGGACATCGACCGAGTTGGGATCTACGGCGTCTCCGCCGGCGGGCAGAACGCCATGGCCGCCCTGCTCTGGCACAACGATTTCTACAAGGCCGCGGTCGCCGACTGCGGCTGCCACGACAACCGCATGGACAAGATCTGGTGGAACGAGCAGTGGATGGGCTACCCCATCGACGCGTCGTACAGCGCCAGCTCCAACCGCGACAATGCCCACCTGTTGCAGGGCGATCTGCTCTTAACGGTGGGGGAGCTGGACCAGAATGTGGACCCGGCGAGCACGATGCAGGTCGCCGATGCGCTGATCAAGGCCGACAAGGACTTCGAGTTCATCAACTTCCCTGGCTTAGGCCACGGCACGATCGGGTCGCCCTACGGCCAGCGCCGCATGCGTGATTTCTTCGTGCGTTCGCTGTGGGGTGTTGATCCGCGACGTAAACAGTGAATGTCGCTTTGGCGATGCATTGCGACCCTCGATGATGGATTGGTGTCAAGATAGGTTATCTATTGAATTGATCTGGCCTGGTGGAGTTATCTTGGGAATAACGCAGAAAACACTAGTCCGCAAAATTTTATTCGCGATCTGGAGCGAATTTGTCAGAACCGAACCCGATTTTGGGCGGTTTGGAGTATTCTCTAGATGATTTAGATTTGGTGATATTCATGAGTATGAAGATAAATTTAGGTATGGTGATTGCGATCTGTACTCAGATTCTCTTTGCTGAAAGCGAGGGGCAAAGTAGTATCTGGTACATAAGAACTGTGGCCCCGATCACCGATCCACTTGAGAATGACTGGGGTCAGCAGCGGTCCCGTGGCGATGGCACCTCGGCATCGCCGTTCGGCTCGATCGCTGAGCTCCTTGATGAAGTGAATCTGGGTCCGGGCGATGTGATAGAAATTGATACGCAAACCAGCGGTATTCCGAACTATGGTGATGTGGAGATCGAGGGTGTGCCTAATCTGACAATCCGTGCATGGGAAGGTCAGTCAGACAAGCAACGACTCGTATGCGGGACGCCGATCGAACTGACGGTTCCTGACCGTCTAGGTGGTATCTTTGATGTATACCGAACTGCATACGGCTCGATTCACGAACTGCCTAACCGCATCAGTCAGAACTGGAATACGAACATCAACGAGCGTGGTCAGCGGTATGGTGTGCTGACCGCAAAAATCTCCGCGGAGGCGTGCGCTGAGTCGTATGGCTTCTACCATGACGCAGTTGCCGGGACGCTTTATGTATCGATCCCCTCGGGTAGCGATATCCATGATTTCGAGCACATCGTGGGTGAAGCAGGTCATACGCTGCTTTTGTATGATTGCCCGAATGCGATCATCCGTGATCTCTCCTTGGAGCACGCTTTCAGTGAGGAGGGGACCGCAGGATACGGCATCCGATTTGACGGTGACTCACCGGGTTGCCAAGCATTATTCAATGAGGTCGATGGTTGTAGATGGCACTCGATTGGGTCCGTTGCGGATGATCCGAGCGGGACAAAGATCAGCAACAACCACTGCAAAACAACGATTCCTGGGAATGACTCACAAATCGTGATTTATGTAGGCGCCAAGGACGGGCAGGTCGCGGACTGCGAGATCACGGACAACCTAATCGACCTCGACCCATGGCTTGGTTGGGACAACCAACCTGCGCTCGACCGAGTGGCGGGGGTCATTGGTATCGCATGCCATACCGTGCCAGACGCGGCAAGCAGCCCGCCCGGGGGGCTCCTTATCGCGAGGAATACAACCCGCTGGTCAGGTTACAACCCTACGGCGCGTAGTGCCGATCTCATCTTTGCGGCTCCGTACAGCCGCTTAGGCGGTAGACCAGCTGATATACATGATCACTCGAACTACCCCATTCAACTCCAGGACAATCATTGGGGCGGGCATGGGATGACCGTTGGTGGTGGGCATGACAGTCAACTCTGGGTTTCCAGCCAACGCGACACTTGGGAGTTGAACGCCGCGGAAATGCTATCTGCAACAGGTACAGCCGGATTGCTCGGCTGTGCTGAGGGCACTAGCGGTGATAACGGGCTCCGTTTCGAGTCGTGCACCTTATCTGGGGAATCGACTGACTTTGTTCCCTCGAAGTCATTACTCGCGGTATCTCAGGGTGGAGCGCTCATACTCGAGGATGTCTCGGTCTATCTCCGTGGTTCTGGATATACCACCAGTGCCCGCCTCATCGCATTTGCATCAACAGCAGAATACTTCGTCGCCGAGGGGTGCGTATTCGGTGCCGAGCAGGACAACATCAGACTTAGCACGGGCAACTGGACCGGAGCCATGCCAAACGCTCAGGCCGAGGCAGATGCATGGAACAACAACTGGTATGCCGCAAACCTGCACACGAGCTTCAACAGCGCACTCGGAAGGTTGCGGAGCGACTTTCAGAAGTCGATCGATCCAGAGTCCGAGTACGACGCCGTTCCGAGCTATCTGGATCAACTGACACTTGAGCCGAGCGATGAGATGCGTCTGGTCAAGAATAAGCCCCGTCCAGTCGGGCATCGGGGGATCAACAATCTGCCTTTCGATCAAACCTACGGGGCCTGGCAGTTCGGATCTCTTTGCATGGCGGATCTTAATGGCGATGGGGCACTGGACTTCTTTGATGTTTCTCTGTTTCTCTCTATCTACATGAGCGGCAGTCTTGAGGCGGACTTCAACGAAGATCTCAACCTCGATTTCTTCGATGTTTCACTGTTCATCAACAACTTCAGCAGCGGCTGTCCCTGACGAAAGCATTCAGTCGTCGCGGATCACAAAGTCCTCACCCAGCGACCAATCGAGCCCGAAGAACCCCGCCCCGACCACACCCGCGTCGGCCTTGAGGTAGATCTCTGGGCTGGCGATGAACCAGTCGGGGTAGTGCACGCCCGAGGTCACGAAGGGGAACTGGTCGGTGGTTCGCATGCCCACGATCCCGCTGCCGCCGATGACGGCCACCATCGCGACATCCGATCCCGGGCGTGGGTAGGCCATCAGGATCCCCAGATCATTGCGATCCATCCCGTCCGAACCGAGCGTGATCTTCCCGTTGGCGACCTGGATCGGCGCATCGCCCAGCAGCGCCCCCCACGCCGCGTTCGACGACGCGTTGCCGTACAGAATGACCGACCGGTCCGGCTCGGCGCTGGGGTCGAAGTCGGTGTCGCGCACAATATCGATCGACCCGTTGCCGCGGTACCAGAAGCTCTCGGCGTCGTAGCGAGCCTTGGCCAGCGCCCAGGCGTTCTCGTCTGGCGTGCCGGCGGTGCCGACGACCGCGAGCATGTCGTGGCGCAGCGCATCCTTGAACGGCCCGTTGCGAGCCGGCGATTTTGCCGCCGGGTCCGCGTCGCTCGCGACCCATGTGGTCTCATCGACGCGCGTGAAGTGCGAGCCGTTCAGTGTGCCATCCATGCCCGCCAGCTGCACGCTTGGCGCTTCGGGCTGGTCCTCGCTCGTGAAGACCGACAGATCCAGCGACAGCGACGCAACATTGCTCGGCTCGACATGCACCACATGGTTTGCTCTGTCGTACTCCGCAACAACCCGCGACGCCTCCCGCGCGACAAGCTGCTGATCGATCGTGACCCACGCCCGCTTCGAGGCGATCCCGGGGTCCACGGTCGTGAAATCAACACGAGGAGCAGCCGGGTCGATCCGCGAATAGTCGAACATCGCGAACATCGGAGCCCAATCCACGCACCGGTTGCCCCACCAGTGCCCCGCGCCGGGCTGCTCGTAGTAGCCGAAGTTGTCGTGTGAATCGGCGAGCTGGTCGCGCATGAACCGCGCCTGCTCCACCGGGACATTGTCATCCGCATCGCCGTGCAGGATGTACACGCCCAGATCGAAGTAGTTGTGCTCCATCAGCAGGGTGCGAGACACGTTGGCGGCCCGGTCCAAGAGCCGCCCCATCTCCGTCTCGGTGTCGTATTCCGCCCCGCCGCCGTACGACCAGAAATCCCGCCACCCGGCGCTGGGTGCGATGGCCGCGAAACGACCGGCGTGATACGCCCCGATCGTCCATGTCCCGTGCCCGCCCATCGAGTGCCCCGACAGGTACACCCGCGCCGGATCGGCGTTGAACAGTTCTGAGGCGATGTCAAGCACCTCGATCGCGTCGAGCCGCCCCCAGTCCTCCCAGTCGAACCCGAACGGTCGACGGTTGGTCGGCGCGACAATGTACATGTTTTCCTTCGGCGCGTACGCGTTGGACTGCCCGCGCCCCTCGACCGACGCGCCGTGCAGCGTCAGCAGCAGTGACTTTGGTTCAGCTCGGAGTCTGCGCTCGTCGCATCACTCGGCGGGTGTCACGCCGAAGTACTGCACCGAGCCGTCGATGCCGCTGATGAAGGTGCGCGAGTGCTTCTGGTTCGCGTCCCGCACCGCGATATTCAGATCGATCGGTTCGCCGACCATGGTTTCGTCACCGACGATTTCCAAGCGAACACGCACCGATTCGTCATCACCCGCGGGGCAGGGTGGAAGACGCACAGGAATTTTCTGTGTTGCCAATGGCGGGAGCATCGTGACTTCTGTGCTCGTCTCAGCGTCATCCAACCCAGCCCGAACTGTCAAGCCAGAAAGCCATCGGTCGGTCGCGTTGCTGATCAGCACGCCGGCGAAGACTTCGGAAGTATCACCACGCACATAGTCTGGCAGCGTTGAGTCACGCGTCTCGAGGAACACCTCCGCAGGCGGCTCAGCGAACTCCAGCGAGAACCCGCCGCGACCGGCCTTGAAGAGGAAGGTGTTCTCGCCCTCTTGGAGTCTGATCGGCAGGCTCACGATGCCCAGGCCGTACAGGTCCCCGACGCGCGGCTCCCCGTTGACATACACATGCCGATACCCGCTGCCTTTAAGCACCCAGATCGAGTCCGATTCCGCCACGACCGTTGCGTACGCCCACCCGCCGCCGATCGGCCCGTACCCGCCGCTCTCGCCAACCGGCATGGCTTCCCACTGATGCTTCGAGCCGTCCGGGGCCGTCACCTCATCGCCTTCTTTGGGCGGCATGAACGACCCGATCGCGACCTGGTACTCGATCGCATCGGTGTTCACGGTCGATCGCCGCCCGACACCAACGCGGTCCAGCCGGAGCACCGAGGACATCGCCGGTTGTTCCTTGACCCGCTCAGCGTGTGCAGAGAGCGGCGAGACGAAGCAGGCAAGGCAGACGAACAGAGCAACACGGAGCAAGAGCGGCATGCGTGATCCTTTCGATCGGAAGTCCCGAACGAGTATATTGGATCAGCGAGCTTCTGGGGAGCGAGTCAGGGACAGCCGGCGTTGTACTCGATCAGGAACGCTGAGACATCGAAGAAGTTGAAGAGCCCGTCGCCGTTGAAGTCCGCGATCGGGTTCTGCGACTGGAACGCGCTGAGGAATGCGGAGACATCAAAGAAGTTCAGTGTGCCGTCGCCGTTGAGGTCCGCGGGGCACAGCGGAGGCGGCCCGGCGTACACAAAGACCGCCCCGGCGTTCAGGAAGTTCGTGTTGTCATCCGGTGCGCCGGTCACAACGCGGCCGTTGAATCCGAGCGCAACGGATTGCCCCAGGAACGCATCCTCATTGGCATCACTCGCGATCAGTTTCTCAAAGGAGAAGAGCGATCCGTCTTCGAGGAGTTCGAATCGGTACGCAGCGCCCGTGTCAACCTCCCCAACATCAGATTTCCACGAACCGACCACGGCGAAGTATGTGGTCTTGAATGGTTGGAGATCGACATCGACACCGAACTCGTCTCCGGGGGCACCATCGGGCGCGATGAGCTTCTGCGTCATCATCGGCTTCGTCGGTTCATCGAGACAGTATACATACGCAGCCCCCGCGTTCGCGCCGTTCTCACCCTCCGCGAGTGCGCCAACGATCGCGATCGGAAACTCGATGGCGATCGCGTTCCCGAACTGATCACCCATCTCGTTGTCAGGTGCCGTGAATCGGGCGAGCATCAGCCCAGATTGCGCATTGAACACATAAGCCGAACCGGAGTTGGGACCGTTGGGTGTCTCGCGGCGAGCGCCGACGATCACCAGCCCGTCGCTGATATCCACCGAGCACCCGAAGAGCGCGTTGCTCTGCGGCGTCTGGGCTTCGAGCGTGTGCAGCAGCGACCCATTGCTCAGATCGTAGATGAACGCGCGCCCTGAGCGCGATCCGTTGACACTGCTTTCCGGTGCACCGATGACGGCGATGTTGTCCTCGATGGCGATCGTTGCGCCGAACTTGCTCCCGCCGCCGTCGGGTGTCCTGATCTTGTACTGAAACGCACCAGTGTCCGCGTGAAACACATACACCGCACCCGCGTCGATCCCCTCATCGCGGTCCTGCTCTTTCCCGACCAGCAGGTAGTGCGTGAGTGAGCTCATCTCGATCGCCACCGCGTTGCCAAAGCCGCTGCCCTGCGAGCTGTCCGGGACCAGCACCTTCCGGAGCTGCGCGCCGGTGCTCGTGTCGTACAGATACACGGCCCCGGAGTTCAGAGCCGGTCCATCGTGCAGGCGTGACCCGATCGCAGCAATACCCTCATCGGCGTCGATCGAGATCCCGAACCGGTCGTCCTGCGCCAGATCTAAGGGCGTGATCTTGAAGTCTTCCGTCACAGGCCCGGCAGGAACGCTCATCGTGAGCGTGCTTATCGCCATCAGCATCAATACGAGTTTCATTCGATCTTCCTCTCTGCAACAGATCGCAGAGCAGGATTGTACAGGAATCAACCCATCATTCAATGAAAGAACCCGGATCCGGATCATGAATGATGAGTGTGGATTGGTTCAGTGCACTTCCGGCACCGGCAGATCCCGCAGGAACTCGATCAACCGCTTGCGTGTCGGGCTCGCCGCATCACGCACATACGCGCCCGCCACGCCGCACGCGGCCGCCAGCGATTCGCCCAGTCCAAGCCCGGCCATCTGCGCGAAGCTGAAGCCGCCGCCGAAGTGATCGCCCGCCCCCGTCGAGATGCGCGGCTTGCGGGTGTAGGGCCCGGTGAACCAGTGCGATTCGCCAGCTGCGTTCGCGCCGCCGGCGCCGGTGTGCTGGTGAATGACAACGCAGTCGAGCCCGAGCTTGGCGCGGATGAGTTCTGCGGCCTCGGGCACCATGCCTGCGAGTGTCCGGTTGTGCTCATCGTCGTAGGCCTCGACGCCGATGACGCGTGCCACGCGTCCGCTCTCGGCCAGGTTGAGCCCCAGCGTCACCGGCATGTGCCGCTGCAACTGCTGGATCTTGCCCATCGCCCGAACGATGTCCTCATCGGTGCGTTTGGCAGGGTCGCTCAGATCGATGAAGATCCGTCGGCTGTTTGCTTTGCTCAGCTTGGGGAACACATCGGCGCACAGCCCATCCCAGATGCCCTCGACGCCGCCTACCAGTGTCCAGTTCACGACCGAGATCAGCTTCACCTCATCGATCATCGCGATGAGCTGCTCAAGCCCGACGACTTCTTTGATGCGATCCCAGGTCGCCAGCTGCACGCTCTCGGGCTTGCCGAGCATGATCTTGCCGTCGTCAAACTCAAGCGCATCGGTCCGTCCGGGCGGGCACAACGGCACGACCTTCTCACACTTGTCGACAAACGGCTGGTAGATCGGGTCCACCTTGGTCCAGTCGTCCTCGGTTGCCACCGCGCCGACATAGACGACCGGCGAGCCCAGCGAACCCAGCGCCGAGGAGAGCAGCGGGCCGTTGCCGCCGTAGCGGGTGTCGGTCACGACCAGTTCGATGTTGGCCGAGCGATTGGCGGCCGCACCGCAGCGGGCGGCGAACTCGGGGATGGTCCTGATCCGCTTGTAGTCGTCGTGTTGCATCGAGTGACGCTGATCGACGACATGGATGATCGAATCGACAAACCCGTCGAAACCGACGAGCGAGCGGAGTGTGCGGGTCGTCTCGGGGCAGATGGCTTCGAGCGCATCAGCCGCCCGCTGCGCGAGGGTCGAACGCGTAACTGTTTCGTTCGCGGCTATGGCTGGACTCGAAACCGGGTTCATGGGTGCGTTATCCTCGTGCAAGTTCTTTCGCCCAAGAGCAATAGCATAGCATACAACCCATATCGGTCGAGAGGAGATTCATGCCAACCATCGTTTTCGCATCCCAGAACCCCGGCAAGATTCGTGAACTCCAGGCCCTCACACAGGGCCAGAATATCGATATTATCGGACTCGGCGACCTCGATCGTGATTTCGATGAGCCCGTCGAAGACGGTCGCACCTTTCTGGAAAACGCGACCATCAAAGCGGTTCAGTACGCCAAGGAGACCGGGCTCCACTGCCTGGCTGACGACTCGGGGCTGATCGTTGACGCCCTCGATGGCAAGCCCGGCGTGATCTCCTCGCACTTCGCCTTCGATGGCGACACCGAGGGCGAGGCCGCGGGACTCAGCCGACAAGAGCGTGACGATCGCAACAATGAGCGCCTGCTCCGCGACCTTGAGGGCATCCCCGACGACCGGCGCACGGCCCGATTCACCTGCACCATGGTCCTCGCCAGCCCCGACGGCGAGGTGCTGGCACACACAAAGGGTGAGTTCGAGGGGCGGATCGGGCAGATCGGCGAGGTGCCGCGCGGCGACAACGGCTTCGGGTACGACCCGCTCTTCCTCGTCGCGCCGCGGTTCGATCGCACCAGTGCCCAGATGACCCCGGACGAGAAGAACACGGTCTCGCACCGGGCTAAGGCCGTGGCGGCGATGATCGACAAGCTCGGATCAGTTTTCACTGATTCCTGAAAACTCGGCCCGCGGGCGCTACCATCGGGCATGACGACGATCGATGCCCCCAGCGTGCTCCCCCAGCCACTGACCAGCGGCAACTTCGACCCGCGCCTTGAGCCGATCCGCGCCAAGGTGTTCGCGGGAAAACGCCTCTCGCTCGAGGACGGCGCGGTGCTGTACGACACCGCCGACATCTGGGGTGTGCTGGACATGGCGAAGCTCGTCCGCGATCGCATGCACCCCGGTGTGGCGTACTACAACATCAACCGCCACCTCAACTACTCCAATGTCTGCGCTCTCTCGTGCAAGTTCTGCGAGTTCTACCGCAAGAAGGGCGAGGACGGCGAGTACACCCGCGACCTCGACTACATCCGCGAGCAGGGCCGCAAGGCCGTCGAATCGGGTGCGACCGAGTTCCACATCGTCGGCGGGCTCAACCCATACCTGCCCTTCGAGTATTACACCGACATGCTCAAGGCCCTGCGCGAGGTCGCGCCGCAGGTGCATCTCAAAGCGTTCACAGCCGTCGAGCTGGTGCACCTGGCTCGCATCGCCAAGGTCTACAAGCGCGAGGACCCCAAGATCGGCGTGCGCTGGGTGCTTGAGCGATTGAAGGAAGCCGGGCTGGGCTCATTGCCCGGCGGCGGCGCCGAGGTCTTCGACGAGCGTGTGCACAAGGAGGCCTTCAAGACCAAGATCGGTGCGCATGAGTGGCTCGATGTCCACCTCGTTGCCCACGAGTTGGGGCTCAACAGCAACTGCACGATGTTGTACGGCCATGTCGACAAGGTCGACGAGCGCCTGCGCCACTTCGAGATCCTGCGGCGCTCGCAGGACCAGGCGCTCCAGCGCCTCGGCTACGAAGGCGACCCGGACGGCTACATCGCACAGGGCGTGCCCGAGTCCGCGCCGTTCGATGCCCCGGTGATCACCCTCAGCGCCGAGGGCGCGACGCTCCCCAACGCGAGTATGTTCGAGCAGGGCGGCTACTACCAGACGCTCACCCCGTTGCCTTTCTTCCCAGACGGCTCCGAGCTCGAGTTCCTCCCGGGCCCGGCCGGGCTGGAGAACCTGCGCACCATCGCCGTGGCGCGACTCATGCTCGACAACTTCCCGCACATCAAGGCGTTCTGGATCATGCAGACGCTGCCGATGGCACAGCTCATGCTCGAGGCCGGTGCCGATGACATCGACGGGACGGTGGTGTGGTACGACATCACCAAGGCGGTGGGGGAGGGCACGCACCAGGAGACGACCGTCACCGACCTGCAGAAGGCGATCGAGGAAGCCGGCTACGAGCCGGTCGAGCGCGACACGCTGTACAGGCGTGTGGTGCGCGATGGGCGTGAGTGGCGGGCTGAGTAGGAGGCCGTTTGCCCTCATTCATGCCCAAGGCGACCCAGTACAACGAGATGTTCCACATCTGGTTCTTCTCGGTTCTCAGCGCACTAGTTGGCTGCGGGCTCGTGTATTTCAGCTCACTTGAGTTCATGTTTGCATACCCGTTGCTCGGGCTCGCTCACCTTATCGCACTTCTGCCCGCGATGCTTCTCTCTGAGCAACGCTGGTACAACATCGTCTCGACCTCGGTGCTCAGCATTCTCTTTCCGCTTTGGGGTACGATCGTCGGTCTGTTCACGATGGGGTTGGGTGCCCCGCTCGCGTGCTCACTCATTTGGGGGCTGGTGCTTATGGCGGCTTTGCGTCGTCAGGCAGCCTTCGGCATCATGTTGCTCGTCGGGGCCGTGTCGAGCTTGTTGCTCTTTGTGCCCGGTGTCTCTGTGTTGAAGCATGACGATATTGCGTTCTTCGTCTCGATCTGCGGCTGGTACATCTCTATGGCCTTTGCATTGCCATGGATCATGTCGTGTAAACTCACCCCGCCGCGATCGAAGTTTTCTGGTGAGAGTATCTGCTTGAACTGCGGCTACTCCCTCATCGATCTCCCCCAGGATCTCCCCTGCCCCGAGTGCGGCCAATCCCGCGAGGCCACGCGACATGCCTGAACGAAAGCAGCAGGTCACCTCGCTCACGCCCGACCATCTTGTCCGTCGCCGGGGGATGCCGCTGGTGAAGAAGAACACCTACGGGTTGCTCTTGTGTATCGCCGGGTCGTCATTCTCGCTTGCGTTCGCGTTCCTGGTTCATGGCTCGTTCTACGAGATCGGGGGCGCGCTGATCTCGGGCGTGATCAACGGCCTTTTTCCGCTAGGCGTTTTGTTCATCATGTGCTTGGTCGGGCGGCGATTCCTGCCCGCGTTGTACATCTGTCTCGGCCTGCAGATGCTCGCATCGATCGCGGCCGCGTTGTTCATCTCGCCTTGGTCTTCACCATTCGAGATCATCATCTACTCCTGGTGCGGCTTTGGGCTCGGGCTGATCATTGTCCGTATCTGGGGCCCACGCGAAACAATCTACCGCTACGCCCGCTGCCCCGGCTGCAAGTACAACCTGGCCTTGCTGCCCAAGAGCGATGTCTGCCCCGAGTGCGGGCGCGACAACACCGACCTCGTTGAGATCTTCGCGGATATCAAGTTTGATAAAAAAACACGCCCGAATAAGGGCGTGCTTGATCTTGATGATATGGTCTGATCAGAAGCTCCAGCCGAGCCCCATGAAGTACAGCACATCGTTGGGCTTCTTGCCCGTACCCGGCTGCGAATCGTGGCGGTGCTCGATGCCCGCGTTCAGGGTCATGCCCGATTCCTCATCCATGACGACCTCGATGCCGGCGTTGCTGTTCCACCTGAACTCGCCGAAATCATCGAAGCTCGGGTAGTAGGTCGTGCTGGCAGCCAGCTTCGTGTTCTCGGTCCACTGGTACTTCCAGTCGAGCCCGAGCAGACCCTCAGGGATCAGGTGCTCGTCGGCATTGCCGCCGAACTCGTAGCTTCCACCGAAGCCGAGACGACCGATCAGCTCCTGCTTGTCATCCTTGATAATCTCGTAGCCAGCACCAAGGTGCCCTGAGAGCCGGTGGTCCCAGCTCTGAAACTCGTCGTACTCGTACTTGGCGTCAGCGAAGTAGCGCCACTTGCTGTCTGTCAGCCAGTCATTTCGCAGGTCGAGCACGCCGCGTGAGGTGTTCTTGGTGCCGTCCGAGGTGCCGTAGGTGTACGCGAGCTTGAGCGAGGTCTCGTACTTCGAGGTGTTGCGTTCGCCGCTCAGCGACGCAAGAGCCGAGAAGTTCTCGTTGTTGCCCGATGCACCTGTCAGCGCGACGACGGCCTTCCAGTCCCAGCCGTCCTTCCACGAGCTGGGGTCCTGGGGCACATCCGCCTCCTCGGCGGGCTGGACACCATCGTCGCTCTGGGCGCTGGTTGAACCCTTGATCTCGCCGCCGGTCACGGCCGCGGCCTCGCGCTGGGCGGCCTCGAGCTCGGCCTTGGCGGCCTCGAACGCGATCCGGGCCTCCTCGAGGCGTTCCAGGGCTGCGGCGCGGTCGGCCTCGGTGTCATTGGCGAGGGCGGAGCCAGCGAACCCGGCGCATGCCACGATCCCGGCCAGTGTCGTATTCAGTAAGCGTTGCATCTGTTGTTTCCTCTGGTTCAGTTGGTTGATGGCTGTCGCGGTCTCATCCCCTGCACGACTGGATAGCGAATGCGCGCGAGATGGGGGAGTCAACCCCATGCGTGTGAAACCCACCATCTCCGATCCCGTATGCTGATGTATCGATGCCGATCTCGCATACCTGCCCATCCTGCTGCGCCGAGCTCGGGCACCTGCGCGCGGTGCCTGATCCGCACTACGGGCTGGGCGTGATCGTCTGCCCCTGCTGCACCCACGCCGTGGTCCGCGTCCGCCATCCAGATCGGGTGTTCTGGCAGCAGATGAGGCGTTTGCGTAAAGGCTTGTTTCAACTCTGGTTAGCGAATATGTTCACCGCACTGGCCACCGGCGCAACGATCGGCATGGCCTTCTGGTTGCTGCCCCAGCTGACCAGCAGGGCGGGGCGCTACAAGCAGCCGGATATCGCCGATCCGAGCGTTCCGGCCCAGATCATCGTCGCCGTGATCATGCTGCTCCTGTGCGGCATCATCGCCAGGGTGGTCTATGCCCACCTGCGGTTTCGCTCGGTCTTGGTCCTCTTCGTGGTGCTGATCGGCGTGTTCTGCTTCATCGATGCCATCATCGGACGTCTGGTCCTGTTCGCGCTCGCCCTGGGCAACGCTGTTGAAGATATCGGGATGCCCACCGCCCTGGAACTCAAGCGACGCGCCATGATGCTGCCGCTGGTCATGCCCGTGTTTGTCCTGGGCATGATTGCCGGCGGGCAGCTGAATCGCCTGATCGAACGAGGATCGGGTAAACGCATCGTGCGAATCCGACGCCGACTCCGCAACCGTCAGGCACGCCTCGACTGAGAAGGGGAACCCATGAGCGATCCAATCGCCGACAGTTCAACCGCTCCGAGTGACCAGATCCGCGCCGACCGCGCCTGCGCTGGCTGCGGTTTCAACCTCTATGGGCAGAGCGTGATCCGCGAGGAGCACTACGGGCTTGCGATTGCCCGATGCCCCGAGTGCGGCACCGTCGCGGCGTTGCAGCAATACCCGGTCATGACGCACTGGGTGAACCGCTTCCGCCTGATCATCGGTGGGGTCTACATCGTCCTGCTGCTGGGGATGCTTGCGCTGAGCACCTTTGCTATCTCCGGCTTCGGAATCGCAGCGGCGGAGTTCGCCAGCGAACCGCTCGCAGACCACCTCGCTCTTCAGCACACGATCTGGGAACAGCAGGTGGGCTCGCAGCCACCCGGCGACGCTCAGGTCCCCGCCCCGATCAATCAGCCGCTCCCGCAATATTCACGATGGAACATCCTCACGCCGAAGTGGATCGATGAGGAACTTGATGAGGCGATGCAGCAGTTCGGCGGAATCTATGGCAATATGAATGCCGAGGTCTACATCCTGCTCGTCCCGTCGGCCTTCGTCTCGCTGGTCTTGGGGATCTTCTGGAGTGTCGCGTTGCTGGGCAGCAATCGATCGAGGGTTCTGGTCGTGCCCGCTGCGATCGCGATCATCGCGGGTGTGATCCTGGTGGGTGCCAACTTTGACTCAGGCACCTACCCCTCCGCACGGGCGCTGGCCGAGAACATCTATGTGATGCGTCTGATCCCATTATTGCTCGTCTACGAGTTCATCTTCATGGGAATCGGCGTGCTGATCGGGCGTCCGATCGCCCGCTTCGTCGTGAAGTTCGCCCTGCCACCCCGCTCGCGGGTCCCGTTCGGCGTCCTCTGGTCTCGCGATGGGCTATCAATGCCGAGCACAAACTCAGCACGGGCAAGCCGATCTGCAACTTGAGATTTCTGCCGCGTGTATGAGATGGCGTGCGACCATCCCATATCTGCCCCGATTGCGCCACAGAGCTCGCGCACGAGCGAGCGTTCGTTGACCAATCGCTCGGGCTGAGGCTGGTGGCATGCCCAAGTTGCGAGCGGACGCTTGTCCGCATGCTGCATCAGGACGCCCAGTTCTGGCGGAGCGCTCGCAAGCTGCTCTGGACGCTGGGGTCACTCATGCTCCGGCTCGTGCTGCTCGGTGCCGCCGCGTTTGCGTTCGCGATCGTGTGCTTGATGCTCGGTTACGGCTTCTTCCAACCAGAGGATCCATCCGCCCTCGTGGATGAACAGGATCGGTTGCCGATTGCCTTGGTTGTTCTTGTGATGGCGGTGCTCATGGTCGTCCCGGGCCTGATCACGCGGCTCGTGCTCACGCACCATACTCCGAATCGATCGCTGGGGCTGCTCGTGCTCGGCGCCACATGCTGGCTGCTCTATTTCGAGTACCAGAACCTCTACTGGTGCATCGATATGAACTCGATGAACCTCTCGCTGAGCAACGGCTACATTCTGCTGATCGATGCACCCCAGATACTGATTGCGATGGTGGGCGGGATGGCACTGGTCAGCGCCTTAATGATCAGGCTCACCGATTGGCTGCATAGCCGGTTTCACAACAAGCTCCCCAGCGCCTGGGTCCGCAGGCGGAGGCGCTTTCGCAGACGAGAACGAAGAATCCGTGAGCGGGGGTACGCATCATGATCGAGAACGCACAGGACACGGGCTCTCGCATCGGGACCGACCGATCGTGCACGAGTTGTGGGTTTAATCTCATCCATCAGCCCGTCGTGCGCGAGCCAAGCTACAGCCTGCTCGTCGCGACCTGCCCCGAGTGCGGCACCGTTGCCCCCCTGATCTCCTACCCGCTCATGTCCCGATGGGTCGAGCGGTGGAAGCTCGTGCTTGCTGTCGTGTGGATCGCGACCTTGCTGGGCATGTTTTTGCTCCAGTGTCACCTGATCTACACGCATGTGCGCGATCAGACCGGGTACATCGCGCTCCCGCTCGCGAGCGAGATCGGTGAAGCTTACTACGCGTGGGCGATTGAGAACGAGAGCTTCAACACCAACCAGCAATGGACGATCGATCAGAAGCGGTACGAGTATCTCGTGGTCGATCGTGAGTGGCTGGACTCCGAGGGGAAGCAAATCATCGTCAGCAAGGATCTCAACTCTCTGACATTTCGACCGTACCTGTACATCCGAATGATCCCCGTGTTCGCAATCTCGTTTGTCGCCGGGGTGCTCTGGTCTGCAATTGCGTTGGGCGCTAATCGACGGCGATTACTCGTTGTCGCGTTCGCCGTGATGTGCCTCGCGTTGGCGTTCATCATCGCGCACAAACGATCCGCCGGGCAGATGTACTACAACGCGACCTGGGTCGCGGGGTTCGAGATCCTCACGCAGTACGCGATCGTGGTGTATACCCTCGCCTTCATCTGTATGGCGATCGGCATCTGGAGCGGTCACCCCATCGCGCGCTGGATCGTCAGGACCACGCTGCCGCCGAACCTGCTCCCGCCGCTTTCCATCCTCTGGACACGCGACGGGCTCACTCCGCCACGGGGATGAAAAACAACAACGCCCACACGATTGGCGTGGGCGTTGTGTTGAATCAGAATGCGGGGAGGATTACTTGTCCTCGTCCTTCACCTCGTACTCGGCGTCGATGACATCGCTGTCATTGCTCGCCGAGCCGCCGGCGTCACCAGCGGGGGCTGCGCCACCGCCGGCAGCGGCCTGCTGCTCGTAGATGACCTTGCCCAACTCCATCGAGGCCGATTCGAGCTCCTTGAGCCCAGCCTCGAGGGCCTCCTTGGTGATCGACTCGTCCTTGATCTTACTCTCGAGATCCGAGATCGCCGACTCGATCTTGCCGCGGACATCGCCGCCGACCTTGTCGCCGTGCTCTTCGAGGCTCTTGCGGACCTGAGCGATCGTGCCATCGGCACGGTTCTTGAGGTCCACGAGCTCGCGACGCTTCTTGTCTTCCTCGGCGTGCGCCTCGGCGTCGGCCTTCATGCGATCGATCTCGGCAGTATCGAGTCCGCCCGAGTTCTCGATGCGGATGTCGGCCTTCTTGCCGGTGCCCTTGTCCACCGCGGTCACCTGGAGGATGCCGTTGGCGTCCAGCGCGAACTCAACCTCGATCTGCGGCGTGCCGCGGGGTGCCGGGGCGATGCCCGCGAGCTCGAACTGCCCCAGTGTGCGGTTGTCCTTGGCGAACTCACGCTCGCCCTGCAGGACATGGATCTGCACGCTCGGCTGGTTGTCGGCCGCCGTCGAGAAGGTTTCTTTCTTGCTGGTCGGGATCGTGGTATTGCGATCGATGAGCTTGGTCATCACACCGCCATATGTCTCAACACCGAGCGAGAGCGGGGTGACATCGAGCAGGAGCACATCCTTGACATCGCCCGAGAGCACGCCGCCCTGGACGGCCGCGCCGATGGCGACGACCTCGTCGGGGTTCACGGACTTGTTCGGGTCCTTGCCGAAGATCTCCTTGGCGATCGCCTGCACCTTGGGCATGCGGGTTGAACCACCAACCAGCACGACCTCATCGATCTTGCTGGTGTCGATGCCCGCGTCCTTGATCGCGTTCAGGCAAGGCGTCTTGAGGCGGGTGAACAGATCGTCACACAGCGCCTCGAACTTCGAGCGGCTCAGCGTCTGCTGGAGGTGCTTGGGGCCCTCGTTGGTCGCGGTGATGAACGGCAGGTTGATCGTCGTCTCCTGCGAGTTGGAGAGCTCGATCTTCGCCTTCTCAGCGGCTTCTTTGAGTCGCTGCATCGCCATCGCGTCCTTGGTCAGGTCCACGCCCTCGGTCTTGCGGAACTCCTCTGCGAGGAAGTCGATCAGGCGCTGGTCCCAGTCGTCGCCACCCAGGTGGGTGTCGCCGTTGGTGGACAGCACCTCGAACACGCCGTCGCCGACATCGAGGATGGACACATCGAAGGTACCACCACCGAGGTCGAAGACCGCGATCTTCTCGTTGGCCTTCTTCTCAAGACCATACGCCAGCGCGGCCGCCGTCGGCTCGTTGATGATGCGCTTGACAGTCAGCCCGGCGATCTCGCCGGCGTCCTTGGTCGCCTGACGCTGCGCGTCGTTGAAGTACGGTGATGACGGCCTCGGTCACCTTCTCACCGAGGTAGTCCTCTGCGGTGCGCTTGAGCTCGCCCAGGATCATGGCGCTGATCTGCTGGGGGGTGTACTCGTCGCCTCGGATCTTGACCTTGACGAAGTCGTCGCTGCCGCCCGTGACCTCGTAGGGCACGAGCTTCTCTTCCGAGTTGACCTCGCCGTGGCGACGCCCCATGAAGCGTTTGATCGAGAACACCGTGTTCTTGGGGTTGGTGACCTGCTGGTGCTTGGCCTGCTGGCCGACCAGCCGCTCGCCCTTGTCGGTGAATCCGACGACCGAGGGGGTGGTGCGGTTGCCCGAGCTGTTGATCAGGACCTTGGGCGTATCGCCTTCCATGACGGCGACGACGCTGTTGGTGGTCCCGAGGTCGATTCCGATGATTTTTCCCATTGCTGGCCTCCTTCATGAATCGCTCGATGCGTTGCCCAAGAGGGCACGCGGCGATGAATGCGTTTGTTCAGAAAACCGAGTTGCAATCACGATGCCAAAGCCGATCCGTCGGCGAGTGCGAAGAATCGCCAATTCCAGCCCCCAGAGGCAGTCAGGGGTGCCGAATTCGGTCGTTCCTGCCAGTCTGGCAGGTCAGTCCTCGGGGCTATACGCCAATGCCGCTTCCAGCACCTCGTCTCGCCCGCCGAACAGCGCCTCGGATCGCCAGGGGGTCAGCACATCCGGGTGCACCGAGTCCGGGTCGCCCTCGACCTTCTGGAACCAGCGCGTGGAGTGCGAGATCCGCAGCCCCGAGTTGGGCAGCGTGAAACTCCCCAGCTGCCCGAAGTGATTCGGTTTGCCGCCCGTGGGTTCGCCGATCAAGATCGCCTTGCAGCCATCCCTCAGCTGCTGGGCATTGCTCATGGCGCTGCTGAAGGTCTGTCGCGAGATCAGCCCGATGATGTCGCCCTGATCACGAAAACGCTCGGATTTCTGAAGCGCCTGCCACAGCGGCCAGATCACGGTCTCGTCGCCGCCGCCGTTGAACCGCAGGTCGATGATGATCCGCTGCGCATCGAGCTCGTCGCACTTGCGCATCACGAACTCGACAAAGTCCTTCATCGGCAGGTCTTCGGCCTCACGGCAGCGGTTGTACGCGACATAGAACGCCCTGTGATCCGCAATGAAGTCACTCTGGTAGGACCCGCCCTGCTTGCGGTACGCAAGCGGCCACGGTTGGGGCAGTTGCTGCACGAAGCTCGTCCACTTTCCGAGCTTCCCGGGAAGCTCGCACGGGAGTTCCCGGCTCTCCCGCTCGCCATCATGCTCCAGCGTGACCGTCAGCGTCTCGGCGTGGTGATCTCGGATCACGCCAACTCCTTGCAACGCTGGAAGCATCGTCGCATACCACGCGCTCGTGCCGATCCGCTTCGATTCGTTCTCATACGCAAAGAGCACGCTCACCAGATCGAGCACCTCATCGATCGGAACAGCATTGATCGAAACCACCCGATGCCCGATCAGCTCCTTGTACGATTCGGGCGCACCGGTGACAAAGACGCCGTCCTCCAGCAGCATCAGCTGCATCGGAAGCCGCCGCATCGCGTCGCCGTAGGTTCCAAAGGACACCGTCGTATGCGCATCGCCACCCATCGCCACCAGCCGGCTGATCTCGATCACGGTCTGCTGGTCATCAAGCTGATCCAGACGAGCATACAACGATTCAAACGCATCCTCGAACTCGTCCACGGTGTGTTTGGTGTAGAAGTTCGGGTGCCGCGTAAGCAGCTGCTCGGCGAGCGTGTCGAGGTCCTCGCCCCATTGATTCGCGTCGACCTGTGCCCGAGTGAAGCAGGCAGCCACTCCGAGCAGCAACAGCGCAGAAAAACGGCCCCATGTGTGTCTCATGGAGCCGAGTATACCAGATCGGTTGCTGAACCAGAAGCTTACTGCCCCTGCGCCAGTGAGTAGCCCCGCTGACCGTCGTACATCTTGATCGGGATGAACTCGGTCACGCTGAACTTCTCCGCGACCTTCGCCAGCAGGTGCACCGTCGGGCCCTGCCCGATCGCACCGACATCCTTGTTGAGCTCGAAGCGGGCGCAGCAGTTGTTCACGATCTCGGTGTACGGAGAGCCGGTGGGCCACACCTGCGTGCCGCGGTTTGAGATCACCGTCAACCGGAACGGCGTGCCGTCGCACACCCGCTTGAGGCGGTCCGCCAGATCCAGCGGCGTGAGCGTCGTCTCCAGGAAGATATCACATCCAACGACCTGACTTTGTACCTGCTCGTGGGTGACCATCATCTGATTCACACTGGGACGGGTAGGTGGCGTGTGGCAGATCATGTCTCCGCCTGGCACCTCGCACGCCGCGATCGTTGTTGGGGCTTTGCCGAGGTTCTTGGCAAGGGCCTGCGCGAAGGCCGTCGTCCCGACCGGGTCGCCCTTGCCCTTGACATCGCCCGTGTGCACGCCCGACTCGAGGGTGTACAGCAGCGCGTTCTCGATCTCGGCCGCCGATCGGCGCAGCCCGATATGCCGCAGCATGATCAGCCCCGAGAGCAGCAGACTCGTCGGGTTCGCCTTGTCCTGACCCGCGATGTCGGGTGCGGTGCCGTGCACGGCCTCGAAGATCGAGATCTGATCGCCGATGTTCGCGCTGGGCGCAAAGCCCAGACCCCCGACCAAACCCGCCGCCAGGTCCGACACGATGTCGCCCTGCAGGTTCGTCAGCACGATCATCTTGTAGCGGTCCGGACGCAGCACGAGGTTCATGCACAACGCGTCGATGATCACATCCTCGGTCTCGATGTCCGGGTAGTCCTGCGCGATGAAGCGGAACCGATCCAGGAATGTTCCATCGGTCATCTTCATGATGTTGGCCTTGTGCCCGCAGGTGACGCGGTCGATGCCGAAGCTCTTGGCCGTCTCGAACGCGAAGCGGTTGATCTGATCGCAGCCCGGGGTCGTGATCAGTCGCTTGGCGGCGTAGGAGTCCGGTGTCAGGCGGTGCTCGATGCCGCCGTAGGTGTCCTCAACATTCTCGCGAACAACATAGAAGTCCACCGGCACGCCCGCTTGCGAGAACACAGTCTCCACGCCGGGCAGCGACTGGAAGTGACGCAGGTTCGCGAAGGCCCCGAAGGTTTTGCGCAGCGTCACATTGATCGACTTGCCGCCGCCACCGATCGGGGTGCCCATCGGTCCCTTGTACAGGATGCCGGTTGCTTCGATGGTCTCGATCGCCTCATCGGTCATGCCGCGCGTCTCGCCGGTGGCGAAGACGCCCTGCCCCATCTGGACCTCCTTGAACTCGACCTTGTCGAGCACGCCGGCGGCCTCGAAGATGTGCATGCAGGCGCGGGTGATCTCGGGGCCGATGCCGTCGCCGGGTGCGAGTGCGATCTGGAGCTTGTCGCTCATAGGGGTCTACCTCTTTCGGGGGGTGCCTTGGCTCTGTTCACAGCGTCTATCGACAGGATAGGCCCCGCGGGTGAGCGTGTAGACCCGGTTGTTGCGAAGTTGCCGCCCCGTCTCAGGCATGCGTTGCGCGAGCCAGACGCTCGAGCAGTGCGTACAGGATCGCCCGCTCATCGTCATCGTTCGCCTCGGGCGGGTTCTCGACCCAGATCTGGGTGCCCTTGGCCCGGTCGCCCTCGTGCAGGGCGCGGTAGATCGACTGGGCGAACCCCGCCAAGCGATCGGAGATGGCGATCAGCTCGCCCCCGCATGGGTGCGTTTGGATCGACCACGCGATGAGTACCGC
Organism: Phycisphaerales bacterium; assembly: GCA_020427395.1. Classification (GTDB taxonomy): domain Bacteria; phylum Planctomycetota; class Phycisphaerae; order Phycisphaerales; family UBA1924; genus UBA1924. The sequence goes on from JAGQON010000020.1 coordinate 21,042, forward strand.
CGTAGACGGCGCATTTGCGAGCTCTTCCTGTGAAACCAGACGCGTCGGTGTGCGTGGCTGGTAGTGCGCCCCGATCAGACCCGGCGAGCGCGCGTTCGTATCGACTGCGCTCGACTCGACCACCTCAACCTCACAGCCGAGCACCTCCCCGATCCGGTGCGCCCCCAGCACCCCCGGCCGCAGCACACGGGGCGTCTCCGACGACAGGTCGAGCACCGTCGACTCGATGCCCGCCCGGCAGTGACCGCCGTCGAGCACGAGCAAATCCTCGCTGGCGAACGCATCACGCACATGCTCGGGCGTGGTAGGGGAGATGTAGCCGCTGGGGTTCGCGCTGGGTCCGACGATTGGACTCCCCAGCGCCTCGATCAGTGCCAGCGCCATCGGGTGCTCGGGGCAACGCACCGCGACCGTATCGCCGCCCGCGGTCACCGCGTCGGGCACGTGGTCCACCTTGGGCAGCACCAGGGTCAGCGGCCCGGGCCAGAATGCCTTTGCAAGCTTCGTTGCTTCCTCGGGCCAATGGCGAGTGAGGGTGCGGGCCATCTCCTCGCCGCTGACATGCACGATCAGCGGATTCGTGCTCGGGCGTCCCTTGAGCGCAAAGACCCGCTGCACCGCGTCCGCGTTGAGCGCATCGGCTCCGAGCCCGTACACCGTCTCGGTCGGGAAGGCGACGAGGCGTCCGCCCGCGAGGCGCTGCACGCCCATCGCGATACCCTCTGGCCCCGCGACGATCTCAGCCATCCTGCTCGGCTTCCGTGGGTTCGGGCTCTTCGCTCGGGGCTTCGTATTCCAGCGCCGACTCGCCCGGGGCGAGCTGGTTGGCGTCGGGCACGACGAAATCGATGCGGTTGCGACGCAGGATCGTGCCCATCGCAGCGTACAGGTCGACGATCGACTTGTTGTAGTTCGTCAGCGCTGAGGCCTCGGCGATTTCGGCACTCGCCAGCGATTCCTGCTGGTTGAGCTCGAGGTTGAGGCGTTCCACGCTGTAGCCGTTGTTCGTCAGTTCTTTTTCGACCATCAGTGCCCGCAGCGCCTCGCCCTGCGCCACGCGCGAGAGCGACGACTGCTCGATCAGTGCACCGTTGGTCGTCACCGCGTTGAGCGCGTTCTTGACCTCCAAAACGATATTCTGCGCCGTCTGGCGGTACGCCACGACCGATTGCATCCGCTCCAGGCGGGCCGAGCGATACCCGGCCTCGCCGGCGCGGTTGCCGATGGGCTGCTCGAAGCGGGCACCGATGAGCCAGTCATCAATGAACCGCGTCTCGCCCGTGTTCTGATACGCATCGCCGAACGAATCGTCGAAGCCCAGCAGGCGGGCCTGCGCCGTGAGGTCCAGGCGTGGGAGCTGCTGGTTCTTTGCAAGCTGCTGGCGGATGGTCGCATCATCGATGTTCAGCAGCGCCCGCGTCATCTCGGGGCGCTCCTGCACACCCGCCGTGATCGCGTCCAGCAGCGAAAAGCTCAGCTGCTCGCTCATCGCGTCCTCGCTGGGCACGATAAGCGTTTCCGAACCAACGGGAAGCGCCGGGTCGTTGATCAGCGCCTTGAGGCGGTCGCTCGCCAGGCGCAGGTTCGTGCGGGCCACCAGCAGATCGGAACGCCGGCGCTCGACGCGGGCCACCGCGTCGGCGACCTGCGCCTGGCGTGCGTCCTGCACACGCCGCGCCTTGATGTCGTCACGTACCTCGATGCCCCGATCGAGCAGCTTGGCGCGGATGATGAGCACCTTGTACGCCTGCACCAGATCCCAGTATGCCCGCTCAGTCTCCGCGGCCGTGTTGATCAGCGTGCTCTTGAGCTGCGAGACACTGGTTCGTTCCGCGTTGCGAGCCAGCTCGATCTGCGCCATGTTTGCATCGCGACCGAAGCCCTGCAGCAGCGGCTGTGTCAGCCCGACCACGAAGTCCGCGTTGTTCGCGGGGTTGGGTACGGGCGCGGTGCCGAAGAACGAGGTGTCAACATTGTTGTACCCGATGTCATTTCTCAGCTCGAGCGTGCCGCCCGTGTTCATCTGGCGCGAGACACCCACGCTGCCCGTGACCGTCTGCGAATCAACACGGATCACGCCGTTATTGCCGCCAAAGCCCTGCCCCGCCTGCGGGATCGAGGAATCCTGGTAGGTCCCCTCCGCAAAGAACAACCAATCGAACTGCGCCTCGGCCTGCGTCAGCGCCGCCTGCGCAATCGCCGGCGAGAACCGGGCGATCTCCACGCTCAGGTTGTTCCCCACGCTCGACTGGATCGATTGCTCAAGCGAGAGCCCGATCAGCTTCGTCGGCTGCCCCAGCAGGTCATCGCCGATCAGGTGCGAGATCGGGCTGTCCGCGTCCGGATGCTCCGCCGCGAGCTGCTCGATATAGCCCTGGGGCGAGAACTCCTTGGCGATTGTCTCCAGATGATCCTCACGGATCTCCAGCTTCGTCAGGTCCAGCGAGCTCGAAACGGTCCGCGACTGTGGGTACGCCTCAGCCTGCTCAATCTCGCGCTCGATCGCGTTGAGCATGGACTGCTGAAGCACCTGATCGTGCTCGCGATTGATCGGCGAGCTGCACCCCGCCAGCGCAATCAGCGAGGAGACGAGCAGGCTGGCGGAACTGACGACGGCTTTGCTTGTGCGCACACTTGAGGTCATGCCAGAACGATAGGTTGGAAATAATCGCCGTGCTCGATTCTCTGTCACAACATCATGCCGAATCACACGCGTAGACTAGTCTGCCGCGTCCACCAGCGCGAACACGCCGGGGACACGACCAGGTAAGGAGGCCCGCTGTGCGAACCAACACGATCTTCACCCAGAAGAACGCCCGAATCCCCCTCGCCCTCGCCCTGATGGGTGCGCTCGGGGGTATTTCTCCCATGACCGCGCTCGCAAGCGAAGCAGGCAGCGAGCTGATCGTCGCTCAGGACGGTGCCAGCTACATGACCGTCGATCGGGCCGACGAACCCCTGCGCTGCGGCGATCAGGATGTCTTCTACGCCATCGCCCGCCTGACCAAGGGCACCGTGCTCCGCACCGCCGGCGAGTCGGGCGCATACACCAAGGTCATCGTTCCCGAGAACATCGGGGCACTGGTTCCCGCCACCGAGGTCGAACTGGTGAACTCGGGCAAGGTCGCCAAGCTCCGCGTCGACTCCAAGCTGCGTGCCCCGTCCCAGCTCATGGGGCTCTCGGGCGCGTGGAAGCAGATGTACGCCACCGCCCTGCCCGCGGGGACCGAGTTGGAGATCATCGAATCGCTCAAGAACGACACCGGCGGCGTGGTCGGCTACCGTGTCAAAGCCATCAACAGCCCCAGCGGTGAGCTGCCTATCGCCTATGTCCTCACCGACGCCCTCCGCCCCGCTCTGAGCAGCGAGATCGAGGCTGTTACCACCGGCAACACCGAGATGCCCAAGCCTGCGAACACCACGCCAACCACGCAGCCCGAGCAGCCCGCGACCCAGCCGACAGAGCAGCAAACAACTCAGCCTGTCACCCAGCCCGAACCCGAGACGCAGGACGATGAGCCCGCCGTGGATACCTCGCTGCTCGAAGAGCAAGTGACCAACGAGCCGGCAACCATCGAGAACCAGCCCCCGGTCACCCAGCCCACGCAGCCGGTGGTCACCGCCGACGAGGGGCGTATACCAACCTCCAAGCTCGAAGACCTCGAGGCGAGCTTTGAGAACGCACGCCAGCTTTCCCGCGCCGAGCTCGACGAGGCGCTCAGCGAGCTGCTCGCGGAGTTCACCCGCACCCGCGAGGAGGCCGAGGGCGACGAGTCGCTCGAGCGGGCCCTCGATCAGCGCATCGAGTGGCTCAAGATCCGCATCCAGACCCGCGATCAGCGCCGCCAGATCAGCGAAGCCCTCGCCGAGTACGACTCCAACGCCGACCAGACCGCGCAGGCGATCGAGAAGTGGCAGCAGGGGCGGGCCTATCAGCTCGTGGGTCGCATGGTCGTCTCTTCGGTGTACACCGGCGAGCGTCTGCCGCTGCTCTACCGCGTGCAGGGCACCGACCCGATCACCGGGCAGCCGCGAACTGTCGGCTACATCGCACCCAAGAAGGATCAGGATCTGCGTCACATGCTCGGACGCGTCGTGGGCGTGCTCGGCGTCATGCGTGACGATGCCGCGCTCGGACTCCGCGTTGTCGAGCCCGAACGCGTTGACCTGATGCCCGAGTAATGGGTTCCGGTAAGCAGCACCACCCCGAGCACGATGCGGACGCGCCCGATCAGGGCGCGGGCGAGGACATCGTGCTCGCCAACGCGCTGAGCACCCGTGAAGACCCGATCGAAGCCGCCGCGGAGGCGGCCTCCCGCATCCATCAGCGCCTCGACACCGCGCCCGACCTGCTGATGATCTTCGTCACTCCGCACCACGCCCAGCGCATGGGCATGATCGCCGACACCCTCCGCGAATCGCTCGGGTCCAGCCACATGCTTGGTGTCTCCGCCCACGCCGTCATGAGCGGCGTCACCGAGATCAACGACGACCCCGGCATCGCCCTGCTCGCCTGCTCCATGCCGGGCGTACGCATCAGCCCATTCTGGGTCGATCACCTCTCGCCGCGTGACAGCACTGACGAACGGGCGGCCAAGCTCGCCGACCAGATCGACGCGGGCACCGACATGCGGGCCGCGTTCTTCTTCGCCGACCCTTTCTCGGTGCCGCTGGTCAAGCTGATCCCCGCACTCAGCGCCGCCCGTATGCAGCACATCACTTCCTCCGGGCGTGTCGAGTCCATCGGCACAATCCTCGGGGGCATGGCCTCGGCCGCAACCCGCCCCGGCGGCAACACCCTGCTGCTCGACGGCGAGGTCCGCTCCAGCGGCGCCATGGGTGTCACCCTCTCGGGCCCGATCCGCGTCGACACCGTCGTCTCGCAGGGCTGCCGACCCATCGGGCACCCGATGATCATCACCCGGGCACGCGGCAACCTGATCCTCGAACTCGCCGGCGTGAAGGCCGTCGACGCCATCCGCGAGATCGTCCACAACCTCAGCCAGCACGACAAACAGTTGCTGGGTAATGGGCTGCTGCTCGGGCGCGTCATCAACGAGCACAAATCACACTTCGGTCGTGGCGACTTCCTGATCCGCAACATCATGGGCGGCGACGAGGAATCGGGCGCCGTGGCTGTCGCCGATCTCGTTACTGCAGGTCAGACCGTCCAGCTGCACCTGCACGACGAGCAGACCGCGCGCGAGGACCTCTCACTCCTGCTCGACGGGCAGCGTCTCTATGAGAAGCCCGCCGGCGCCCTGCTCGTGTCGTGCACCGGGCGAAGCGAGAAGTTCTTCGAAGAGCCGGGCTACGACGCAAAGACCATCGCCCACGCGTTCGATCGTGTCCCCGATGGTGCTGCGCTCGCCAAGGCTGGTGCCGAGCTGAATACCGACGAGGGCATCCCGCTCGCGGGCTTCTTCGCCGCCGGCGAGATCGCTCCGATTGATGAGCAGATATTCCAGCACGGGCACACCGCCGTTGCGGGGCTCTTCAGAAGGCCGGACCCGCTGGAGCGATGATTAAAGCCACCCGAGCGACTTGAGGTCGTCCGTCGGCTCCTTGAACGAGCACGACCCGTACCCCGTCGCAAACGACTCGCGGGCCTGCGCCAGCTGCGCGACATCGATCTCGAACTCCGTCCACCCCACCCGATCGCTCTCGAAGCGGAAGTGACTCGCATCGCCGTCATCCAGCAGGCGCACGGCCTCGGTCTCGGCGAACCCGTTGCAGTGCCGCACCATCGCCCCCGCGAGGAAGACATTGACGAATCCGTGCATCACGCCGCGCGGCGCATTTGGCTCGTAGGTCAGCGCGTGCTCGCTGCGGAGCGGGTGGTGCAGCCCGGCCGTTGCCTTGAAGGGCACATCCGCCCGATGGCACGCGACGATGAAGCGTGCGATATCCGCTGATGAGGGGAACAAATCGCTCGTCACGCCGCCACAACGGATCTTGGCGACCGCGCCAGTGCCCGCCATCGCCGCGACAAAGCCGCGCGGGTCGCCGCCGAAGATGACTTCCTTTGGCAGCTCAAACGCCGGCACGATCATCTCAGGGATCGTGTCCAGAAGATCGTCGATCTCGCTGGGCGATCCGATCTTCATCTCCAGCGCATCGACCATCGCCAGTCCGTTGGTCTCGCTGTCGTGACGCTCGTTGAAGGCGTAGATGCGTTCGAGGTTCTCCTCAAGGTCACCGATGATGATTGCGCTGATCTGCCACGGGTCCTGGAAGTCCGCGTGCTCACGGTACCCGCTCGTGGCGTAGGTGCCGGGCATCAAAGCGGCCCCGTGCTCACTCAGCTCATCGAGCCGCGAGGCCGGGCAGATGAAGCGAGAGAGGAACCGCTCGTAGCTGCTCCGCAGGTCGCGTGCGTAGTTCTGTGTCGCCATCGCCATATCGAGCTGGCTGGGCGGAAAAAGCCCTGCGTAGTCGATCAGCCCGGTCATGAGGGTTTCGATGCTTCGGAGCGTGCTCGATGAGGTCATGGGGGATGATACGCCGGCGCTACAGCGCCTCCACCTGCTCGCCCTCTGGTGTCGAGAAGCCGGCGTGCATCATGGGCTCCCAGGGCCCCATGGCGTCAATCGGGCGGAGATCGGGGTCGAAGAAATCACACATTGATCGTGCGAACAGCGCGATCCGGCGGTTGTTGGCGGTGTCGCCATCGAAGTGCCCATCATCGATCTGGAACCGCCACTTGCGACCCGGGTCGGCATCGACCGCGTTGAACACCGCGGCCGCGCACTCGGGCGGTACGATCTCATCGCGCTTTGCCAGCATCGCGAGGGTCGGTACCCGCACCCGCCGCCCATGCACGATCGCGTCGCAAAGCTTGAGCCGCCCCAAGAGCTCGTCATGGCGATCCGGGTGGGCATCGAGGACCCTGCGGATCTGGGCGGCGGCCCCGGTTGGGTGCATCAGACGCCTTGGCCAATCGCCCAGTGAGGGCGTCGCGATCGCCAGGCGATCGACGATGGACTCGCCCGCGAGCTTGCCGATCAGCTGGGCGGCGCTGATCACCGCCAGCCCGCCACCGAGGGATGAACCGTGCAGGAACACCCCCGGGTGCTCAAGAGACTCGTCGACCGCGATGTCGGTATCGGTGTCCCGGTGCAGCAGCGCATTGCGCATGGCCCGGCAGGCGTTGCAGACATCGGCGACCGCTTGCGGCAGGATCCACTCGTCGTGCTTCTCGCCGTCAAAGCCACGCGTGATCCAGTCGTGCGATCCGCTTAAGTTGGTCGTGAGATCGCCGCAACTCGTGCGCGATCCCGGATAACCACGCAGACGGATCAGCAGCACCGCCACTCCTCGTTCCGCGATGCGCTGCCAACGGCGCGCGTTGATCTCCAGCGGGTCGGGGATATGGTCGCCGTGCACGCTTACCAGCGACGCACCGACGGGTTGACCGCTAGCAGGCAGCACCAGACGAGCACCGATGGTGACTCCGCCGACGGACTCGAACTCGTGCGTCGCGCTCGGGTCGCTGGGGTCGGGCTTGACGCGCTGAACAAGTGCGGGCGCACCCGAGACAAGCCCCGCGTACCAGTGCTTCCAGAACACGGAGTGATCCGTCGCGGGCACAGGGTCCCCGATGTGCGCAAAGGTGCGCACGATCTCAGCCGGGGAGGGTGTGCCGCGATCCATGCCGCGCTCCTTGCGTGCCCTTATTCGTCGGGCGTGAGCTTCTGCTGTGCTGCCTGATACGCCTTGTCGAGTGCCTCGAGATCGATCTTCGCGGCCCAGAGCTGCGAGCTGGGGCGATCCTCGCCCTCACGCAGGGTGCCGCGCTGAGCCGTCCAGATCATCCACTGCCCGTCCTGCGTGAACGCTGGCAGCCCGTCAAACCCACGCGCCTGTGTCACCCGCAGGTGGGCGGTGTACTCAGGCTCGTAGCTCCCCTTCGCGTCGATCGCGAAGACCTCGTAGTTGCCGTGCGAAACCTCGCTGGTCGCGTAAAGCAGGTACTTGCCGTCGGGTGTGTAGAACGGGCACCAGTTCACATGCTCGTTGTCCGTCAGCTGCAGCTCTTTCTCGACGCCGGTGATTTTGCCGTTCTCATCGAAAGCGAGCTCGGAAACGAAGATCTGAAGCAGGTTGTCGCCACGCCGGTCCGAGCGGTAGCAGATCGACTTGCCATCGGGCGAGAAGAACGGCCCGCCGTCGTACCCGTCCGCCGTCACCAGCGGGGTGTGCGAGCCGTCGGTGCTGTCGTAGACATAGATATCGCCGTTGTTCGAGCCGGGCTCGAGCTGGGTGTAGAGCACGAAGCGCCCGTCGCTGGACCACGAGCCCTCGGCGTCGTAGCCGCTGCGCTCCCAGATGGGCTTGGCATTCTCCAGCGTGGGCACGGAGATGATGTCGCCCATGTCCAGCTTCGAGTGCGAATCATCGCCCGCGGCCTTGCGTGCTTCCTCACGCTCGAGCGCCTCGGGGCTGATCTCGTACTTCATCTGCAGCGTGCCGCTGAGGATGTCCATCTCGATCGGGAACTGCCACGAGTAGCGGGAGTTCTCTCGCTGGTAGCCCGCGGGTTTCTCGTCTCCGGGCGCGGTGCGGGTTGAGCCGAAGAGGATCTTCATTGGCTCAGTCGGGTGGAACCAGCCGCAGGTGTTGGCGCTGCTGGGGGCCGAGACCATCCCCGCAGGGCCAAGCCCGGCGATGTTGCCGTCGTCATCGCGGTGCACGCCCGCGACATACATCGCGTAGTGCGCCCCGGCTGTCTCGCCCTCGGGCGGGACGGGGATCGCTTGGAAGATCACCATGTTGCCGCTTGGCGAGAAGTAGGACTCACCCGCCTTGATGAAGTCGTCCTCGAAGGTCAGCTGCACATAATCACTGAGGAAAGAGCTCTCAAGCGTGGGCCACTGGTCGTCCCAGCTCGGGTTGGGGTTCACGCCGCCCGCGTCCTGAGCGAGCACAAGGGTCGAGCACGCGGCAAGGGCACACAGCGCCAGCGTCGGGGTATTCATTGTGATCCTCCTGTCGGGTCTACACTGAACCTGCATGGCTGATACTAGGTCTCAACAACCCATCTCTCGCGTTCGGACCGAGCCGGTCCCGTTCTTTCCATACCAGCCGCCCAGCGACCCGATCACGGTGCTCCACGAGGACGAGCAGTTCGTCGTTGTCGACAAGCCCGCAGGGTTGCTCTCGGTGCCGGGCATTGCCCCCGAGAAGCAGGACTGCCTGCGCTCGCGGATCAAAGCGATGTACCCGCACGCCAAGGGCCCCATGACCTGCCACCGGCTCGATCTCTCGACCTCGGGCGTGATGATCCTGGCGCTGGACAAGAAGACCCACGCGAACCTCTCCGTCCAGTTCGAGTTCCGGCGCACCCAGAAGCGTTACCTCGCACTGCTTGAAGGGCACCTTGAACACGACGAGGGGCTCATCAACTGCCCCATGCGCAAGGACATGGACTTGCGACCGCTCATGCTCGTCGATTACTTTGAGGGGAAGCCCTCGCAGACCAGCTATACCGTGATTTCCCGCGAGACCTACCGAGATCGACCGGTCACACGCGTCGAACTCGAACCCCGCACGGGTCGCACGCATCAGCTGCGCGTGCACGCCGCCCACCCGCAGGTCACCACGGTGGGCACGCGTGGGCAGAAGAACGAGAACGAGACCACCGGGCTCGGGCACCCCATCGTCGGCGATGAGCTCTACGGCGACGCCTCCAACGCCGACCGCCTCATGCTCCACGCATCGATGCTGACGATCCATCACCCGCGCACGGGGAAACAGATGACCTTCAAGGCCCCTGATCCGTTCTGATCATCTATCCGTTAGTAGATCAGTGCTGGCAGGTGCGGCGCGGGCCAGCTCAGGGCCGTCGATTCCATCAGGCGCCGAAGCTCCATGACATCGTGATCGCGGAAAGCGCTCCGATCGAACGAATCAAGATCGAGCACGCCGTAGCAGCTCCCATCGTCGTTGAACAGCGGGATCACCACCTCAGAGCGGTCGCGCGGGTCGCATGCGATGTAGTGCTCGCCGAGATTATGGACATCGTTGACCAGGATCGGTCGCTTCTTCTCCCAGCACATCCCGCACGCGCCGTGCAGTTCGATGGGCGAGCAGGCGGGCTTGTCGCGCGAGGGCCCAAGGATCATCTGCGCCGCCTCGGGGTCCTTCTCATAGAACCCCACCCAAGAGACGCCGTAGTCCTTGAAGAACCGCCAGAGCACATCGCACACCTCGCGCATGCGCCGGTGGCGATCGCCGCTGACCTGCGAGAGGGCCATGGCAACGGGCATGTAATCTCGTTCATGGGAGGGCATGGTTGATTCTAGTTTCGTGGCCATGAAAAAACCCGCCCGGGAGTCCCAGGCGGGTTCTTGATTCGTGTGACCAAACGGGATCAGACGGTCGCGCTGGTGAAGGGCAGCAGCCCCATGAAGCGTGCACGCTTGACCGCGTTGGCGACCATGCGCTGCTGGCGGGCGTTGGTGCCGAGGCGCTTGCGCCCGTAGATCTTGCCGTTGGGGGTCATCATGCGACGCAGGGATTCAACATCCTTGTAGTCAACATACTCGATCCCCTTACCGCTGGTGACAGTCACCTTGCCGGTGGGGGCGTTGAAACGATCGGGCTTGCTCGCCATTCTGCTCATGGGTGCAGTTCTCCGTCATGGGCTGCGTGGCTCGCCAAGGGCCACACACGCGGCGGCACGGACGAGCGACGGGATGATCCCTGAAACAGGTTCAGGGCGAAGACTTTACGCACGCGAAGCGTCCGCGTCGACATCGTAGGTGATCGTTTGCGTCGCTTTACCCGGTTCGGCAGGAATTTGTTCGGTTTTGCCGAAGATCTGGTCGAGCGACACTCGGCCGGGACCACGCCAGAGCAGGTACACCGTGGGTACCAGCAGCACCGTGTTGCGGATCACCTGGCACCAGCCCACGGTCGAACCGCAGATCATGTTCTGGTCCCCGAAACATGAGCAGTCGGCATCGACATCGGTGAAGATCACATGCAGCAGGGCGTAGATGAAGGCAGCCAACAGCAGCCCGATACCCAGCGCTGCCGAGCGGGCACGGAATCCGACGATCAGCATCAGCCCCGCGATCAGCTCGAACCATGGGATCACAAACGCTGCCATCACGATCAGCCCGGAGTGGGTCTCACTGTCGACGATCTGGAAGCCCTTGATTGCCTCGGCGAAGGACTGGATCGCCGGGATCTTGTTGTAGGCAGCGTAGACAAACACCCCACCCAACAGCACGCGCAGCGGCAGCTGGAGCAGGATCGATTCGGTCATGCCGGTTCTGGGGATCTCATTGCGGCTCACGGCTGTCCCCCTTCCTCGGTCGGGAACCCTGCCGCGACCCAGTCGTCGTAGCCCGCGCCCATGATCCGCAGGTCGCTGAAGCCGATCTGCTTGAGACGCCGGGCCGTGTTGTGTGACGCGTCGCACTCGCCGCCCACGCAGTAGATCACCACCGTCGCGTCGGGTGGCATGCGATCGACCACCGCGAAGGCGCGGTCCGAGTCCGTATCAAAGAGCGTTGAGGGCAGCCAGAACGCATACTCGATGTGACCCGCCTCAAACTCGTGCTCGTGGCGGGCGTCGACAAAGTATGCCCCCTGCTCCCAGAGGTCATAGCTCTGTTGGAGCGTGAGCGTGCCCTCGGGCACCGATGCATCTATTCCCGATGCGTTCTCATCGATGCGGGCATCGGTGGGCATTTCCTCGGGCGTCTTGATCACGACCTGCTCGGCAGGTTCATCAATGCTGGTCTCGTCTACACCGTTCTCGGGAGGCGTCTCGGTTCCCTTTGAAGCATCGGTCTTGGGCACCCGAGGCTCGGCACCGACGACGGGCTTGTTGGCGTCGCCCAGGTCGACCTTGGAAATGTCGACCGGCTTGGCGATCAACGCGTGGACGGTTCCAAAAAGAAAGGCCGCCCCGATGATCGAGAGCAGCCCACTCGTGATTTGCATACAGCGCATCAAATGCTCCGTGCGAGGGGATCAGTTGTTGCGGAGCTGACCGTACATCTGCAGGGTCAGTTCCTTCTCGTCTGCCACATCGGTGACGATCCTGATCGGGGTGTTGAATCGCGGCGCGGGGGCCGAGACCTTGCCGACGATCTTCACGATCCAGTCGGTCTTCTCCTCGTTCACGGGCTCGAAGGTCGTCGTGGACTCGAGCGCGATGGTGCTGAAGCCGACGCTCTCGATATTGAACGGCTTGCCGCTCTTGGAGGTCACATGGAACTCCTTCTCGAACTCATCGCCCACAACCATCCGCCCCATCGTGACGCGGACGGGGTCGGTCGTGAGGTCGCCCAGCACACGGGCGATCGCCGTGGTCGAGACGATGGGCATGCGCTCGTCGTTGGTGCGGATGGTCACATCGGCGCGATGGTTGTCGGGGCGGGCCGTGTCCTTGACGATCACCTTGACGATCGAGAGGCGGAGCTTCTCGCCCTTGTAATCGACCTCGCCCATGTCCTTGACCTCGATGTCGAAGACCGCGGGGTCGGACACGGTTGCGCGGGTGACCTTGAAGTCATCGGTACGCCCGTAGATCTTGAACTCGTCGCTGGCGCTGGTGCCCTTCTGCACCGCCTCAAACGGCATCACACGCGGCTCGATCACCACGACGGGCTTGACGAACGCACGCACGATCAGGGTCTCCGACGGGGTCGTCTCCGAATCGGTGAAGATCGTGATGTTGCGGGCGATCGTGCCGGCCTTGCCCGAGGGATCAAAGGTCACGCTCAGCGTGCCCGACTCGCCTGGCATGTAGGTCTTCTTTTCAAGCTCGGGGACCGTGCACCCGCACGAGGTCTTCACCTGCGTGATGGTCAGCGGCCCAGCGCCCGTATTGCGGAACAGGTAGCTCAGCTTGACGCTCTCGAGATCGAGGATCTCGCCCGCGTCCTGCGTCTTGCTCGAGAACATCAGGTTGCCCTTGTTCTCCACACCCGCGGGCATCACCGCGGGTGCGTCTGGGGCGAGGTCGTTGCGGTCCAGCGCCTGGGCATGGGCCATCGCGCCGCATGAGCCGACCATCGCCAGCGAGAAGGTGAGCATCGTCTTGAAGTTGTGCTTCATATTGTCGTTCTCCCGATTCACGGCGCCCGCTTTGTCGGGGGGCGCGATTCATGATGTTCTTCGCCCAGCACGCGGGGCGGGTTCGGTCCAAGGACCATACCAAGGGCGTCTCCCCTCATTGTGCCCCTCAAAGCCCGCAATTCCAAACGGATCATCAGAAAAGCGGTCTGAGAATCACTCGCCCAACAGCCCCCGAACCGTGCACACCGGGGTCTGTCAGAGCGATGCACCATGAAAAACGCCCTTGCTCGCGGGGTATTGCGAGCGGCGGGCGCTGAAAGTGCAGATTTCGGGTTTTTCGGACCTCAGCAGCCGCCGCCCTGGCTGAATGCCGTGAGGAAGGAACTGACGTCGAAGAAGTTGAACTGCCCGTTGCCGTCGAAGTCCGCGACAGGGTCCTGGGCGTTGAAGCCCGTCAGGAAGGCGCTGACATCGAAGAAGTCCAACAGCCCGTCGCCGTTGAGGTCTGCCGGCAGGTTGCAGGCCGCGATCGTGTACAGGCGGGACTCGGTCATGAAGTTCGCCCGGATGGTCTCGTTGCGGACCCACGGTGTCGGGTCGACAACCTCAACCCGCAGCTCGTGCTCGCCGCTATCGAGCGAGAGCGAGGCGATATCGACGCTCGTCTGTCCCAGCAGCCCGAGGACGATCTGATCGTCGAGGTACCAGATGACATCGAGATCATGCCCGATGGGCTGCATGGGCATGACCCACGCGTTGCCGTCACGCTCGAGTACGGTGCCGTTGGGTGTGCCGTCGTCGATCGGGTTAACCTCGCGATAGATCTGGCGGATCAGCCGCTCAGCGCTGGGCAGGTTGAACGGGCGGTTGAGACTCCGCATCATCGAGTTGTTCGACGGGCGGTAGATCCCCAACTCCGAGTAGTTGCCACCCTCGTAGGTGCTGGTTGGGCCGTCGAACCCGCTGATCGAGGCGTCCATCCACCGCCACCACTTAAGCTCCTGAGCGAGCTGCTGGGTGCGGTTGTAGATCGAGACATCCACCGCAGAGGGCTCACTACCCGAATACGTGGTCGGGCCGCCGTAGGTGTACTCGTCCGCCAGGTCGCCCAGCGAGTGCCCCATCTCATGGATGGCGATCTCCACGGCCGATCCGTTCTGGCCCGCGGCGGTGCCCAGGTTGCTGCTGGGATAGCCCGCGCCGCCGTACTTGCTCGAGTTGGAGATGGCGATGACCTGATCGATATCTGGCGCGCTGGCCGCGGCGTTATACGCCTTGCCAACATTCACGCACAGCAGACGCTCGGTCCCGCTGCACCAGTACTGCATGTCCAACGCCGTGTCACGGTTGATCCCAGGGTTCGGGTCGTTGTCCACGCCCGATTGATTCGAGACCACCTCGATCTGTGTAAAGCGGAAGTAAGGCTCATAGGTAATGAACGGCTCATAGCGGAAGAAGTTGTTCTGGATGCTCGTGGCATCGATGTGGAACTGTCCCTGCTCGCTGGCGGTGTAGCCATCACCCACGATCACAAAGTCCACCCGGTTGTCGGGGATGCCACGGTTGGCGGTCTCGACGGCCTCCATGATCCGCCGGGCCTCATCATCGATAGGCAGATAGAAGATGTCGCCCTCGAGGTGTCCGTCCGGGCCCTCCCAGCAGCCGTGGACTTTGGTGAGGGTGTTGGCGTTCACGCCTACACCCGGGTCCTGGGCGACGGGTTCGTGGGCCATCGCGGAGCCGGCGAGGGTGGCGATGAGTGTGATCGAGTGCATGCCCATATGCTGCATGGGGTTTCTCCTGAAACTGATCTGTAAGCGTCGGGCTGCGACGCGAACGCGTTCTAGCCGGCGAAAACGCCGGCCCAGCCCCTTTTTCGGACATTTTTCCTTACGGATGCAACGGAAACAGGGTTGCGACGCATTCCGAGAGATCAGGTGTTTCGTTGAAAAACCGGGTCGGATTTGTATCGCTCCCACGGAATCCGTTTTCGGCAGTGGTGCGTTCGTTCCGCCGTTCGCGGGTCGAAAAACAACCCGCACGGGGCGCAGGCAAATGCCCCTTCAACCACATGCGGTGTGTCGTCGATTGCACCGCCGCAACACCCGCATTGTCGTCGATCGATCATGTCGCACCCCAGCTGTTTGATCCGACGCGACCGAGCGGTATCGAGGTATGTACGAAACACCATGATCATCACCGCGATGAGGATGACGACGAAGACCGCGCCGATCACCAATGCCTGAGTCCCGTTCGAGAATCCGATGACCCAGAGCATGATGCCCATCACGCCCGCGATCAGGGGCAGGAAACACATTACCGCCAGAGCCTGCGACTTCCACACGCCGGATGTCGGTGTGGTTCGGATTCGCTCCTTGCGTTCGCGGAGCGGCTTGTCCTTGAGCACGACATACATCTGATCGCGAGCATCGACAAGGCACGACGCGCGTCGCGCGGATGTTCGTTTCAGGTCCTTGTGGACTCCCGTGCGATCGTGTTGTAGGAAACCAACCCATTGTTGCGGGATCCATCGCCCGCCACACTCGCTGCATCGGATCTCCGTTGCGGTTTCGTTCAGGTGATTTTTCAACGAGAATGCGCACGCAGGGCAAATCTTGTATATCTGGATGCAGGAATAGATTGATAATCGATCGCTCACATTTCGGATGCCCCTGCTCGCGCGCCGGAATGCACGCGCCTCGTCAAGTCGTGTGCTCGCAAGGCTCCACACAACCAGCGCACCGATCACGGTGATGAACCCCGCGATATTGCCCACTGCGCCAGGTATATTCAGGGCTTTGTTCCCGATCCAGCCCGTGATCATCCAAGACCAACGGAGGCCGATGACGATAATCACGACAGAGATCAGTGCCGGGAAGATCGATTTCAATCGACCTGCCCAGCGGCGTTTGGGCGATTCGGAAGTTGCCTCGTGGGCTTCCCCCTTCGAATCGTCCGCGTCGATCGATAATGTATCCGGAACTTCGAACGGGTACTCGGTGGCCTCCGCGTCGGACTCGATCAGATTTCCAAAGTCATCGAGCACGCCACGACGACCCTGAACCCAGGCAACCAGGGTGAGCCAAAACTCATTCGCATATTCCACGAAACGCACGATGCAGACATTCTAGTGCGTTGTCATTAGGGGCACCCTGCGTTGTACTCGTTGAGGAATGCCGAGGCATCGAAGAAGCTGAACTCGCCGTCGCCCGTGAAATCCGCGTTCAGGTCGCCGTTGGTGTACGCGTTGATCCAGGTCGAGATATCGAAGAAGTTCAGGGTACCGTCGGCGTTCATGTCCGCCCGGCACGGGCCGCTGAACGGAGCCACGATCGAGGCGATGACATGCCCGCTGCCGTCGTCATCGAATACGCCCAGTTCCGCGACCTTGGTGGTGGGGGGCTGGGTGGAGATGAATGAGAACGAATAGGCCGTGCCCCAGCGGATCGCGTTGGCGAGCGGGTTGGAATCGAAGTCGTCGCCCAGCTCCCATGAGGCGAAGCCGCTGACGACGCTGAAGCCCCAGTCCGTCCCGTCGATCTGGTTGTCCACATCATCGATGTACTCGATGTCGTGGAACATCGGGTCGTTGGCGCTGCGGTTGAAGCCGATGGGGATCCGCAGGGCGTTGATGCCCCGGGCCGCGTTCTGGTTCTGGACCGCGTAGTCGTAGCGCCAGGTCCCGTCGCCCAGATCGGTCGCGCGCGAGCCGACATAGACGAAGCCATCGCCCGGCAGCGAGACCGGCGAGATCATCACATCCGGGTCGGGCATGTCTGCGCCCAGCCCGTGGTCCTGCCACGTATAGATTGCAGGGCGCTGGGCGAAGGTGGTGCCCTGCAGCTGCGGCGAGTTGGACGCGGGCGTGAACGAGACACGCCGGTAGCTTGAGTTGTTGCCGCGAGCCTCGGGCAGTTCCTCGTTGCTCATGTACTGACGCTCAACGAAGAACAGAGCCGAGGTCTCGCTCAGGTCCGCGATGCGTGCCTTGAGGCGCTTGTACACCGCGTCGCCGCTCTGGTTGATGGTGCTGAAGGGGTACGGGAAGTCGCTGGTCCACGGATCGATCTCGATGCGTGGCCCCATGTCGCTCTGTCCGCCCGCGAGCCCGGCACCGATCGAATCCGAGCACCCTGCGCCAAGCATGCCCGGCGAGCCCGCGCTGCACCCAAGCCCGCACGCGTTGCCCTGCAGCGGGAAGAAGGTGTGCGAGACAAAGCTCATGCCGATCTGCTCGAAACGCCCCTCATGGATCCGGTACAGCGAGGAGGTGAACACCGGGTGGTCGGGTGTGATGGCGTTGTAGGTGAATGCGGCATCGCCGATGTTGCAGGTTGTGTCACCGAAGCTGTACGCCTGGTAATCGCCTACCGCCCCGTAGGTTTGCCCGGTGGTGATCTCGCTGCAGATGATGTCCGGCCCAGCGAGCGAGGTGCCGGCCACGATACCCAGGGTCATGATGATGGTGCGCATGGTGTGGTCCTCCTGTGTGAACAGTAGCGTACCACGCTCGCACCCCGACCCAAAGTGAAAATCAGGGGCAACCCGCCTGATAGGCGCTCAGGAACACAGAGACATCGAAAAAGTTGAGCACCCCGTCCCCGTTCAGGTCCGCCGTGCAGGTCTCATACTCATCCGGTATGCCGTTCCCATCATCGTCGCTGAGCACGCCACTGGCGATATCGCACGAATCGGGGATCAGGTTGTTGTTGTAATCGCTCTCGGTGCCGTTGACGATATCGACGAGATCATTGACAAAGTTCCCGTTACAGTCGTCGTTCCCGTCCGTCGCGACCTCGACCACGCGCTCGAATGGGCCCATGTCGACCGGGAAGTCCAGCATCAGCGTCTGTCCGGTGTTGGGCACGAAAAGATCATCCGTGAAACGCGGGTTGCCCGCGGCGTCGAATGGGTAGCCGTCGGTCACGATCCCGTTGCCGTTGAGATCATCGACATCGCGCTCAACAAGCAGGTTGCTCCCCGCGTCAATGCAGGGTGATCCGGTGTCGAGCCGGTAATCGCCGTTCAAGGCATCCACAAACATCGGATCAGTATCGATGTTGCCATCGCCCGCGGCACCACCCTCGATGTTGCAGTAGCTAAAGCCCACAGGCATCGAGCCCACCAGAGCGTTGTTTCCACGCAAGATGGAGTTGGACACGGTGAATGCTCCACCTGTTCCATCGAGGGCGCCACCCGCTCCTGAGGTCGTGTTGAGTACGATTGACCCCCTGAGAGGGAGCGACACATCTGATGAAATCGCGCCGCCGCGCCCCGCCGATTCATTGCCATCAAAGATCGTGTGCACAACCGAGCCCCCAGTCGCGAGTGTGACACGCATCGCTCCGCCTATCCCGACGGTCGCGGCATTGGATTGAAACAGACTCGATTCGATCCGCACGATCCTTCCCCAGAACGCGCCGCCATTGTCAGCACTGTTGTTGCGAAAGACCGAGTCTCTCACCACGAGATCACTATCCGAGCGGATCGCGCCGCCTTGCGTGGCCGTGTTGTTCTCGAAGGTGCACCGTATGATCTCGATATCGCCACCAGCGATGAAGGAAGCGCCACCTGTAGTGCAGTCGTTGTCGCGGAAGATGCAATCGGTGATGATCGCTTGCGGGCATTCCAAGATCGCGAGCCCGCCGCCGAAGCTCACGGACATGGCAGCATCCATGTTGTTCATCTCAAAGATGCAGTTGCGGACTTCGCCCGCGACCGCGCGCAGGTAGAGCCCCGAGCCGTAGTGCGCAAAGTTGTAACCCCACCCCTGATCACCCCGCAGGGTGAGCCCCTCGACGACAAAGGGCATGCTGAGATTGCCGCCGCTGATGTTGTTGATCCCCAACGCCGAACCACCGGGCCCGAAGGCGCTGACCGGCGGCAGCCCACGCGAATCGATGATCGTGACCTCGGGGCCGCCCGTGCCAATGATCTCCAGCGACTTACCCGCCGGCGAGATCACCCGCTCGGCATAGGTCCCCGGCGCGATCAGGATCCGATCACCGTCAGTCGCGCCGTCCACCGCCGCCTGGATGGTCGCAAACTCAGCAGGAACATGCCGGTCCGCAGCCAGCGAAGCCGTGGGTGTGCAGAGCATGATCAATGCAAACAGTACTCGTCGATCCATCATCATCCTCCCTATTTGATCAGGGGCAACCCGCTTGATAGGCGCTCAGGAACACCGAAACATCAAAGAAGTTCAACACACCATCGCCGTTTAGATCTGCCGTGCAGGTCTCGTACTCATCCGGTATGCCGTTCCCATCATCGTCGCTCAGCACGCCCGATGCGATATCGCACGAATCGGGGATCAGGTTCTCGTTGAGGTCGGTCTCGGCATCGCCCAGGATATCCAGAAGATCATTGATAAAGTTGCCATTGCAATCCGCAAAGCCATCGGTCGGGGCACTGACTACCCGCTCAAGCGGACCGAGATCGAGCGGAAAACTCAGCAGGTCCGCCACCCCAGTGTCAGGTACAAACAGATCCTGCGTGTGACGCGGGTTGCCGACCATATCAAAGGGGTAACCGTCCGTGATGATCCCGTTGTTGTTCAGGTCTTCGAGATCACGAGGCAGCAACGCGTTGTTCCCCGCATCGATCGCCGGCGATCCTGTTGCAAGGTTGAAGTCTCCGCTGATCGGGTCGACGAACATCGGGTCCGCATCGAAGTTCCCGTCGCCCGGGAACCCGCCCTCGACGATGCTGAAGCGTACAACGATCGCACCGTCCGCATTGATCGTCGAAGGGCCGTTGTTCCAGAGGATCGAGTTGTTGATCTCGATCGGGGTGCGCGAATCGATACAACTCCCTGAGGCGGCGCTGTTGTTGTAGAAGAGCGACGAATCTACGCGGAACGCATCGGGGGAGAGCCCTTGACCGATCGCTCCTCCCTCCCCGTTCGCGATGTTGTTTGAGAAGATGCAGTTGAAAATCTGCGAAAGACTTCCGTTGATTGCTCCCATACCGCCGTCCGATGTATTCGAATCAAACACGCTGTCCTGGATGCGTGCGATGTCGCCGCCGAAAAGTGCACCTCCACTGTCCGTCGCGTGGTTTCCGACAAAGTCGCAACTTTGGATCATGTTGATACTGGTGAACCAGACAGCGCCCCCGGATGTAGCGCTGTTGTTCTCGAACCGGCACCCGATGAGTTCGGTCGTGCTTGCAAATGCGGAGATCGCCCCGCCTTTGAAGCTGGGTCCGTTGTTCCGGAAAACAGTGTCCCTGATAACCAGCGAACTAAGCGAAGTCAGTCGAGCGCCAGCGCCCTCAGCAAAATCGATAATCGGCGAGTTGGTCAACTCGCACTCCTCGATCACGCAGTCCACGATCGTGATGCTGCCCGAAGACTTAAAAATCCCCGCGCCACTGAAGTTGAGCCCGGATTGTTTCCCTTCGTCGCCTCGTATCGTAAGGCCTTTGACAAGGTCTTCCCCGCCAATCAACTCGAGCGCGGGCCCTTGCCCTGGCGCGCCGCGAGCATCGAGGATCGTCACGCTCGGGCCGTCGACCCCGATGAGCTCGATCGAGATATTCAGAGGCGCAGTCACGCGTTCAGCGTACATCCCCGGCGAAATCAGGATGCGGTCTCCGTCGCTTGCCGCATTGACCGCGGCCTGGATCGTCGCGAAATCACCCGGCACATGAATGTCGGCTGCAACAACTGGTGCACAGCAAACCGAGAAAAGACACAATGACAATATTGAGCGCATGGCAATACAATCTCACAGTTGGTGTTCAAAGACCTAAGCGTCAGCGTACCGCGTCGCGCCCGGTATCCAAAGAAAGTTTTTCCATCGTGCCGGGGTTATCGGGGTTTAGGCTTCCAGAATCGTGCCGCTCGCGCCACGCCTCGATCGCGTCGTAGACATCCTGCACGCTCTTGGCCTCACGCAGCGCGTTCTTGAGTGGGCGGCAGTGCCCGCCGTTGATTGGCTTGCCCAGGAGGTTCGCCTTCTGACGCAGCACATGGCGTGCGTGGTTCTCATCGCGATATTCGATCATCCGCTCGAAGAAACGCCGCAGCATGTCGAGCTTCTCGTACTCGCTGGGATACAGATCGCTCAGGTCGATCGCCGCGACGGCGTGCTCGTCACTCGGGTCGATGCTCCGCTCGATCACGCGCTGCTGCAGCGCCCACGCGTAGCGGAACAGCCACGGGTTGCTGAATGAGCCGCGCCCGATCATCACGCCCGCGCAGCCGGTCATCTGCATCATGCGAACGACATCCGTCGGCTCCTTGATGTCGCCGTTGCCGATCACCGGCACACGCGGAAATCGCTCGCGCACATCGTCCACAACGCGCTTGATGCCCAGCAGATCGCACGATCCCTTGAACTTCTGCTCGGTGGTTCTGCCGTGCACCGTGATCATGGCGGCGCCGCGTTCGATGAGCCCGAGCGACAGCTTGCTCGCGATGCCTGCCTGCTTCGCCTGCTCGTCCCAGCCCAGACGCATCTTGGCGGTCAGCGGCACATGCCCCGGCATGGCCGCACGAACCTTCTCAAAGATCGCGAAGGTGTTGTCCAGGTCGCACATCAGCATCGACCCGCCGTTCTTCTTGGTCACCTTGTCGACCGGGCAGCCCATGTTGATATCCACGACCGTCGCCCCGTGCTCGGCGCACCAGGCCGCGCCCTCGGCCAGGATGTCCGGGTCCGAGCCGTAGAGCTGCATCCCGATCGGCTTGTCGAGGTCGTTGGTTTGGGCGAGGTCCTTGGTGGTCTCGGCGCTGAGCAGCAGCCCCTTGGGGCTCAGCAGGTCGGTGCACGCCAGCCCCACGCCGCCCAGCTCTCGGCAGGTGATCCGCCACGCCAGCTCACACCAGCCCGCGATGGGCGCAAGCAACAGGTTCGATTCGAGCTGAACCGTGCCGTCGGGTGCCTGAAGCTGGAGGGGCTTGGCGATCACGCGGGGATCATAGCGGTAAGGGTCTGCCAATGAATCGTTTAGCGATTCATGAGATACAGGATGAGCATGAGCACGAGCCCACCCATGACACCCGCAAATAGATCGTCGAGCAGGATTCCCCAGCCGCCCGCGATCTTCTGCATCGCGCCCGCGGGCCACGGCTTGAGGATATCGAACACCCGGAACAGCAGGAACGCCCCGAGCACCGCCCCCATGCTGGTCAGCGGGCAGTTGCACATGCCGGGGAGAATGAACATGAGTGTCAGGCACTGCCCGGCCGTCTCATCCGCGACGACCTCGGACGGGTCCTTGCCCCATTTGGCCTCGGCCTGGTGCCCAAGTAGCACGCACACGCCGCTATTAATGATGCAAATCAGAGCCAGGACGGTGTAGTACACCCACGCGAGGTCGTTGCCCGGGCCAATCCCCAGCACCAGCATCGCATACGCCACAATCGCCGGCGGCATGGAGCCCCATGTCCCAGACGCTGGGCGTGCGTGCCCCAGCCCGCCCGTGGTGAGCCAGAACTCCGAACCGCGAGACATGGTGTTCATGTGCTATCCCCTTGAGAAGTAGATGTTTAGCGCTTCTTCGCGCTCTGGCCGCCCTTGTTGGTACGCGGGCGCTGCTTGCCGCTGGGGCCTTCGACCTTGGTGGGCTTGCGGGCCTTCTTACCCCGCATCACCTCGAGCATGCGTGCGTTCTCTTCGATGGTGTGCTTCATCGCCTGCCCGATGTAGGGCAGCCCCGAGATCAGGGTCGTGATGACCGTCGCCCATACGAGCAGCACGATGATCAGCCGCCCCGTGCTGCCCGGAACTGGGGAACCCAGCGCCACGATCAGCAACACCAGCGGGATGGTGATGCTCTGGAGGATCATCTTGGCTTTGCCGAGTGAACCGGCCGAGAAATCGACGCCCTCGGCCTCGTAAACCCCCCGGATCGAGGTCACCAGCAGCTCGCGAAGCAGCATGGCCACGACCATCCACCCCGCGACACCTGAGACTTGGAACAGGGTGTCATTGGGCATGAGCGTTGCCCGGAAACCCGGAGTCGCCAGCATCACGAAACCACCCAGGATCAACAACTTATCCGCCATCGGGTCCATAATGCGCCCGAAGCGGGTGATGGCGTTCCACTTGCGTGCAAGGTGCCCATCGAGGGCATCGGTGATGGCCGCAATGATAAAGACCACGGTGGCCGCGATGATCAGGGCACCCGAGGGGTGGGCGATCTCCCCGACCCGGTCGATATCACCCGGATCGGCAAAGAGCACGCGGGATTCGACCCCCGAGAGCAGTCCTACGAACACCCAGGCGAGCACGACCCGACCCAGCGTGAGCAGGTTGGGGATGTGGACCTTGCGGCTTGGCTGTTGCATCATCACTTTGGGTGCGTTCATGGCGACGATGATAGTGCCATCGGTGCGTGGAGTCGCGTTTCCCGCCTGATCGCATCGACGCTTCGTGTTTGGGAAGAATCCGCGTTAGGGGCGCACGAAAGCGGTTGGTGAGTGGAAGCCAACCCCCGTAGGCACTATCCTCTCGATCACAGAAACACGCGCCTCGTGCGCGTGTGTCGCGCTGCCGGGGTGGACCACGCTCATTCGAGCCATAACCCACGCTGTCATCGCGTTCAATGCACAGGACGGGCCGGTCCGTTGTGTGTCTGCGTCATGGTTCTCACCCGGTTTCGGGCACGAAAGAGACACGGTGGAACAGATCATTCATCCGATCGCGTTGTACCTCATCTGCGGTCTCGGGGCCGCGGGCGTCGCGATGGCGCTGCCGCGCCGCGACCGAGAGGGCGGACGAACGCTGACGATCGTGGGGGGGCTGCTGCTTGCGGCCACCTTCGGGCTCGGCGCACTCATGCTCGGGCTCAAGGCGGGCGCGACCGACAGCCCGCTGCCCAACTACTTCTTCTACCCCTTCGCCGCCATCGGGCTCGGCGGCGCGCTGCGGATGATCACGCACAAGCGCCCCGTCTACTCGGCGCTCTACTTCATCATGACGATCATCGCCAGCTGCGGCATGTACCTGCTGCTCTCGGCCGAGTTCATGGCCTTCGCGCTCGTCATCATCTATGCGGGTGCCATCCTCATCACCTATCTCTTTGTCATCATGCTCGCGACCCAGGCGCCCACCGGCGACAAGGACGAGCTGCTCGACGAGGTCGACGCCGAAGCACGCGAGCCCTTGCTCGCCTGTGCCATCGGCTTCGTGCTCCTTGGGCTGCTTACCGCCGCGATGTTCCGCGGCATCGGCGAGCTGCCGGCACCGGCCCGCGCCACGACCCTCGCCCAGGCCGACAACGGCGTGCTGGTCAACCTGCCCAAGAAGGTCGACAAGATCCTCGACCGCAACGACCTTCTCCCGACGGGCTGGCGCGTCGCCCGCGACCCAGAGTCAGGCAAGGCCATGCTTGATGTCGATGCACGCACGATCCAGATCGAGCTCGTCGACGGCAAGGACCACCATGGGCACCCAAATGTCATCGCGACCCGCACGCTGACCAGCGAAGACTGGCCGGCTGATCTTGAGGCCAACAACCTCGATCGCCTCGGTTACAACCTGCTCAACGACCACCCGATGATGATCGAGGTCGCGGGCATCATCCTGCTGATGGCCATGCTCGGCGCGACCGTGCTGGCACGCAAGCATGTCGAACTCGAAGAAGACCTCAAGGCCGCCCAGGCCCGCAAGCTCGGCGCCTACATGGGCGATGGTCCACAGGGAGGTGCGGCATGATCGAGTCGCTGACCCTCGCACAGCTTGCGTATCCCGAGCCCATGAGCGCCTCGGTGCTCGCGCCCTACCTGTTCGTCTCGACCGCGATGTTCGCCATCGGGCTCGTCGGCTTCCTGACCCGCAAGAACATGATCATCATGTTCCTTTGCACCGAGCTGATGTTCCAGGCCGCCGGTCTTGCACTGATCGCCTTCGGGCGTCACCACCTTGGCGCGGACGGACAAACCTTTGTGATCTTCGTGCTCTGCGTCGCTGCCGCCGAAGCCGCGATGGCATTGGCGCTGGTCGTGCTGCTCTTCCGCCATCGTGAATCACTCAGCGCCTCGGCCTGGAAGGAACTCAACGGATGATGACCGCTTCCTTGCTGAACACGCTCGCCTCGCCAATCGCGATGCTCGCGCCCGAAGCCGGGGGGGGCCACGCTGGCGGCAACGCCTCGGCGCACCTCGAGCACCTCGTTTCGCATGTCGGGCACGGTCCAAAGTGGGTCCTGCTGATCCCTTTCCTACCGTTCCTCGCTTTCGTGCTCAACGCGCTGTACGCCGCGTTCGGGGTCAAGTCCAAGCTCCCGGCTTGGACGACCGTCGCGCTGCTGGCCGTCGCATTCGCGACCGCGCTGAACATGTTCCTGAACTTCGACGGCACGCCCTACACCGTGCAGGCCTTCGAATGGTTCAACCTGCACTACGGCGATAAGCACTTCGTCGCCAACTTCTCCTTCTATGTCGACAAGCTGACCATCCTCTGGATGCTGTTCGTCACCGGGCTGGCCACGCTCATCGCGCTCTACGCCAGCGAGTACATGTCGCACGACATCGGCACCGGCTACAACCGCTTCTTCGCGGCCTTCTCGCTGTTCGTCGTCTCGATGAGCTGCCTCGTCATGGGCGACAACCTCATCATGCTCTACCTGGGCTGGGAGGGCGTGGGCCTGTGTTCGTACCTGCTGATCGGCTACTTCTACAAGAAGCCCTCCGCAGTCGCGGCCGCCAAGAAGGCCTTCATCGTCAACCGCATCGGTGACCTCGGGCTCGCGCTCGGCGTCTACCTGACCTTCGTGCACTTCGGCACCGTGCAGTACAGCGAGCTCTTCCAGAACGCCCAGCTGCACCACTACATCGACATGGCCGCCGGCGGCGACTTCTCGCACATCCCTGGCACCGCCCAGTGGATCGCTTTGCTGCTCATGGTCGGCGCGTTCGGTAAGTCGGCCCAGTTCCCGCTGTATGTCTGGCTCCCCGACGCGATGGAAGGCCCCACCCCCGTGTCGGCGCTCATCCACGCCGCGACCATGGTGACCGCGGGCGTCTACCTCATCGCCCGCATGTACCCGCTGTTCCTCGTCAGCGAGCACGCGCTGCCCATCGTCGCCTGGATCGGCACGATCACCGCGCTGCTGGCCGCGACGATCGGCATGGCCCAGTTCGATATCAAGCGCATCATGGCTTACTCGACCGTGTCGCAGCTGGGCTACATGTTCGCGGGCCTTGGTCTGCTGACCACGACCGGCGCCGCCTTCCATGTGCTCACCCACGCCTTCTTCAAGGCCCTGCTCTTCCTCGCGTGCGGTGCCGTCATGCACGGCTTCGCGGGGCAGCTCGACCTGCGCAAGCTCTCGGGCGTCGCGTGGATGAAGGGCTGGGGCATCGTCGGTGTCACCATGCTCGTCGGCTGCATGAACCTCGCAGGCCTGCCTTACATCACCTCGGGCTTCTACTCCAAGGACATGATCCTCGCCGAGGCGTTCATCACGCCCGGCTACGCCGCCATCGGCTGGATCCTGGTCTTCACCGCCATCCTCACCGCCTACTACACCTTCCGCGTCTACTTCCGCGTCTTCGTGGGCCCGCAGCACGCGGAGCCCGGCGATGACCACCACGGCGACGACGATCACGGGCACGGCCATGACGACCATGGCCACGATCACCACGGCCACGGCTTCCACCCGCACGCGCCGGGCTGGGCCATCAACACCGTCCTCGTCATCCTCGCCTGCGCCTCGATGCTCGCGATCTCGCTCGCGTACATCCAGAAGGAAGAATCGCACGGCTGGGTCGGCTCGATGGTCGCTCAGTCGACCGCGAGCTTCCACTCGCCCTACGCCGAGGCCGCCCACCACGCGCATGTCGAGCACACCGAGATGCACGCCGTCGCCGGCCCGGTCGGCACCGCGACACCCGGCACCGTGTTCGGCATGGACGCCCACCAGGGCATGATCCTCGTGTCCGGCATTGGTGCGATCTTCGGCGTGCTGCTGGCCGCCTACCTGCACGGCCCCAAGGGCTGGCAGGGGCTCTTCCTCGGCGGGCGTGAGCACGCGGACAAGTGCCGCATGGACGCCATCGCCAAGCGTGCCGGGCCGCTGCCCAAGTGGGCCGAGAACAAGTGGTATGTCGACGAGTTCTACCACATGGTCCTCGTGCTGCCGTTGCGGATCATCTCGCACATCTTCCACTGGGTGGACAAGCTGCTGATTGACGGGCTCGTCAATGTGTTCGGCTTCCTGCCCCGTGTCTTCGCCTGGATCATCCGCCCGAGCCAGTCCGGCGTGCTCCAGGGCTACGCCGTCAGCATGGCAGGGGGCCTGGTCGTGATTCTCTTCGTCGTGCTGATCATCGTCACGCGTGCAGGGGGTGCATCATGAGTCCTGAATCGCTGATGCTGCTCTCGCTGATCTTCGTGCCGGTGATCGTCGCCGTGCTCATCGGATTCGCACGCAACGAGAAACGCGCGTACCACGCCGCGCTGGCGTGCTCGATCCTGCTGTGCATCCCCGCTGTGCGGCTGCTTGCCGCGTTCGACTTCAAGCAGGGCGCCACCGCCCAGTTCGAGCACAGCGTGAGCTGGGTTGCCGGGCTTGGCCTTGAGTTCTCGATCGGCACCGACGCGGTCAGCTTCCTGCTGATCCTGCTCACCGTGCTGCTCGGCCCGATCGTCGTGCTCGCGTCCAAGACCGCGATCAAGACCGATCGCAAGATGTACTACGCGTGGCTCACCGTGCTCCAGGGTGCCATGGTCGGCGTCTTTGCCGCACAGGACCTGCTGCTCTTCTACATCTGCTTCGAGTTCACGCTGCTGCCCATGTTCATCCTGATCCGCAAGTACGGATCGACGAACCGCATCGCCGCGTCCACCAAGTTCTTCCTCTACACCTTCACCGGCTCGATGATGACCCTCGCGGGGCTCGTCTATGTTGTCTGGTTCGTGGCGCAGGACGGGCAGCTGGGGCGTTGGACGCTCGATATCGCTGTACTGACGCACTACGCGGGCAACATGTCCATGACCGAGCAGGGCTGGGTGCTGGCCGCGATGCTGGCGGGCTTCGCCGTCAAGGTCCCGCTGTTCCCGGTGCACACCTGGCTGCCGCTGGCACACACCGAAGCACCCACCGCGGGCTCGGTCATCCTGGCCGGCGTGCTGCTCAAGCTGGGCACCTACGGCTTCTACCGCTTCGCCATCCCGCTGGCGCCCGAGGCGTTCTTCGAGTACGCCCCAGCGATCGCGGTGCTCTCGATCATCGGCATCATCTACGCCGGTCTGATCTGCTGGGTGCAGGACGACATCAAGAAGCTCGTCGCGTACTCATCCGTCAGTCACCTCGGGTTCTGTATCCTCGGGCTGGCGGCGCTCAATGTCACCGGCTTGAGTGGCTCGATCCTCTACATGCTCAGCCACGGCTTCTCGACCGGTGGGCTCTTCCTCATGATCGGCTTCATGTACGAGCGTTACCACACGCGTGACATGAACACGGTCGGTGGGCTCGCCTCCAAGATGCCCGTCTGGGCGACCTTCATGGTCTTCTTCGCGATGGCCTCCGTCGGGCTGCCCGGCCTTAACGGCTTCCCGTCTGAGCTCCTGTGCCTCATCTCCGCCTTCCAGTCCGATGCGGCCTGGAACGCCGCCGGCGAGCCCGGCGCGTGGGGTGCTTCGCTCGGCCCGTGGTTCGCCGTCTTCGCCGGCACCGGCATGGTCATCGCCGCGATGTACCTGCTCTATATGGTCGGCAAAATCTGCTTCGGCCCGTACCGCGAGCCCGCGGACTATCACCCGCACGACGAGCTGCCCACCGACCTGAGCCTGCGCGAGATCGCGACGCTCACGCCACTGGCGATCGGTTGCATCCTCTTCGGTCTCCAGCCCACGCTTCTGCTCGACGCCGTCAGCGAGCCGGTGAATAACACCGTCCGCCTCGTCGAGCGTGCCAACGGCATCGAGTCTTCATCCGCACCGAATCTCTACGAGTCAGTCAACGATCACGCCGAAGACCACGGCGAAGAGCACAACGATCACGGAGGCGCATCGCATGACTGAGAAACTCGCGATCCTCTGGCCCGAGATCTTCCTCTTCATCGGCACCTGTCTCGTGATGCTCACGGGGCAGTGGCCCTCGCGCGCCATCCGCCAGTTCACGCCGTGGATCTGCGCCACCGCGCTGATGCTCGCCTTCTTCGCCGCGATGACCTCGCCGGCGACGCAGGGCATGTTCCCCACGATCGTCCCCTACGCCAAGATGATCATCGCGACCGTTGGCATCATGGTCCTGCTGCTGCTCTCGGGCACCGTGGACCGCCAGCTCGAGGCCGATGTCGACAAGGGAAAGAAGTTCCAGTCCATCCGCTCGAACCGCGGCGAGTTCTACGCCTTCTTCATGTTCTCCCTGACGGGGCTCATGCTGACCGCGTCGGCCGACGACCTGATCTGGCTCTTCCTCGCCCTTGAGCTCACCTCGCTGCCGACCTACATCATGGTCGCCGTCTCGCGTGAAGAAGACAGCTCGCTCGAGGCCTCGGTCAAGTACTTCTTCCTCGGCGCGCTCGGTGCCGCGATCTTCCTCTATGGCTTCGCCCTGATCTACGGCGCGACCGGCAGCACCAACCTCGCCGAGATCGCCCAGGTCTTCGCGAGCGATGGCGTCTCCTCGCTCGGCATGATCGGGCTGCTCGTCGCCGTCATCGGCGTGTCGTTCAAGATCGCCGCCGTCCCCATGCACTTTTACACGCCCGATGTGTACCAGGGTGCCGCGTCTCCCGTGAGCGCGATGCTCGCGTTCGTCCCCAAGACCGCCGGCTTCCTCGCGCTCATGTTCCTGCTCGGAACCGTCGGCTGGCAAGATGGGCACCTGCCCATTGAGCTCGAGGCCACCCTCTGGATCATGGCCGCCCTGACCATGACCGTGGGCAACATCCTCGCCCTGCTCCAGTCGTCGGTGAAGCGACTGCTCGCCTACTCGTCGATCGCGCACTCGGGCTACATGCTCGTGGGCATCATCGCTGGCCCCGGCCCCGAGGGCGGCAAGTTCTACGAGAACGGCCTGGCCGCGGTCCTCTTCTACCTCTTCACCTACGGTGTGATGACCGTCGGCACCTTTGCCGTCCTCGCCTCGCTTGAGCATCGCAACGGCAAAGAGGCCGACCACATCGACGACATCCGCGGCATCTGCAAGTCGCACCCCGTGCTGGGCTGGACGCTGGTGATCACCGTGCTCTCGACGCTGGGCTTCCCGCCGCTGCTCGGGTTCATCGGCAAGCTCGGGCTCTTCACCGCTGGCATCAGCGGCGGTCACTTCGCGCTCATCGTGGTGCTGGGTATCAACAGCGCCATCGCCGCGTGCTACTACCTGCGTCTGATCGCAGCCGCGTACATCGACGACAGCGAGAAGGCCAAGGACCCCGTCTACGCGACGCCGTTCTTCATGCGTCCGATCGCTGGCGTGCTCAGCGCCGGCGGCGTCCTGCTGTTCATGGTCTTCTCGGGCCCGATCGTCGATGGGGCACTCAACGCCGCATCGTACAACGCGCCCGTGCCCGCCCCGCACCATGATGAGCACCACGCGGAAGACGAACCCTTGGGCGACGACATCGCCATGATCACCGAGATCAACGAGAACCACGAGGACTGATCCCCAAAGGTCAATATGCTCGACGCGATCTGCTCAACACTCCTTCCTGCGCTCTCCGAAGCCGCCGGGGGTGCGTCGGCAACGCCCGAGGATGTTGCCTTCTTTTCCGCTGCGGGCATGATCGCCCTGCTCACGCTTACCACGCTCGAGATTGTGCTGGGCGTGGACAATGTTGTTTTCATCGCCATTCTCACCGACAAGCTCCCGCCTGAGAAGCAGGGCAGGGTCCGCACCATCGGGCTTCTGCTGGCGATGGTGATGCGCCTGATCCTGCTCGCGCTCGCTTACCTGATCGTCCAGCTCACCACGCCGCTCTTCACGGTCATGGACCGCGAGATCACAGGCAAGTCGCTGCTGCTTATCGTCGGCGGATTGTTCCTGATCGGCAAGGCCACGCTGGAGATCCATCACCTTATCGACGATGTCGAGCACGGCACCACCCACAACCCCGACCCTGAGAAACGCGCGGGCATGAAGCGCAAGGTCGTGAGCGTCGCCTCGGTGCTCACGCAGATCCTCATGCTCGATCTCGTGTTCTCGCTCGACTCGGTGATCACCGCGGTCGGTATGACCAGCAACTACTGGATCATGGCCACCGCCGTTGTCGTCGCCATCGGCGTCATGCTCGGCTTCGCCGGTCCGATCGCCCGCTTCGTCAACACACACCCGACGATGAAGAACCTCGCCCTGAGCTTCCTCGTCCTCATCGGCGTCCTGCTCGTCGCCGAGGGCATCGGGCAGCACTTCCCGCGCGGCTATGTCTACTTCGCGATGGTCTTCGCGATCGGGGTCGAGCTGATCAATATGAAAACGGTCCGGCGCAAGAAGAAAGCCGTTAGTCACTAGGGCTGAGCACCATCACCGCGTGCGGCCCGATCCCCTCGATCTCAAAGATCCCGCCCACGATCTCAAACCCAAGCTTCTGGTAGAAACCGAACGCGTTCTCACGCGCGTTGCACCAGATCGGATCGCATGACTGCTCCCACACCCGATCGCGTGCCTGCTCAACCAGCAGCCGCCCAAGCCCGGTGCCACGAGCCTCAGGGATCGACGCCATGCCCCGGATTCGCCACGCTCTGGGCTCATCCATCGGATCGGCAGGCGGCTGCGCGTGCCGGTACATCGACAGGATCGCCATCACCTCGCCCGAGTCATCTACTGCACCCAGGTGGAATGTATCGTGGTCGTCGTCGCCCGGATAGACGAGTTCTTCCGGGCGTTGGTGGGGGCGTAGGACACGCTGGCGCACCGGGCGCGTCTCCGCCGCGCTCAGCTCACGGATCTCATGACTCATACGTCGATGCTCCAGCCAGATGACGCTCGATCGCGTCAAGGAATGTCCTTCCGAACTCGTCGAGCTTCTTCTGCCCGATACCGCGGATGCCCAATAGCTCATGACGGTTGTTCGGCTTGTTGAGCGCCATCTCCACCAGTGTCGAGTCATTGAACACGACATACGGCGGCACACCGCGCTCTTCCGCGATCGATTTGCGAAGGTTCCGCAGCGACTCGAACAGCGCCTTCTCGTCCTCGTTCATCGGGCGGCGCGACACCACGCGTGACGCACGCGTGCGACGGTTCCGCTCGCTCTTCTCGCTGCCCGTGCCGATCGGCTTGGCCAGCTCGATGGGCTCGAGCCCCTTCATCACGTTCACGCCGCAGTCGCCGAACGCCAGCGTCTCGAACCGATCGTCCACGACGCGTGTCAGCGCCTCGGCCGCGATGAGCTGATCGATGAACGACATCACCTCTGCCTTACGCCGGTGCTTGAGCATCCCGTGCACGCGCAGGTTGTCGTGCCCGTACTCCTTGATCCGCTGCGTCTCGCCGCCGCGCACCACATCGCAGATGTGCGATGCGCCGTACCGCTGGCCCGTGCGGGCTACGGCGCTGAGGATGATCTGCCCGATCCGCTTTGAATCCTCCTCCGGGGCGGTTTCGCCGAGGCACACATCGCACGCGCCGCAGTGGTCCTGGCCGTCAGGCGGTGTGTACTCCTGCCCGAAGTGCTCGCTCAGATACTTGTGCCGGCAGGTGAAGCTCGCGACAAAGCGGCGCATGTCCCGCACCAGCTGGATCTGTGCGCTCGGGTCGATGCCCGACTCATTCGCGTTCATCTCGATCAGGCGTTCCCAGCGTCCGCCGTCGCTCGGTGCGTACAGCAGCAGGCACTCGGCATCGAGCCCGTCGCGCCCGGCGCGACCGGTCTCCTGCTGATACGCCTCGATGCTCTTGGGCATGCTCGCGTGCACCACCAGGCGGACATTGCTGCGATCGATGCCCATCCCGAACGCCACCGTCGCCACGACGATGTCCAGCGTCTCGTTGCTGAACGCCTGCTCGATGTTGTGACGGTCCGATACACCCAGCCCCGCGTGGTACGCATCGGCGTCCAGGCCAAGCCCCCGCAGCTCGTCGGCGATCTTCTCCGTGTCCTTGCGGCTCAGGCAGTACACGATCGTCCCGCCGCCATCGCCCGCGCTCGCGTGCCGACCGACGGCCGCCGCGATCTGGTGGGCCGCGTTCTCCCGCGCCTGGATGCGGTAGGTCAGGTTCGGGCGATCGAAGGTCCCGATCATCACCTCGGGATTCCGCAGCCCGAGCTGCTTGACGATGTCCTCGCGAACACGCGGCGTGGCCGTCGCTGTGAACGCCTGCATCGCCACGCCCGGCGCAACCTCACGCAGCTCGCTGATCCGACGATACTCCGGTCGAAAATCGTGGCCCCACTGACTGATGCAGTGCGCCTCGTCGATCGCGATCGAACCGAGGCGGTCCTGCTCGCACAGAACCCCGATCAGTGTCTTGAACGAAGGTGTCACCACCCGCTCGGGCGCGGCGAGCACCAGGTCCAGCTCTCCAGTTACCAGCTGACGGGCGATGTCCTTGGTCTCTTCGAGCTCCAGCCCCGAGTGCATCGCCGCGGCCTTATAGCCTTGGAGTTCCAGACCACGCACCTGATCCCGCATCAGCGCAATCAGCGGTGAGATCACAATCGTTGCCTTGCCGGTGATCAGCGGCGGCACCTGATAGCACAGGCTCTTGCCGCCGCCCGTGGGCAGCACGGTCAGGCAGTCACGCCCCTCGACGCCGGCGATGATCGCGCGCATCTGCATCGGGCGCAGCTCGTCATAGCCCCAGACGCGCTCAACCTCAGCCCGTATCCGGGTGTTGATCCCTTCCGTGAGTTGTTGATCGATGCTCATCCCTGACACGCCCTCATCATAGCAATTCGCCCGAGTTACGGGCCGATCTGGGCATCACAATCCGCCTGCATGAGCGTGCAATCCCAGAATGATCATGTTTTCATCTGCTTCTCATGCCCATTCCAGATGCGCCCACCAATATCTCTATGAACGCCCGGGGAAGCGGTCCTCGGGTACACATGAACCCTTTCACGAAAGGACCAACCATGTCAGGCAAACTGACTGATACGAAAATCGCCATCCTCGCAACGAACGGGTTCGAGCAGAGCGAGCTCATGGAGCCGCTCAACAAGCTCACAGATGCCGGTGCCCAGGTTCTGGTCGTCTCGCCGCACAGCGATTCCATTCGCGGCTGGTCGGGCGACAACTGGGGCGATTCCGTCGATGTCGATATGACCATCAAGGAAGCACTCGGCCGGGTTGATGAGTTTGATGCCCTCGTGCTCCCAGGCGGCGTCGCGAACCCCGACTCACTGCGGACCAATGAGGATGCCATCGAGTTCACGCGCAGCTTCTTCAAGGCCGGTAAGCCCGTCTCGGCGATCTGCCACGGCCCGCAGATTCTGATCGAGTGCGACGTGCTCCAGGGACGCGAAGTGACAAGCTACAAGTCGATCAAGACGGACCTCAAGAATGCCGGCGCCCGATGGGTCGACCGCGAGGTGGTCTGCGATCAGGCACTCACAACCTCACGAACGCCAGACGATCTCCCGGCGTTCATCAACAAAACCATTGAGGAGATCCGGGAAGGCGTGCACGCGGGACAGAAGACAGCGTAAGTCCTGATCAACCCAGTCTCTCCGGATATACACCCCCCACGCCCCGTTCGAGTCACGCTTTCCCCGGCGTTCCGAATCGGGGTGGGGGTGTCTTAATCAACAATCACCATCCAGACGCCCTCCCACGCTCGGGAGGGCGGTTTCTCATGGTGGCGGGTGGCGATCAGGGAAGTGGGGGACTAAGCTAGAATAGTTCTAAAAACTATCGGTGCGGCTGCCTTTCAGGTGCCGCGAAGACCTTTTTATCGGAGAGCACCATGTCCGACCAGAACGAGAAGAAATGCCCGTACATGACCACCGCCGAGGGCGCACCCGCCGGTCGCCAGCAGGCCTTGACCGCCGGCCCGCGCGGCCCGTTGCTCATGCAGGACACCTCGCTCCTCGAACAGATGCAGCACTTCAACCGTGAACGCATCCCCGAGCGCGTCGTCCACGCAAAGGGCAGCGGCGCGTACGGCACTTTCACCGTCACCCACGACATCACCAAGCACACCAAGGCATCCATCTTCTCGCAGGTCGGCAAGAAGACCGAGTGCTTCCTCCGCTTCTCCACCGTCGCCGGCGAGAAGGGCGCGGCCGACGCCGAGCGCGATGTGCGCGGCTTCGCCATCAAGTTCTACACCGATGAAGGCAACTGGGACCTCGTGGGCAACAACACCCCCGTCTTCTTCATCCGCGATCCATACAAGTTCGCCAACTTCATCCATACCCAGAAGCGCGACCCCAAGTCCAACCTCCGCGACAACAACATGCAGTGGGACTTCTGGAGCCAGTGCCCCGAGTCGCTGCACCAAGTCACCATCCTCTTCTCCGACCGCGGCATCCCCGCCTCCTACCGCCATCTCAACGGATACGGCAGCCACACCTACTCGTTCATCAACGACGCCGGGGAGCGTGTCTGGTGCAAGTTCCACTTCAAGACCAATCAGGGCATCGAGAACTGGACCGACGAGAAGAGCACCGAGACCATCGGGCAGGACCGCGAATCGCACCAGCGTGACCTCTTCAACGCCATCGAGAAGGGAGACTTCCCGAGCTGGACCCTCAAGGTCCAGGTCATGACGCAGGCGCAAGCGGAGGAATGGTCGCAGCGCACGGGCTGGAACCCGTTCGACCTGACCAAGGTCTGGCCGCATGGCGATTTCCCGCTGATCGAAGTGGGGCAGCTCGAGCTCAACAAGAACCCCGAGAACTACCACGCCGAGGTCGAGCAGGCTGCTTTCAAGCCCAGCGCCACCGTGCCGGGCATCGGCCCGAGCCCCGACAAGATGCTCCAGGCCCGCCTGATGAGCTACGCCGACACGCACCTGCACCGCGTTGGCGTCAACCATCACCAGATCCCGGTCAACAAGCCCCGCTGCCCCGTCATGCACTACATGCGCGACGGGCAGGGCGCCACCGCTGAGACCTACGGCAGCGCCCCGAACTACTTCCCCAACACCCGCACCGGCGCACCCCAACCCAGCGATTCTTTCAATGAGCCCGCGTGGGACCTCGGGCAGACCATCGTGGACCGATTCGATTCAGGAGTCGATCACGACGACTTCACGCAGGCGGGCAACCTCTATCGCATGTTCGATGACGACCACAAGGACCGCCTGACCACCCGCCTCGCGGGCGTGCTGGGCGACGCGGAGAAGGAGATCCAGATGCGCCAGCTCTGCCACTTCTTCCGCGCGGACCCCGACTACGGCGCACGCATCGCCAGCAAGCTCGGCGTCGAGATCCCCGAAGAGATGATGGCCGTCGAAGGCACACGCAACACCTGAGCCCCTCTACCCCGGGAGCTCTCTTTCTCCCCCACACACAACCCAGCGCACGCCCGATCTGTTTGGGCGTGCGCTTTTTCATCCTGGCTTCATCACAGCCGTCTAGGATCAAATGATGCATGCACACGATCAGCAGACCGTCGCCCGGACCCTCACCGCCGCCTGCGCCCATGTTGGATTGGCCGAGATCCTCACGCTGGCGCACACGCTGGCGGACCAGTGCAACTGCCCCGGCGATGCCGTGGGGCACGACGGGCTCGAATCCGCTGCGTCGCAGATCGCAGCGATGGACCTGCGTCAGATCTCCGATCTGATCCGAGTGGGCACAGCGCACTTTCACCTGCTCAACAAGGCAGAGCAGCTCAACATCATCCGTGTCAACCAGCGGCGAGAGCGAGAGAGCGAGACCGGGGACCCCCGTCCCGAGTCGATCGATCAGGCGATGCAGCGTCTGAGCCAACACGGCGTGACCATCGAACGTGCCCGCGAACTGCTTGAGAACCTCGACATTCAGCCCACGCTCACCGCCCACCCGACCGAGACCCGCCGGCGGACGATCCTCGACAAACAGACCGACATCGCGCAGTGCGTCATCGCCCTGCGAGACGGATCGCTCTCACACCGTGAGCGCACCGATATCACCGATCGACTCGATCGCATCGTCTCGGTCATGCTGCTGACCGACGAGATCCGCGCCCAGCGCCTCGGTGTGCCCGACGAGGTCATCAACGGCATCTACTTCCTGACCACCACGATCTGGGAGACCGTCCCACGCCTCTTCCGAGACATCGTCTACGCCGCGTCGCGTTCGTATGGCCAGGATCAGGCCCGCATCGTCGCAAACGACCTGCCCGCCCTGCTGCGCTACCGCTCGTGGATCGGCGGCGACCGCGACGGCAACCCCAATGTCACCGCCGAGGTCACCCGTGACACTCTTGGGCGCATGCGCACCGCGGTGCTTGCGCTATGGGACACCGAGCTGGGCAGGCTCCGCCACGCCCTGAGCGTATCCGACCGGCGCGCGGACCTCGGCGATGAGATCGCCCAGCGCGTGCAGAATGACCTGGGCTGGATCGACAATATGGAGCACCTTGGGCAACGCGAGCACGAGCCCATCCGCGTGCGCCTCGTCCAGATGCAGGCCCGCATCGCCCGCGATGACAACTACCGCGCCGCCGACCTGCTTGATGACCTGCTGCTCATCCGCCGATCGCTCCACCGCGCCGGGCTGGCGGATGTCGCCGAGCACGGGCTGCTCAGCGACGCCATCGTCCGCGCCCGCGTCTTCGGGCTCCACCTCGCCACACTCGACATCCGCCAGCACTCGCGCGTTCACGAGCACGCCATCACCGAACTGCTCCGTATATCCGGCGTCTGCGACGACTTCACCACGCTCACCGAGCCCGAGAAGCTCCAGCTCCTGCGTCGCGAGCTGGCCACCGCACGCCCCCTTATCCCGCGCGGCGCGCACCTCTCCGACGACACCCGCGAGCTCATGGCCACGCTCGAAGTCGTTCGCGAGGCCGTGGAGCGTGAGCCCGACGCCGTTCGCTCGTGGGTCATCTCCATGACGCACGATGTGAGCCACATGCTCACGCTGCTGCTGCTGATGAAGGAAGCAGGCATCTATCGCCCGCAGACCAACGGCTCAACCGCCATCAGCCGTGTGCATGTCGTTCCGCTCTTTGAGACCATCGACGACCTTGAGCGTGCGCCGTCGCTCATGACCGAGACGCTCACCGACCCCGTCTTCCGCTCGCATCTTGAGACCATCTGCGCTGGCGGGCCGCTGGAGCAGGAGGTCATGCTCGGCTACTCCGACTCCAACAAGGACGGCGGCTTCCTCATGGCCAACATCGCCCTCGCCCGCGCCCAGCAGGCCGTGGCCGAGGTTTTCGAGCAGCAGCGGGTCAAGCTCCGCTACTTCCATGGGCGTGGCGGCACCATCGGGCGTGGCGGGGGTCGCGCCGGGCGCGCCATCATGGCCGCGCCGCCCAGCGCCCGCACCGGACGCATGCGCTTCACCGAGCAGGGTGAGGTCATCACCTTCCGCTACGCCCTGCCCGACATGGCCCGGCGACACCTCGAGCAGATCGTCCACGCCGCGCTCCTGGCATCGTCCGACGCCTGCGAGACTCCGAGCGACCCGGCATTCGACGAGCTGCTATTGAAGTTTGCCCAGCACGCCCAAACCACCTACCGAAACCTCATCGATGACCCGGGCTTCTGGGACTGGTTCGTGGCGGCATCACCGATTGAGCACATCGGCAACCTGCCCATCGCGTCCAGGCCGGTCTCGCGTGCTCAGGGCAAGGCCCTGACCTTCGATCGCCTCCGCGCCATCCCCTGGGGCTTCTCATGGATCCAGATGCGTGCCCTCGTACCCGGCTGGTACGGCATCGGTACCGCCATCGCCGACGCATCCCAAGCCGATCGCGCCACCCTCCGGGCCAACGCCGATCGCCCGCTCATCTCCACGATTCTCGAAAACGCCTCGCAGGAGCTCGCCCGCGCCCGCATGCCCATCCTGCACCGCTACGCCATCGGCGCCCCGGGCGGCGAAGCGATGTTCGAGCGCATCCACGCCGAGCACCGCCGGGCGACCGAGGCCATCCTTGAGGCAACCGGTAACGACGATCTGATGGCTCACTCGCCCGTCGTCGGGCGCTCGATCCTGCAGCGCAACCCCATGACCGATGTGCTCCACCTCGCCCAGATCGAGTTGCTCAAGCGCTACCGCGCGTTGCAGGACGAGCACGCCAAGGGCGACATGGCGCAGGTGATTCAGGCGAGCATCAACGCCGTCGCTGCCGCGATGCAATCCACCGGGTAAGGGTGTTCGGTCGATCAGAAGCCACCCCGTTCGGGGCTCTGCGCAGATGAAATCTTTCGGAACTTCGTGTGCGTGATTCTGCGCATCTTGCATTCCATCGCGGATATGCGAGCATTTGTGCATGCCGGGCGCACTTCGCGAGCCGGCGAAACACTCCTAGGAGTTGCACCGATGGCAGGCAAGCCAACCACCCCGACCAACAAGCCCGCACCCACCGCAGGGACCAAGCCCGCTGCTCCCAAGCCGGCACCCAAGCCGACCAAGGGCAAGTAACACAACAACACCGCGGGGCCAAGCGCCCCGCGATCGCACAAGCCGCCCGGGAGGTGGGACCAAAACCGCCGATCGGGCGGCTGTTTTTTTGTCGTTATTGATCTGTCTGGCTGTGCAGCGCCATCGGGTTCCCCTCGGAAT
This sequence comes from Phycisphaerales bacterium, assembly GCA_020427395.1. GTDB lineage: Bacteria > Planctomycetota > Phycisphaerae > Phycisphaerales > UBA1924 > UBA1924. The sequence goes on from JAGQON010000020.1 coordinate 60,643, forward strand.
CCTCGATCAGCGCTCGGCACCCGTGCGGCCCGATCGCGTGCACACCCTGCACGACCTTGCCGCCCAGTTCTTCAACCTTCTTCACCGCATCGCGGATCCGCCCATCGACATTGAGGTAGATCATGACGCCATGCCCCGACGGGCGCGCCTGCCCGGGCTGACGCGGCACCAGACACCCGCCGTTGCCCTGGTCGTGCTCCATCACCGCGAAGCGGAAATCGCCGAAGGTGTCCTGCGGGCACTTGATGCCCATGACGCCCTCATAGAACACGCAGGCGCGATCGAGATCATCAACATGGATATCGCACCAGACGATGCGGTTGTGTGTGCTGTTCAGGTCGGACATATGTGCCTCCAAGAGTATCTTACTTGATCGGAATGATCGTACGCTTGGTCTCACTGGTCTCAGCATCGATATACTCGATCTCGACTACCCCGACACCGTCAGGGATCGGCCAGAGGTCAGTCATATCAAACCGCTCATCAACCGGATCGCCGTTCATTCTGATGATGGAGTCATGATGCGTGAGCCCTTCTTGCTCCGGGATTGAGCCCGGGATGACTGCGGCCCAGTACCGATCACGATCGGCATACAGCCCAAAGAACCCAAGCGATTCGCATGCGATCAGCCGTGTCGCCCCATCGAGTCGTTGGATTCGTACGAGCTTGGACACCCAATCGATTGTTACGCGGCAACCCTCAAGCAATCCCACGCCGATATTGTTCGAGGCCTGGTTCGCACCGGCCACGATCCCCTCGTAAAGAATGTTGCCAACACGAGCCGGGCCGTATGTCGGGTAATACTCCGCATCCCATTGCAGCCCGTGCACGCCCACGGCCTGTGCTCGATACGCCAGTTCGCTCCGATCGAGGCACGCGAGCGTCGCAACCGGTCCGAGCAGCAGGTCGGAGTTGTGTCCTGTGTCCAGTGTGGCCCAGTACTCATGCACGATCCCGCGCCGATCCTCCAGCCGCATCGGGATCAGGATCTTCTTGTCATGGGTCGTACGAAACGGAACGACACCGGGATTATCTCGGCTGAGCCGTGTGTCGCTGATCGTCATCTCGCCGCTCACGAAGTCGAGTGTGAGCGTCCTCTCTCGCAGCCCGAGCATGCCCAGCACACCATCGACCCGATCGTCCCCCTTGTCGGGCACGATCACGATGTCGAAGTCGCTGAGCGCAAGCCCGCCCAAGAGCATCGATTCGACACTCGCTGTGGGCTGGTCCTGATAGCTGCCGGCATAATCACCAAGGTACAGTGTTCCCGATGGCTCCAGACCGATCTCTGCCGCGGCCTGCTCGACGATGCTGTGCACTGGCGCCCCGGTATCCACGAGCATCCGCAACGGCCGGTTGCCATTGATCGAGACATACGCGAAGATCTCTCCGTAGTGCCGTTCACTCTGTATCGGTGTGAGTTGATCGCTGTACTCAACGCTGATTCGCGTCCAGCCCTGCGGGAGGCAGCCGCCCATTGGGAGCGTCAGCAATGTGATGAGCATGAGAAGGTAACGAGTCATGGGTACAGATTAAACGCAGGATCTATTCGTGATAGGGGGTGGTTAGTGTTGAGAGTCAGCCAACCCGAGCTTCAAGTTATCTCAATAACCTCAGCTTGCGAATTGGCTGACCTCAATCGCTCACACAAGAGATCAAACAGTTCAACTTCATTTACACTACGATCTGGAATGTGACCTCTTAGATGCTCACCAGCGAAGAATGCGATCTGCCCGCGAATCCGAACGATCCGACTGATCTCCGCGAGATTGAATACAACTGTGAGACCGCGCTCAGTGGATTGAAACTCGATCCTTGACTGATGAATTGAGCACGACCAATGCCCCGCAGTCGATTCCATCATGTCATGTTCAACAGATGACTTGAAGTGGGCAAGGTATCTCTGTTCGATTCTCTTCGTTGTGGTCAAGAAGATCGAGTGAAATGCATACCACACGAAGTAGCAGACACCAACTCCAAGCACGACATTCCAGAACTTATCCTTGATCAGGCTGGTATAGATCACAAACAGACCAGCAAAGATCAGAACCAGTAATACCAGGGCAAAGAAGATCTTTTGAGGCAGTTTGTTCTTGTCCTCCCATTTTCTGGCATAGGACCAGGCGTAGAGCTGCAGCGTCGCAAGACCATCGCTGTCCCATTCGAGAGTCACGGTATCGTCTGCTGGATTCGTTGTAGATGGATTATTCACTGCAGAGCAGTATACGAAAAGGCACACCCGCCGGGTGTGCCTCAAGATATCAAATCATAGATTCACTCACATCGCCAGATTGCACTTTTCAGGTTCGAACGGATCATCGCATGTAACTACATCAACTCACTGCCAGTAGTACACCCAGCTCGCATCAAGCTCAATATGCTCGCCCGCTTCGATGGTGATGTCCCAGCGGAACCGGGCCGCGCCATTGAATCGGCCCCACCACCAGGGCCAGTTGTAGCCTCGCCACCAGTTCCATTCGTCCTCGCTGCCCAGCATCGGGTCGTAGGGGCTGAGCATCTCGACCTGCGCGTCCTGGCCGCCGGTTGCCTGCTCGCCGAAGGCGATCTTGACCACTTCGAGGCGGACCGGTGTGTCTTTGCGGTTGGTGATCGTGGTGCTGAAATCCACGCGGGCACGCGCGTAGTCGTTGTTGTTCCAGCGAACGGCCTTGAGCTCCCGCTCGCCTTCGTGTTCCGAGGTTTCGACACCGATCTCGACACCCTTGCCGACCTCCAGGTCACTCGTGCCACCCGGCGCGGTGTAGCCGAGCATGCCCTGCGCAAGCGTCCGCCCGTTCTTGATGATCAACGCCGGGGCCGTGGTGATCGGGTATCGCTCGTCGTTGTCATTGATGATCCGCAGCACATGCGTCGGAATGGGGCGAGAGAGCGCACGCTCGATCGCGGTCCTGCGTTCATTGGCGATCGATCTCGTGGCGTCGAACGGCGGGCGGGCGGGGATCTCCAGCCGGTAGAGCGATTCGTAGCACACCTCGTACGACACAAGCGGGACCACCATGCGAGCACCCCTGCGGAGACTGATGTGGTCCACCGTGTACACGAACAGGTCCTCGGCCCGCTCCGATCCGCTCAGCTCCGGCGATGCGGGCGGCGATCCCGCCGAGCCCGATGCGTCGTAGCTGCTCATGGCCGTCTGCGACATGATCGCGTTGGAGAACATGGCCCCGGTCTCGGAAGCCGCCCGGAAGTAGGGGCCCAACCCGGCCATCGCGTTCTGCAGCCCCATCGGATCGGGCGAGTCGGCGAAGGCGAAGCTGGGAACACCAACCGCGAAGTGCATGGTGACATCGTCAAGGTCCGCCAGCTCATTGACGATGGTGGCCTGCAGTTCCAGTCGGACATGCTCATCATCGATCACGGTCACGCGGTACGACGGGATCCACCGCACGCCTTTCTGCACATACATCAGACGCACATCGCCCTCATCCGGTGCTTCTCCCTCCCATTCCAGATCGAGCGTCATGCGTTCGCGTTGGCGCGTGATATCCATACTGGTCTTCGGCAGCCCGTTGAGAAAGCGCAGATCCCGGATCTGCTCAACCGGGACCGTCGCGACCCCGGACTCGGTCTCGACAATCGCGAGGAACGAACCCTCGCCCAGCGGCTGCGGGTTGGAGGACTGCGGCTGCCAAGAAACGCCATTCCAGACCGAGTGCGTTTGTGCGGACGCGTTTGAGTCGGAACCCGGCTGGATGATGTCCAAGAGTCTGCCCTCACGCAGCTCGTTGCGAGGATCGAGAAACGCGATGCGGGCCCCGATGTTTGCTCGCAGCAGCGCTGAGATGCTCGAGGCTGTCAGCGTTTCCGCCTGCTCCACCCGCTCGGACACAACTGACGCCAGCGCCGCACGCTCCTCGCGTTCGTCGGCCCAGAAGGTGCCGAGAACCGGACGGGGCAGGTCGGTCAGCACCGCGTCGCCCTGCGCATCGAGCGCGACCGCCCCCGCGCGAACAACCAACGCGTGGCCGTCCTTGAATGCGGTAATCTCAGTGATCGGCAGCTCGCCCTGCGGTGTCGCGGCAACGCAGTGGCTCGAAACTCCGCCGCAGAGAAGTACGGCGGATACGAACGCTGGGGAAAGGCATGAGTGCATCGTGTGTCTCCGTGTGTGGATCAGTTGATCCTGAAGATACGATGCCATCGGGTGTGTCGCAGTCACACCGGTGTAACAGACGCGCACGAAAAAGGGGATCGAGCGACTCGATCCCCTCATCGTGACACGGTTGTTATACGCCTTACGCCATCTGCTTGCTCTCATTGAGCTTCTTGCGGATGACCGTGTGCAGGATACCGCCGTTCTTGAAGTACTCGATCTCCACCGGCGTATCGATGCGGCACACCGCGACGAACTCGAAGCCGCTGCCGTCCGGGCGGGTCGCCTTGACGGTCACATCGCAGCGCGGCTCGACCGGGTCGGGCATCAGGATGTCGAAGGTCTCGTCGCCCTTGATGCCCAGCGAGCCCGCGTTCTGCCCGTCCTTGAATACAAGCGGCAGCACGCCCATGAACACCAGGTTGCTGCGGTGGATGCGCTCGAAGCTCTCGGCGACGACGGCCTTCACGCCCAGCAGCAGCGTGCCCTTGGCCGCCCAGTCGCGGCTCGAGCCCATGCCGTAGTCCTTGCCTGCGACCACAACCAGCGGCGTGCCCGCCTTCTTGTAGTCCTGTGCGGCGTCCCAGATGTACTCCACCGGGGCCGACGAGAGATCGTTGCCCTTGGTGAAGTTGCGGGTCCAGCCGCCCTCGGGCTGCTTGTCGCCCTGGCGCGCGATCTTGTTCTTCACACGCACATTGGCGAAGGTACCGCGCGTCATCACACGGTCGTTGCCGCGGCGCGAGCCGTAGCTGTTGAAATCGTGCGGCTTCACGCCCTGCGCGATCAGGTACTGGCCCGCCGGGGTTTCGGGCTCAATGCGCCCGGCCGGCGAGATGTGGTCCGTCGTCACCGAGTCGCCCAGCAGCGCCAAGCAGCGTGCGCCACCGATGGTGCCAAAGCCCGGGGCCTCCTCGGTCATGCCCTCGAAGAACGGCGGGTTCTGGATGTAGGTGCTGCTGTCCTCCCAGCCGTACAGCTCGGACTTGCTCACGGGCACCTTGTTCCAGGTCTCGTTCTCGGTGTAGACGGCCCCGTACTTCTCCTCGAACTGCTGCGTCGTTACAGCGCTGTTGACCACCTCGTCGATCTCCTTGCGGGTCGGCCAGATGTCCTTGAGGTAGACCTCTTTCCCATCGGGCGTCTTAGCGATCGGCTGGTTCGCAAGGTCCAGGTCCACCGTACCTGCGATGGCGTACGCCACGACCAGCGGCGGGCTCGCGAGGTAGTTCGCCTTCACCGCCGGGTGTACACGACCCTCGAAGTTGCGGTTGCCCGAGAGCACCGAGGTGCACACCAGGTCGCCGTCCTTGATGCCCTGCTCGATCTCCGGCGGCAGCGGGCCCGAGTTACCGATGCAAGTCGTGCAGCCGTAGCCCACGGTGTGGAACCCGAGCGCTTCGAGGTCATCGGTCAGGCCTGCACGCTCGTAGTACTCCGTCACAACCTTCGAGCCCGGCGCCAGCGAGGTCTTGACCCACGGCTTGCGCGTCAGCCCCAGCGCTCGCGCCTTCTTCGCGACTAGGCCGGCCGCGATCATGACATCGGGGTTGCTGGTGTTGGTGCAGCTGGTAATGGCCGCGATGACCACCGAGCCGTGACGCAGGGTGACCTCCTGCCCGACCTGCTGCGGGTGCGATGCCTCAGTCAGCTTCACGCGGGCGAAGCCCTTGTCCTTGGAGGCCATGTCTTCCTCGGGCGGATTGACCGGCGCGTTCTCCGCCTGCCCGCCTTCATCCGCAAAGCCACCCAGATCGATCGCCTCGCTCGGGGCCGACTTGCCGAAGGTGTCCACCATGTCCTTATGGAACTGTGGCTTCATGTCCTTGAGCCCGATGCGGTCCTGCGGACGCTTGGGCCCTGCGAGTGACGGCTCGATGTTTGCAAGGTCGAGCTCGAGCACGCTGGCGAACTTGGGCTCGGGCGCATCCGGCGTCCAGAAGAAGCCCGATGCCTTGGCCCACGCCTCGGTCAGCGCGACCTCTTCCTCGGTCTTGCCGGTGAAGCGGAAGTACTCGATGGTCTTCTTGTCGATCGGGAAGAAGCCGCAGGTCGCGCCGTACTCTGGCGCCATGTTGGCGATGGTGGCGCGGTCGGGGATGCTCAGCTCGGCCATGCCGTCGCCGAAGAACTCGACGAACTTCTCGACCACGCCGTGGGCGCGGAGCATCTGGGTGACGGTGAGCACGAGGTCGGTCGCCGTCGCGCCCTCGGGCAGCCTGCCCTTGAGCTTGAAGCCGACCACCTCGGGGGTGAGCATGTACACCGGCTGACCACACATGACGGCCTCGGCCTCGATGCCACCAACGCCCCAGCCCAGCACGCCCACGCCGTTGATCATGGTTGTGTGCGAGTCGGTGCCCACCAGCGAGTCGGGGTAGACCCACTTGGTTCCGTCCTGCGCCTTGGTCAGGCAGCCTCGCGCCAGGTACTCCAGGTTCACCTGGTGCACGATGCCCGTGGCGGGCGGCACGGCGCGGAAGTTGTCCAGCGACTCCTGCCCCCACTTGAGGAACGAGTACCGCTCGTTGTTGCGCTCGAACTCCTTCTCCGCGTTGATCGTCAGCGCGACGCGCGTCGCGAAGTCGTCCACCTGCACCGAGTGATCGATGACCAGGTCGCACGCCACCGCCGGGTTGATCTGCTCGGGATCGCCGCCGAGGTTCTTCATCGCGTCCCGCATCGCCGCCAGGTCCACAACACATGGCACGCCGGTGAAGTCCTGCAGCACCACGCGCCCGGGCATGAACGGCATCTCCACGCTGTTCACATCCCCGGCGTTGTAGTTCGCCAGCCCCGAGATGTCGTCGTTGGTCACAATGAACCCGTCAAGATTCCGGACCATCGCCTCGAGCAGCACCCGGATTGAGAAGGGCATGGTGTCGATGTTGCCCACGCCCTGCTCCTGGAGGGACTTGAGGTTGATGTAGCTGTAGTCGTTGCCGTTGACCGAGAGGGTCTCGCGAGCATTGAACGGGTCGCCTGCCATGGTGTTGCTCCTTCGTGGAAGTGGGGGACTCCTGATTCCACTGGTAGTATCGGATTGATGACTCCATGAATCAAATCAATGGATTTTACGATGAAAATAAATGGCATTGATGTATTGAGCATGGGTCGCAATAGCGCTATCGGTACAGTATCGTATGTGCATGGATCATTGGGAAGAGATAGTTCGCTTCGAGAGCTACAAGCAGTACATAGCGACTGAGCGGTCGATCTGTAACGCGATCTGGGATCAGCAAGCAGAGATCTACATTGAACCGGAATTCAGAGTGCCAGAACTCAAAGGGATCATGCTTGCATACAAAGAGCTA
>JAGQON010000021.1 GCA_020427395.1 Phycisphaerales bacterium
GCTGCTGGGCGGCAAGGGCGCGAACCTCGCCGACATGACCAGCATCGGGCTCCCCGTGCCCCCCGGCTTCACCATCACCACCGACACCTGTGCCGCGTACTACAAGAGTGGCAAGAAGCTCCCCAAGGGACTGCTGGACGAAGTCAAGCAGCACATGACGCTGCTGGAAAAACAGCGCGGCAAGAAGTTCGGCGACGACAAGAATCCGCTGCTCGTCTCTGTCCGTTCGGGCGCGGCCGTCTCGATGCCGGGCATGATGGACACCATCCTCAACCTCGGGCTCAACGACAAGGCCGTCAAGGGGCTCGCCGAGGCCACCGGCAACGAGCGCTTCGCGTACGACGCCTACCGCCGCCTGATCAACATGTACGGCGATGTCGTCATGGGCGTGCACCATGAGCACTTCGAGCTTGCGTTCGATGAGATCAAGAGCAAGTACGGCGTCCTCAACGACACCGAGGTTCCCACCGAGGGACTCAAGGAACTGTGCGAGGCGTACAAGGAAGTCTACAAGAAGCATGTCGGCGCCGGCTTCCCGCAGAGCCCACTCAAGCAGCTGCAACTGGCGATCGAGGCCGTCTTTGGATCGTGGAACGCCGACAAGGCCATCAGCTACCGCCGCATTGAGGGCATGACTGGGCTCAACGGCACCGCCGTGAATGTCCAGACCATGGTCTTCGGCAACATGGGCAACGACTGCGGCACCGGCGTCGCCTTCACCCGCAACCCCTCGACCGGTGAGAATCGGTTCTACGGCGAGTTCCTCATCAACGCGCAGGGCGAGGATGTCGTCGCGGGTATCCGCACGCCCCAGCCCGTGAGCGAGATGCCCAAGTGGAACAAGCAAGTCCACACGCAGCTGCTGTCGATCAAGGGGATCCTTGAGGATCACTACACCGACATGCAGGACATCGAGTTCACCATCGAGCGCGGCGAACTGTTCATGCTTCAGACCCGCACCGGCAAACGCACCGGCCCCGCGGCCGTCAACATCGCCTGCGACATGGTTAAGGAGAAGCGCATCGACGAGAAGACCGCGCTGCTCCGCATCCCAGCGGGCGACCTCACGCAGCTGCTGCTTCCCAGCTTCGATCCGAGCAAGAAATCAAGCGACAAGCTGCTGGCCAAGGGGCTCCCCGCTTCGCCCGGCGCAAGCGTGGGACACCCTGCGTTCACAGCGTCCGAGGCCGTCGAGCGCGCACAGAAGGGCGAGAGCGTCATCCTCGTCCGCAAAGAGACCAGCCCCGAGGATGTGGACGGCATGCACAGCGCCGTAGGCATCCTCACCAGCACCGGCGGCATGACCAGCCACGCGGCGGTCGTCGCGCGCGGCTGGGGCAAATGCTGCGTCGCCGGCGCGGGTGCCATACACATCGACGAGAAGGGCGGCACCTTCAGCGTTGGCGGACTGACCTTCGGGCGTGGTGATCTCATCTCGATCGACGGCTCCACCGGCGAGGTCTTCGCCGGCTCCATGCCGACCATCGAGCCCGAGCTCAGCGGCAACTTTGCCAAGGTGATGAAGTGGGCCGACAAGTACCGCACCATGGGCGTGCGCACCAACGCGGACACCCCCGCCGACGCCCAGCGTGCCCGCGACTTCGGGGCCGAGGGCATCGGGCTCACCCGCACCGAGCACATGTTCTTCGAGGGCGACCGCATCACCGCGATGCGGGAGATGATCCTCGCGAGCAGCACCGTCGATCGCGAGGCCGCGCTCGAGAAGCTCCTACCCTTCCAGCGAGACGACTTCGTGGGCATCTTCACCGCGATGAAGGGGCTCCCGGTGACCATCCGCCTGCTCGACCCACCACTGCACGAGTTCCTGCCGCACGAGGACGAGGCAATACTCCGTGTCGCCGCGAACCTCGATGTCTCGGTCGATGAAGTCCGGCGCAAGGTTGCCCTGCTGCACGAAGCGAACCCCATGATGGGCCACCGCGGCTGCCGCCTGGCCATCACCTACCCCGAGATCCTCTCGATGCAGGTGCGGGCGATCGTCGAGGCCGCCATCGAGTGCGCCAAGAACAAGATCAAGGCCGTGCCCGAGATCATGATCCCGCTGGTGGGCACCCACCAGGAGCTGAGCATCCTGCGCAAGCAGGCCGAGTCGGTCATCGAGGATGTCAAGTTCGAGATGGGCTACAAGAAAAAGCTCGATATCAAGATCGGCACCATGATCGAGATCCCCCGCGCGGCCCTGACCGCCAACGAGATCGCCGAGCACGCCGACTTCTTCAGCTTCGGCACCAACGACCTCACGCAGCTCACCTTCGGCTACTCGCGTGACGACATCAACACCTTCCTGCCCGACTACCTGCAGCGCGACATCCTCCCAGAGGACCCGTTCCAGTCGCTCGACCAGACGGGCGTCGCCCAGCTGGTGACCATGGGCATCGAGAAGGGTCGCAGCGTCAAGAGCAAGCTCAAGATCGGCATCTGCGGCGAGCACGGCGGCGATCCCAAGTCGGTGCACTTCTGCCACCGCGCCGGGCTCGATTATGTCAGCTGCTCGCCCTTCCGCGTCCCCATCGCCCGCCTCGCGGCGGCGCAGGCGGCGATCAAGGGCAAGTGATCATCACATCTGAATGAGAATCCAAGCCCGGCAGATATGCCGGGCTTTTTCGTGCCAACTTGGAACGCTCAGTTGTTCTCAATGCTCACCGCTTCACCCTCGAACGCGGCTTGCAGCGCAGCTCCGAACGCGTCTATGTCATCAGACTGATCACGCAGGTGATGATCCCAGAACGCGAGCGATGCTCGCTGCACGAGTTCGACATGGTGTGGATTCGCGGGGCCGTGATCGGGCCCGGGCAAGACACGACCGGTGATGCCGCCAAAGTTGTGGTAGGCGCCGTCGATCCATAGCAGCGTCTGTGAATCGGGCGGTGAATGATCGAAGCAATCGCGTCGCCAGGGTTTGGCGGGCTCGCCGTTGCGTCCCCCGTCGTTGTCGCCGCTGATCGTGAGCGCTGGGCCGGTGAAACCCTTCCACGACGACTCGGCAAGCAAGCCGCCGATGCCCTGCGGCGAGATGAGCAGCTGACAGATCGCCCGTGGATCAGCGAACACACCCGGCCCGAGCGGGTCGGTCCCACCGATGAGTTGCGTGGTGAACGCGCCGAACGAGTGTCCGCCCACGCCGATGCGGTCGTCATCGATGCGTGATGCGATCTCGGGCACCTGCTTCTCGACTTCATCAAGAGAATCGATCACAAATGAGATGTCGCGAGGGCGATTGGGCCAATCCGCGAAATCCATATCACCCTTGCGAACTTCACCCCGTCTTTGGCGGCGCTTCCGCTCGAGTGTGCCCTCGAAGAACTCCCGAATCTTCTCGTTCCCTTCGATGGCCAATGAGTCTGAGTGCGTGGGCAAGATCACAATGTAGCCGTGCATCGCCCATTCGAATGCGAGCGGGCTGTACATGTCGCCCGAGCCGTAGGCGCCATGCGAGAAGATGATGGTTGGTGCGGGCCCGTCGGCGGCGAACTGCTCCGGGTAGACGACCCGAACAGGCAGGTCCTTGTCTCGCTTGGCGTCGTGGAGCACGAACGAGTGCTGCTGGACATGAACGGATGCCTGCCCCGCCGGCGTCGTGCCCGGTTGTGCACCCGGCTCTGGCTCACCGATGGCCGGCAGCGCTGTGATGGCGAGGAGAACGAACGCTGAACTGATTCCTGGCCGCATCAAGCCCCCTTTGTGTGCGTGTGGTCTGTCATACTCAACGCCGATCAAGCGGACGGATTGCATGTTCAGCATCGAATGGGTGTTATGGGGCATTGAATGAAGTACGATAGAACGATATGAAACCGATCTATGAACTCGACCTGCTCGCCATCGCGAGCGCCAGGACCCACCTGCTGCTCGCATCGGTGATCACATTCTTCGCGGTCATCGCCTGGAATGTCTGGTTCTTCAACAACGCGAACCGCACCGACACGCTGCTCTTCGCGGTCATGATCGTCCTGGGCATGCTATCCATCTGGGTCGTCGTGGCGAGCGTGATCCTGCAGGTGAAGATGAAGATCGGCATCCCAACCATCGTGCTCACCGTGCTCGTCTGCCTCTTGCTCCCGTGGCTGGTCGGCTTTGCCATCGTCTCCCAGGCGTCCACGATCCTCAAGCTCGCCGGCGCCAAGCCCGGGTTCCTTGGATTCTCGCAAACTGAACGCGACAAGATCACACCCGGCCACTGCCGCGCATGCGGGTACGACCGCTCCGGCATCGGTTTGCTCGACCCTTGCCCCGAGTGCACGCGCGTGCCGCAGGTGATCTAGCTCGCTCGAGCGACTCAAGCATCACAGAGAAAACCCGAAGGAAACTTCGTCACCTTCGGGCTACCTGTCTTCCCTGATGGCCAATGGCTGATGGCCGATGGCTTCTCTTACGAGAACGACACCTTCGGCGCCTCACGCACCGCCGCGTCCTCGATCTCAAAGTACTCGGCCGACTTGAAGCTGAACATCCCCGCAACAATGTTGCTGGGGAAGGTCTGCACCGCGTTGTTCATCTCACGCACATTGCCATTGTAGAGCCGACGCGTTGACGCGATGCGGTTCTCGGTCTCGGCGAGCTCGCCCTGCAGGTTGATGAACTGGCTATCCGCCTTGAGCTCGGGGTAGCGCTCGACCACCACAGACAGCTGACGCATCGCACCGATGAGCTGGCTCTCGTCCTTGGCCTGCTGCGCGGGGCTGCCCGTGCTCGCCACGGCGGTGTTGCGGGCCGCGATGACATTCTGCAGGGTCTCCTGCTCGTGCGTCGCGTAGCCCTTGACCGTCTCCACGAGATTGGGGATCAGGTCGTAGCGCCGCTTGAGCTCCACATCCACACCCGACCACGAGTCCTTGAGGTGCTGGCGCAGCCCAACGAGCTTGTTGTAGATCCCCACGCCCCACAGCAGCGCGATCAATCCGAAGACCACGACAACACCAACCAGAACCAACAGCGCAATGACCAATGGGCTCATAGTGCCCTCCCTTCTGACAGATCCTTGACCACAAAGTCGGGCCAGTGATCGAGAAACTTCCTCGTCCAGTCCAGAGCCGACGAAAAGCGCGCCGGCTCCCAAGTGTTATACCCGTCGCTCAGACAGAGCCTGCTGTTCTCAATATCGATGAGCCCGGGCTTGCTCTCGAGCAGGAACTCGATCATCCGCGGGTGGATGATGTCATAGGCGAACTTGCGGCTCTCACACCTCACAAAGTACTTCCGCGAAAACTCGGCGCTCTCAAAGTCAATGTCGTTCTTGCCGAACGCCGAGGCAAGCTTGTCGAACAGCCCCTCGCGCCGGATCAGCATGTCCGGCATCCGGATGTAGGGCAGCTCCATGATGAAGTAGCTGAAGTGGTGCGTGACAATACGCGTGTGTGTCGTGGTCTTGCCGTTGACCGTGGTCGTGTAGGTCTCACGCGTCTTATATGTAAAATCACCGGTGTTGACCCCCACCACCATGTTGCCAAGGTCCAGCTGCCCATAGATCGTGTTGTACGCGGCCCGATCGAAACCGCGCCGGAAGAGCTCGAAGTGCTCGTACTCCTCGTCGTGGTCCGGGTTCTTGCCGGGCATGAACGAGAGCCCCAGCGAAGACGCGAAGGCCTGCAGGTCCGCGATGCGCTGCTTGCGCCGCTTCTCCGCCTCGATCGCGGCGTAGATCATCAGGGCAATCAGCGCGATGACACCGATCGCAATCAGTATGACGAGAAAGGGACTCATTCCTGCACCACGCTCATTGGGAAACCACAAACCCCGATTTCAGCCCAGTTTGCGACCCCGGGCGGGATTCAATCGTACAATACCCGACCCGGACGACCCTCGTTGTGCAGGAGGCCAAATGCTCTGGCAACCCTCTCTCCCCGACCAGTACCACGCCCTGAGCGACGAGCAGCTCAACACGCTCATCGAGCAGCGCCGAGCCCAGCTGGGCGACGAGCTCGTCATCCTCGGGCACCACTACCAGATGGACGAGGTCGTCCGCCACGCCGACTTCCTCGGCGACTCGCTCAAGCTCTCCCAGCTCGCCTCCTCCGTCGTCGAAGACCGAGCCAAGGCCGGCACCGCTGTCAAATACATCATCTTCTGCGGCGTGCACTTCATGGCCGAGACCGCCGACATGCTCACGCCCGACTCGGTCCAGGTCATCCTGCCCGACATGTCCGCCGGCTGCTCGATGGCCGACATGGCCGACTACGACCAGACCGTCGAGGCCTGGGAGCTGATCCACGAGTCGCTCAAGTCCCAGGGCTGGGAGGGGCGGATCATCCCCATCACCTATGTGAACTCCACGGCCGCCATCAAGGCGTTCGTCGGGCAACACGGCGGCGCGTGCTGCACATCATCCAACGCCGGGCAGGTCTTCGAGTGGGCGATGAACGGCGGCACCGAACCGCGCAAGCCCGGCGAGGACATCAAAATCCTCTTCCTCCCCGATCAGCACCTCGGACGAAACACCGCCGCCGCGCACGGCATCGATGTCGAAGCGAACACCTGCGTCTACGACCCGCGCCTCACGGCCCAGGGCGAGCCATTCGGCGGTGCGTCCGCCCAAGAGTTATACGATGCCGCAACTATTTTGTGGGCAGGGCATTGCAGCGTTCACAAGCTGTTCCGCCCCGAGCACTGCGCCGAGATCCACAGCGCAAACGCTGCGCTTCCCGCGGGCGAAGAGCCCACGCAGATCCTCGTGCACCCCGAGTGCTGCAAGGAGGTCGTCGACCTCGCGGACTACGCGGGCTCAACCGAGTACATCATCAACACCCTGCGCGATGCACCCGCCGGCAGCAAGTGGGCCATCGGCACCGAGGTCCACCTCGTGAACCGCATGGCCAACGAGATGAAGGCCAAGGGCGTGCATGTCCGCATGCTCAGCGACTGCCAGTGCCTCTGCACCACGATGTACCGCATCGACGAGCCGCACCTGCTCTGGGTGCTCGACGGGCTGTGCGGCATCGGCACCACCAAGGACGCCCCGATCGATCAGCCCGGCGGCGAAATCAAGGTCCGCAATGTCGTCAGCGTCCACCCCAAAGCGACCAAGCTCGCACTACTCGCACTCAACCGCATGCTCGAGCACACAGGCGGCGGCGCAGTGAAGGCCTGACATCCCCTCCGGGTGCCACGGGTTGCTCGCGCAGCGACAACCCGTGCGCTGCCTTTGTTCGTTGTCTTGATGAATACCGGAGCCCATGTTGTGCGGAGATCACGGGCTGTCCATCTTCGGCGGAGCAACCCGTGGCACCCGGCCCAAGCTCCCCATTATTCGTGCGAATCCGGGCAATCTGACGATACCCATTGCGTGTCTACCGCTGCGCGTACCAACCCGCTCGATCACTTCGCCGGCGAGCTCGGGCGCTGGATGATCTTCAGCGCCGGGCTGGTGATCATCGTGGCCGCGCTGCTGCTGCCAATGAACGAGGACCTGCGGGCCGTGCGCCTCGAGCGTGACCGAACGCTGCACCTGGAGCAGGCCCAGCAACTCCGCATCGATCGCTACCGCGAGTTCCTCAACCAGCTCGCCAGCCCCGACCAGCAGACCGTGGAACTGCTCGCCATGACCCAGCTGGGCATGATCCCCAGCGACCGGGCCGCGATCATCACACCCGGCGAGCTCGACGACACGCTGCTCATCGAGGCCATCGAACCCGCGCCCGAGCCCTTCAACCGGACACTCCGCCCGCAGACACGCCTGGAGCGCCTGATCAGCGGCCCAACCTCCAGCCGCGTCGTGATACTCGGCGGCTTGCTGGCCGTGCTCTACGGGCTGCTCCCCGCGACCAAGCCCAGCTGAGTTCTCCTCCCCCGCGCCTGCGGGGGAGGTGCCGAGCATGCGAGGCGGAGGGGGTTCTCCGGTTTCCTTATGGGCACATCACGAATCGAAGCATCTGATCTTTCGATGCCCCCCTCCGTCTCCGACTGCGCCGGATCCACCTCCCCCGCAAGCGCGGGGGAGGAGAGTGAACACCTAGACTCGTTCGTGCCACCAGCCAACCGCTATCCCGTCATCGTCGGCCCCACCGCGGGCGGCAAGACCGCGCTCGGGGTCGAGCTCGCCAAGCGCCTCCGCCGCGCAGACGGGCAGCCCGGGCAGGTCGTCACGGCCGACGCGTACCAGATCTACACCGACCTGAACATCGGCACCGCCAAGCCGACCCTCGAAGAACGCGCCGGCATCGAGCACCACCTCATCGACATCGCCCAGCTCAAGGACCGATTCACGGTGCACGACTGGCTGCACCGCGCGGACCCCATCGTGGAGCGACTGCGCACCAACGACATCACCCCGGTCGTGGTCGGCGGGACCAACCTCTACATCAAGGCCTTCCTCGACGGGCTCTTCGAGGCCCCAGAGCCCAGCGACGAGATCAAGCAGCATGTCGAGGGCATGACCCAGCCAGAGCGCCGCGAGCATCTCTCCAAAGTCGACCCCGAAGCGCACGAACGCATCGACGGCGCGGATATCCGCCGAACCAAGCGCGCCCTCGAGGTCTACCTGCAGACAGCCGTCCCCATCACCCAGCTGCAGGCCCAGTGGGACCGCGACAAGCCCACCCGCCCCGAAGCGGTGCTCGTCGGGCTCGATTGGCCGGTGGAGGCGATCAATGCGCGGATCAACCTGCGCGTGAAGCTCATGATCGAGCAGGGGCTGGTCGAAGAAGCCCGCGCACTTTTCAATGCGGATGCGTTCGGCCCCCAATCACGCGAAGCAATCGGCTACAAGCAGCTCATTGCGCACTTCGAGGGGCACTGCACGCTAAGCGAGGCCATCGAACGAATCAAGATCGACACGCGACGCTTCGCCAAGAACCAACGCACCTGGCTCAAACGCCTGCGAGCACACCACACCTCGATCTGGGTCAGTGCCGAAGGTCACGATACGGCTGGCATCGCGGACCAAGTCATCAAGCGGATGAGTTGATCCCAACTCCGGGTGCCACGGGTTGCTCGCGCAGCGACAACCCGTGCGTCGCCTTTGTCATGAGTCTTGATATGACCTGAGCCCAGGTTGTCCGGAAGTCACGGGTTGTCCACCTTCGGCGGAGCAACCCGTGGCACCCGACCAGACGCTTGTTCAATCATCCAGCGAGATGGACTTGGGGCCTTCCTTACCGGCCACGCGTTCCATGTAGCCATCGCCCCGCTTCTCGTACTTGGTGAAACCAAGCCGGTCGAGGTTCTCGTTGCTCAGCTGGCTCTTGCCCTTCATGTCCGACCACTTGCCCGCGATGTTGGGAACGGTCGGCACACGGTGCACCTTGCGCCCCTCGTGCTCGGTCAGGGCGTCCTCGGACATCTTCTGGACGATCTCGAAGTGCTCGCCCGTGCCCTCGCCCTTGTCGTCGAGATATTCGTAGATGTAGATCGGCATGGTGTACTCCGAAACTCGTTGCTCACATGACTATACGAACCATCGGCCCGATCGGGTCGACGCTTTGACCCGATCATTCAGCCGAAGATCTGCCCCGATTCGGTGTCCTGCATCTTCCAGCCCAGCGCCCGGCAGAGCTTGGAGAGCACCGGGTAGGCGAAATCCATGTTGTTGACGATGACCATGGCCTGCATGATCTGGTCGTGGCCCGTGGCATACTCGATCGTGAAGCCCGGGCCGTGCAGGACCATGGTGCCATGGCGGGTGACCGCGCTGCCGTCCGGGGCGGTGTTGTACGCCTCCAGGCTCGCGCAGACATCCTTCTCACGCCCAAGCGGGGCGTTGCCGGCCATCGCGTCTGCCGGATCATTGGGTTTGATCAGCACCAGGGTGCGTTTCTTGGACATCGGACAACAATAGCCCGAATCACCCCGATATTCGCCGCTCAAACGGGCATCGGTCTCAATCCTCGATGAGCCCCTCGGCCTCGTCGCGCGCATCGAGCAGATCCGCGGCCTTGTTGAGCAGCAGCCCCAGCGGCACGGGCTTCTGCATGTACGCATCGACGCCCAGCGACTCGCCGTACGCCTGATGACGCTTGCCCTCGTTGGCCGTCACCATAATCACGATGGGCGAGTCTTCCTTGCCCTTGATCTTCTCGAGCGCGAGAAAACCGGAACGCTTGGGGAGCATCATGTCCAGGATGACGATGTCGGGCGGGTCCTCGCTGCAGATCCGCACGGCCTCGTCGCCGTCCATCGCCGTCAGCGTCAGGGCACCCTCGCTCTGAAAAGCAGCGTCGATGGCGTCGAGGATGTCCTTTTCGTCGTCGACGATGAGCACGCGAACATCCTCGAGCATCCCGCCGAGTTCTTCGTTGCCTTGGGCGTGTTCGTAATCGCTGCTCATGTGTGTGCTCCCTGTGGCTACCGTCATTCTACCTGAGCTCGCTGGTGCCCTGCTCCCTGAGCACGGCCCGGTCGAGGTCCGATCGGTGAACGATCGCGTCGAGTTCTTCCTGGGTCATCCAAGGCAGCGCCTCAAGCTTGGCCCGCAGCAAGTCGGGGAAGGGCTTGTCGAGCCGCTCGTGGCGGGGCCTGCTCTTCCAGATTCGGTGCATCCAAAGGTACTGTTCCGGCGCGCGACGAACAGATTGCTCAATCGCCCGCCGATAGCGGGCGGTGATATAGAACAACGGGTCGGGCTGCCCCTCCCAGTCCTCCGGATCGATGCGGTCCTCGATCTCGATGCGGTACTTCATCTGGGCCGGCTTACCCGCCTGTGGGCACTGACGCTGGGCACAACCCACGATGATCCGCGCCCGGTGCTGGATCGCCATGAGCCCGATCGACTTGTAGCTCGAGGCCAGTCGACCCAGGAACGGGACATGCAGCCCCCGCTGACCGGCGTTCTGGTCCGCGACGAACGCGACCGATTCGTTCTGCGCCAGCAGCTTGGGGAGGCGGTGCATCGCCCCGAACTTATCCACCAGTTCCAGCCCGCGCCGCGATCGCGTTTGCCGCAGCCAGTGGTCGGCCGGGCGAAGGTCCAGCGGGCGGTAGACCGCGTGCATGCGGAAGCCCAGCAACGCCATGGTGTAACCCAGCACCTCCCAGTTGCCGCAGTGGGCCGTGAGCAGCAGCGAGGGGCGATCATCAAGCAGCGGACGGATCACCTTCTCGAGCGAGCCCAGCTCGATGATCTCGCTCCACGCGTCCTCGGTGAGGTACCGCGGAAGCACCGCCAGCTCGGCCGCCAGCATCGCCAAATGCTCGTAGCTGAGCATCACCAGGCGGTACCGCTCCTGATCGTCAAGCTCGGGCATGGCAACCGTGAGGCGTTCGACTGCCCGATCGACGCGCTTGCGATTCGCGCTCATCCCGCCGAAGGTTCGACCGAGCACACGCCCCAGGCGCAGGGCGCTGGAGAGCGGCATGGCGTTCACACCGGCAAGGGCCGTGCGGATCGCGCCGTAGGCGAGTGGCTGCGTGAGATAGCGCTGAAACGGTGTCAGCGGATCACGCTTGTCATATCGCGACGGGATGGTTGCGGTACCGGTCATGGATCGCGGATCACGCGATCAGTTCGGGAAATCGCCGATGAGGGTACGCAGGCGGTTCTGGTTCAGGACCGGCATCGAGGTCGCGTCGGCCTTGAGCAGCAGATCGTCGTAACGCTGGATCTCCTGCTGCAGGCGGACATACTCCTGGATCACCGAGACCGGTGCGCCGCGCCCGGGGGCCGGGGGCAGCACGGGCTTCTCGCCAAGAACCACGAAGTCGGTGTCGCCCTCGATATCGCCCACGAGGATGCCGCCCCAGCGCTCGATGAGCGCCTCAAGGGTGTCACGCTCGAAGCGGGAGGCGACGCCGTCGCCGTCCACATCGAAGAGCCCGTCAACGACGAACTTGTAGGTCTTGTTGGGGTCGTAGACCGCGTTGGCAACGACATCGCCACGCACGATCGGGTTGCCCTCGGACGAGCTGATGATGCGTGCACGCGAGAAGGTCGGCTCGACCTTGATGATCTCGATGACCGCCTTGCCGGGGGGGTAGTCGCCGGTGTTGGCGTCCGCGCGGATGTCGGTCGCGTCGTCGTAGACGGCGAAGGTCATGCCGAGCACGGCCTTCTTCTCACGCCCAATCGAGATGACCACCTCGTTGTCCAGCGGGTTGACCTGGTTGACCTTGGCATCGACCAGCGCCTCCTCAGGAAGCCCGGTAAAGATCGACACGCGACCCTCACCCTGCAGACGACGCACCTGCTCCTTGAGCTGGAAGTTCTCCTGCTGGAGCTCGGCCACGGTGTCCTGCAGCGCCGACTCGCGGTCAGACGACTGCTCGCTGATCTCTTCGATGCGCTGGTTCAGGCGGCGCTCGATGTCGTTGAAGCCGGTGCGGATCTGGTCGTTGGAGCTGATGATGTCCGAGACCTCGCTCTGCATCGCGCTGGCGCTGGCGGTGAACTCGTTCTCGATCGTGGCCACGCGCTCGGCTTCGTCCTGCGATGCCTGCTGCGCCAAGCGCCGACCCTCGTCGGCGGTTGCCAGCTGGTCCTGAAGCGAGGCGATCTCGCCCTGAAGCTTCTCGACCAGGCTCACCAGCGAACCCTCCTCGGTGCCCTCGATGCCGGCCAGCTCGCTGCGGAGCTCGCTCATGCTGGTCGAGGCCTCGCCGGTCACGGTCTTCATGAGCTCGGACTGGTTCGAGGCCAGGAAGCCCACGACGGTCTTACGCTCACGGGTCGCCTCGTCACGGATGGCGCGGATGGCCGCGTGCTCACGCTCCTGCGGCGAGACAAAGACCTTCACATCCTCTTCCATCGACTGCTTCTCGGTCCGTGCGCTCTGCGCGTTGCCATAGAAGATCATCGTCGTCACGAAGAAGGCGAGACTCATCGCGCCCAGGATCGTGATGGTGACTGCGACGCCGACGCTTGCTCCGGTGCGGGCTGCCATAGATCAAAGCTCCAGTCTGAATCGTTCCGTATCGCGGCCTGAAGCCGCCGATCACGCCGGCACGACCAAAGCGTGCGGCGACCACCTGTCTGTCCCTGCTCATCGCCCGTCAAGAGACCCGAACGATAAGCCCACCCGGGCGGTTTCCCGGCCCGTCATATTCGCACCGATCTTCATCCCGGTTCGTTCCCGGTTCGCATCAGCGGACGAATCCCGATACACGCATGCCGCGATCGGGTCCAGAGTATAGCGATTCGTGTCCCGCGTGTGGACTCCCAAGGGTGTGCTGTCTAACTATCCTTTGTCTGAGAGGGTGTCCTCTGGCCCGATGCCAGAAGAAGGAGCCAGTATGTGTACCATCTCAGCGACCCAATCCACCAAACACAACCCTTTCAAGCTCGCCGCCTGCGGCCTGCTGAGCATCTGTGCCATTGGCGCACACGCCCAGAGCGTGGATTACATCCTCGATACCGGCGTTGGAAGCTTCAACCTCGGGCCAGCGGGCTTTGATGCCAATGTCACATGGCTCAACGCGTTCGACACGCAGCCAGGGGGCGAGGTGATCACGCAGGTCTCCGTCTCGTACGGCGACATCGAAGACAACAACGGCAATGTCGGCTCCGACGCCGTCACGCTGGCCATCCTCAAGGATCCCAACAACGACTACGACCCCGCAGACGCGATCCTGCTCTCGACCACATCGGGAACATGGGTCGACACCGGATTCGGCGAGTTCGTGACCTACGACATCCAGCCGACCGAGGTCGAGGGCGTGTTCTTCGTCGCGGTCGTGATGGATGTGCTCAACCGGGCCAACCCCGCCTCGGCGGATCCAGACTCGCCCAGCGCGGGCACCCGCAGCTGGCTGTTCTACAACCCGGAGCCCAATCTCAACGACCTGGGCAGCTCGCCGTTCATCCTGCACATGTCCCAGAGCCCGTTCGTGAGCGCCTGGATGGTCCGGGCTACGGGCGAGCCGGTGCAGGCGTGCGTCGCTGATTTCACCGGTGACGGGATGCTCGACTTCTTTGATGTCTCCGCGTTTCTCGGCGCATACACCACGGGCAACCCAACCGCAGACCTGAATATCGACGGCGAGTACAACTTCTTTGATGTCTCGCTGTTCCTCTCGCTTTATACTCAAGGCTGCCCCTGAGGGCATCCCGCCACGACCACACGCGCCCGTGCTGTATGGCGCGTCCTACAAGAACGATCAACCGGGCAGCACGACCTAGAGATCATGGCAAGTTGCACGGGGAAAGCTAGTTGCCAAGGAACCCAAGACCAATCCGACCCGATGACCTTGAGATCATCGAACAAATACCGGGCATCGTGGGCGTCGCCCGCGATCAGGACCTCCGACTCTTCTGGTGCACCAGATCGTTCTTCCGCGTCCTGGATGTCGTCGAACAGCGCGACGAACTTATGGGCACAACGCTCGACGATATCCTCACGCCCAGCGCCAGCGCCGAACGCGCGCGGATCCAGCGCGAGGTCATCAGGACCCAGAAGACCCTGAGCCATTTCCAGTTCAGCGCCGACTCGCGCGTCCTGGTCACGATCTTCCCGCTCGATCGAGAGGCGTTCGGGCACGACGGCATCCTCGCGGTGATCAAGGACGCGCCCGTCGACGCCCGCCTGTGCGCCGAATCTGAGATTCCCGTCCTCTCATCACCGAACCTCTACGAGCTCAACGCGCTCTCATCGCGGGAACTCGAGGTGCTGCACCACATCGCCAAGAGTCTCTCAACCAACGAGATCGCCGACCTGCTCAAGCGATCGAGCAAAACAATCGAGAAGCAGATCAACTCGATCCACACCAAGCTCAACACACACTCGCGAGCCGAGCTCGTCCGCTACGCCACAGAGCGGGGCATCCAGTCGATCACCGATGAAGAATGGACCGCGATCGTCGAGGGCGCACGCAAGGTCCGGCAGGAACGACGCAAGAACATGCCGCCGTTCGCGCACATAGCCACTGAAAGCGAAGAATAATCGTGGCTTGCGTCATCCTGCTCGATCGGTGACAATGACGCGATGCAACTGATTATGTCATCCCCCGCCGTGATCGATACCCTCGCGCAGCAGTCGATCATCGACCCGATCCATCTCAACAAGTACTCGATCCTCTTCCGCCTGTGCGTGGCCGCGCTGCTCGGCGGGCTCATGGGATGGGAAAGAGGGCGGGCCGACAAACCCGTGGGCATCCGAACCATGCTGCTCATCAGCGCCGGCGCGGCCGCCTTCGCGCTGCTTGGCGAGCAGATCATCGACGCCTCCCGCCGGACCGACATCATCCGCGTCGATCCGACACGCGTGCTCTCCTACATCATCTCCGGCGTGGGCTTCCTGGGCGCCGGCGCCATCCTGCACTCCAAGCGCACCGTCAAGGGCATCACCACCGCCGCGAGCATCTGGGTCGCCGCGGCCGTCGGCGCGGCCTGCGGCGTCGGGCAGTTCATGATCGCCTTCCTGCTCTTCGCGATCTCATTCATCACCCTCTGGTCGCCCTGGGTCCGCGACCTGGCATCCGGAAAGATCGACGAAGAACTGCGTCAGAACAGCGATGAATGAGCGCCGCCGGGGCGATCATCGACGACGCCGAACCACACACAGTCCGCTAATCGAGAGCACCAGCACTGACGAAGGCGCTGGTACGAGGTTGAAGCTGTAGCCCGCGCCACCGTAGTTGGTTGATGCGCTCAGACGATAAGTCCCGGCCTCGAGTGTTCCGCTGAACACACTGCCGGCATCGTATGGAAACTCTACGAACTGCTCATTGGTGTCCAGATTCCTCAGCCCGAACGAGCTGCTTCCCGCGTCATTGTCGAAGTAGTAGGTATCGATCAGCAGCTCAAAGTCCATGGCCTCATCGATCGTGAAGGTCACAGTCGATGACACCACGGCATTGGCGTTGCTGGGGATATCGAAGAACCCACCCGCGTTGCCGATCACACTCACATGGTGCTCAAAGCCACCGGCGGTGATTCCGCCCGTCGCGTTCACGGAGACCGAACTCCATGGCAGGTTCTGGAACACATCGCCACCATTCGCGCTGATGCTGTAGTTCAGCAGCTCTGCGCCGCCGTTCACATCAAAGTTCTCATTGCCGACGACCATAGAGTCCATGTTGGCGTCGTACATCAGCAACGGCTCAATATCGGTGACGTAGCGGATCGTCATGTCCGTGAGCCCCGCACTCGCGGAACCGGTTCCAAGTGCGACCGCCATCGTGACGAAGCTGATTTGTGCATTCATCTTTGTGTTCTCCTGCAATGATTTGATAATGGACCGATATCAGGTCTACAGGAAAACTACCTCAGGATCACCATGACGCCAAACGAATTGCGCGTTTTCGATGGGCCTAAACCCCGCGATCGGCGCTGCCCAGCGACTCAAGCTGATCGGCGTAACGCACGCGCAGAGGCTCGACGACCTCGCGAATAAACCGCTCCGTCTGCTCGACCGACCGCCCCACATACGCCATCGGGTCCAGGTGCGCGTCAATATCCACGCCCTCAAGCAGCGGCTCCGATTTCAAGCGCTCGAGCAGGTCGTTGTCCTTGCCCTCCTGCTTGACCGCGTACCCGGCCTCGTGCGAGAGCACCCGGATCGCCTCGTGCACATCCTGACGGTCCCGCCCGAGCTTGACGGCCTCCATCATGATGTTCTCCGTCGCCATGAACGGCAGCTCGGCCATCAGGTTCCGCTTCACCATCGCCTCGTTCACGATCAACCCCGAGGCCACGGTGTGCATCAGGTCCAGCGCCCCATCGAGCGCGAGGAACGCCTCGGGCAACGACAAACGCCGGTTCGACGAATCATCGAGCGTGCGCTCCAGCCACTGCGTCGCGGCCGTGTCGTACGCGTTGCCCACGAGGTTCATGACAAACCGCGTCAACCCACAGATCCGCTCGCACTTCATCGGGTTCCGCTTGTAGGGCATCGCCGACGAACCGATCTGCGACTTGCCGAACGGCTCGTCGATCTCCTTGCGGTTTGAGAGCAGGCGGATGTCCGTGGCGATCTTGTGGAGGACGGAGGCGATGTTGGCGAGCGAAGCGAGCATTGCGGCATCCTGTGAACGCGGGTATGTCTGTCCCATCAGTTGGAACATCCACGCATCACGGACTTTAAGCCCCAGCGTCTCTGCCACACCTTGGTCTTCGATCACCCCCATCTGAATGAGCAGTTTCGACACCGCGAGCATCTCAAAGCGATCGACTCGATCAGTGTCATTCTCAAAGAGGTTCAAAAACGATGCCTGTGTCCCGGTTGCTCCACCAAAGCCGCGCAATCGATACAGGCTACCAAGAAACTCATCACGATTCGATGGTGAGTTCTGATACAGCTCGTTGGCCCAACCTGCCGTGCGTCGACCAACAGTCACCGGCTGGGCAGGCTGGTAATGGGTGAAACCGAGTGTTGGGATCGATTTCGTTGACTCCGCGCTCCTGCCCAACGACGCCACCGCACGAGAGATTTTCGACTCAATGAGTTGGACCGCTTCATACTGCACCATCAGATCAGCGTTACACACCACATCCTGACTCGTACACCCAAGGTGGATGATCGGGCGCGCCTTCGGGCACCGATCCCCCCACGCGTGCACATGCGCCATCACATCGTGACGAAGCTCCCGCTCGTACTTCGCCGCCGACTCCATATCCTCGTCCGTCACCTCAAGCGTCGAACGCATCTCGTCGAGCTGCTCGTCGGTGATGTTCAGCCCGCACGCCTGCTGCGCCTCAGCCACCGCCAGCCAGATCTTCCGCCAAGTCGTGAACTTATGACGCGGCGACCAGATCTTGCACATCTCGGGCGATGCGTTACGAGCAGCGAGCGGGGAGGTGTAGGTGTCGTGGGGATTGGTCATGGGGGATGGTAAGAAAGGGGACAGGGACTAGCCACTAGCCACTGGCCACTAGGGGAAAGAAAAGAAGAACGCGAGCATCGCGAGCGATCCTCCCCTAATCCCTAATGGCTAGTCCCTAGTCCCTAGTTTGCGACAATATTCACCAACCGCCCCGGCACCACCACAACCTTCCGCACCGTCTTGCCCTCGATCAGCCCCTGGATCTTCTCGTCCGCCAGGGCCATCTCTTCGAGCGTCTTGGCGTCGGTGTCGGGGGCCGCGTAGATCTTGGAGCGCAGCTTGCCCATCACCTGGATCGGGATCTCAATCTCGTCGTCGACCAGCATGGCCTCGTCGTAGCTCGGCCAATCAGCAGTCGCGACAGAACCCTCATGCCCCAGCTTGTGCCACAGCTCCTCGGCAACATGCGGCGTGAACGGCGCGATCACCTTCACGAACCGCTCCATCTGCGACTGTGTCAGCGACTTGGCGACATTCACAAACTCGAACACCGCCGCGATGGCCGTGTTGAAGCTCAGCTTCTCGATGTCCTCACCGACCTTGGCGATCATCCGGTGCAGCTGCTTCTCAGTCGCCTCGTCAGCGCTGTCCGCGAAGACCAGCTCGCCCGATTCCTCATCGATGCACAGACGCCAGATCTTCTGCAGCAGGCGATACAGCCCCACGATGTCGCGAGTGTTCCACGGCTTGCTCGCCTCCAGCGGGCCCATATACATCTCGTACAGGCGGAAGGTATCCGCCCCATACTCCGTGATGACCTCGTCGGGGTTGATGACATTCTTAAGCGATTTGGACATCTTCGCGACGATCCGCTGCACCGGAGCACCGGTAGCGATCTCCACATAGGAGGGGTCGTCATCGCTCCCCCGGTTCTCGACCTCATCGACCGCAACCAGCGATTTGTCACCACGCTGATACGCATGACTCGTAATCATGCCCTGGTGATACAGCTTGCGGAAGGGCTCGGGCGAGTGCACGATGCCCAGGTCGAACATGACCATGTGCCAGAAGCGGGCGTACAGCAGGTGCAACACGGCGTGCTCGTTGCCGCCGATGTACAAATCCACACCGCCCTCGCCCATCCAGTAGGCCTCGGCATCCTCGCCGATCAGCTGCTCGCTGTTGGTGTTGTCGCAGTAGCGCAGGTAGTACCAGCAGCTGCCAGCCCAGCCGGGCATGGTGTTGGTCTCTCGCCGCACCGGCGCATCGCGGTGCATACCAAACACGCCCGCCTCGCCAGCGGTGGTCTGGACCCAATCGGTCGCCTTGGCCAGCAGCGGCTGGGGATCACTGCTCTCCACCGGCTCATAGTCCGCCAGCGGCGGCAATAACACCGGCAGCGCAGTCTCATCAACCGCGTGATGGTGCCCACGCTCGTCGAACACGATCGGGAACGGCTCGCCCCAGTAGCGCTGGCGCGAGAACAGCCAGTCGCGCAGCTTGTAGTTCACACGACGGGCACCGATATGCTTCTCGCTCAGCCAGCCGATAATTCTGGACTTCGCCTCGGCGATGTGCAGCCCGTTGAGCATGTCCGAGTTGATGGCCGGCCCATCCCCCGTGTACGCCTCGCCCTCAAAGCCCTCGGGCGGCTGCACCGTGCGAACAATCGGCAGATCAAAGTTCTTGGCAAAGTCCCAGTCACGCTGGTCCTGCCCCGGCACGGCCATGATCGCGCCCGTGCCATAACCCATCATGACATAGTCGGCCGTCCACACCGGGATCTGCTCGCCTGTCACCGGGTTGATCACATTGATCCCGATCGCAACGCCCGTCTTTTCCTTGTTCTCCTGGCGCTCGACATCGGAACGGTTCTTCGCCCAATCCACATAGTTCGTCAGACGCTTGATATCGACGCCCTCGGGCTCGCTCTCGATCGCCAGCTCCACCAGCGGGTGTTCGGGCGCCACGACCATGTAGGTCGCCCCATAGATGGTGTCCGGGCGCGTCGTGAAGATGCGCAGCTTCTCGCCCAGATCCAACCCGCCGGGCATGATGATCGGGAAATCAACCTCCGCGCCCTCGCTCCGCCCGATCCACTCCGCCTGCTGGATCTTGGTCGAGCTGGGCCAATCCAGATCAACCAGCCCCGTAAGCAATCGATCGGCATAGGCCGTGATACGGAACATCCACTGCCGCAGCGGCTTGCGGAACACCGGGTAGCTGCCACGCTCGCTGCGTCCGTCAATAACCTCTTCATTGGCCAGCGCCGTGCCCAGCTTGGGACACCAGTTCACGGTTTGCTGACTCAGGTACGCGAGACGGTACGAATCGACGACGGCTTTCCTCGTCTCCTGATCGAGCGAGTACCAGGGACCCGCATCGGTGCCGTCGGGCAGGTCACCCGCGCCGGTGTATTCTGTCGCTGCGGGGTTCAGTTTGACCTTGCGCACATCGTTGGCGAACTCCTCGATCAGTTCGTTGATCGGACGCGCCTTGCCTCGCCCCTCGTCCGCGTCCGGGTCGAACCACGAGTGGTAGATCTTCAGGAAGATCCATTGTGTCCACTTGTAGTACTCCGGATCGATCGTCCCGAACTCGCGCGACCAGTCATAGCAGAACCCGAAGCGCTGCAGCTGCCTGCGGAAGTTATCCACGGCTTTCTTCGTCGTCACCTCGGGGTGGACGCCCGTCTGGATCGCGTACTGCTCCGCGGGAAGCCCGAACGCGTCCCACCCCATCGGGTGGAGCACATTAAACCCGTTCATCCGCTTGTATCGGCAGATGATGTCCGTCGCGGTGTACCCCTCGGGATGCCCGACATGCAGCCCCGCGCCCGATGGGTACGGGAACATGTCCAACGCGTAGTACTTGGGCTTGGACGCGTCGAACCCGTCCTCGCCCGGGTTGGGCTGACGATAGGTCCCCTGCTCGTCCCACCACCGCTGCCAGCGCGTCTCGAGCTCCCCCGCCATCTGGGCGTTGTAGCGGTGCTTGGGCTGGCGGTCACTCGATTGGGCTTGGGTCTGGGTCATGACGGATCAGTGTAGGGGGATATACTGGTATAGCTCGTTTGACGCAATGAATAGTGGCTGATGAGAGCACGAAATCTGAGCCACATATCAAGATCGAATTCAGTATGCAAGAAACATCCAGTTCCGATAGAGATGGCCGCAGACTCAGGGTGCTCTTCGCCGCTGGAAGCGGTGATGTCGCAGGCACACTGCGTAAGTGGAACAACGCTCATCATGATGAGAGAATTTTTGCAAGGGCGTACTCCTCGGAAATCTACTCCCTTGCTCATGAGCGAAGTTGGAGGCTATTCTGTTTCCCAAACAACTCTGTAACAAAAGCTCGTGCAGGGCAGATTGCAGTCTTCCCATTCCCGAAGCCCAAAGGCCAAGGCATACTTTTTTTTCTGAATGAGTATCGATACGGCAGGGCAATTGCGCGACTCGCAAAGAGGCTTCGTGTGGATGTCATGATCATCGCTACAGGAATGCACCCAGTTGGTTTGCTGGGGGCTTCCTTGGCCAATGTACCAATGATCGTGAGTCTGCACAACACATACTGGATCCGCAGCGGTAGCCCTCCCAAGGGGGCCAAAGGAATACTCCTCAGGTTAAGCGCGCGAAGTTTAAAACGGCGTATTCATAAGGTCGTCGCAGTTTCAGAAGAGATCAGACAACAGGTGCTCATCCTATGGGGGATAGATCCAAGTCGCGTCCGCGTTCATATTCCTCAGTATGATCTACAAACCATCCCTGTAATCGATCCGCCAGTTGTGAAGCCATATCGAATTCTCTTCGCGGGTCGTGCAGAGCAGTATAAGGGCATTGGCGACATCATTGAGGCAGCAAAGATCATTGAGACCACTTCCCCTGGACTCTGTACATGGGTCATTGCAGGTGACGGTTCATCATTGAGCATTCATAGAGCACACGCCAAAGCACTCGGCATCGAGAGGCAGGTTGAGTTTCTCGGGCAGATTGACCGCACAAAACTGGTGAACGAGCTAGCTCTAAGCCGGATCACAATCACCCCAACCCGTAAGGGGTTCAATGAGGGGCTCGCGAAGTTACCGCTCGAGGGTGCGATCATGGGTCGTCCTGCGATCGTCTCATCTGTCGTACCTGCATTGGACCTCCTAGGTGAAGCTGCTGAGGAAGTACGCCCTGAATCTCCACACGAGATTGCGGAGGCTGTTAAGCGGCTGTGCAGTGATGATGAGCTTTATATGAAACGAAGGAATGCTTGCGGGCAGGTTCGCGAGCTTACCTCGGATCCATCGCAAAGCTTCAGACACCACATTTCAGAGTCTGTCAATAGCGCGATACCTGAACTCCACTAAAATACCTTGATGCTACATTTCTATTTTACTTCCCAACTGTGTAGCCTTTAGATCATTAATATGACTCTCTAACACTGCCTAAGTTAATTCCATTATTGCTGAGCGACTCCTCGACGCGTGGGGACGGAGCCGTTGCCGGATCGATCGGTACGGGCTACCCCTCGAGCTCCAATGGAAGCTCGCCAAGCGCCTCCCCATCACCAACCCCTGGCGCATGCGTATCCGCACCCGCATCAATGACATCGATCGCACGCACCTGCGATAACCCGCTATCCTGAAAGCACCATGTGCGGGCGTTTCACCCAATACATCGACCCATACACACTCGATCGCCTCTTCGAACTATTTCTCGGCGTGCCCTACCCGCACGAGGACCTCATCGAGTCGCTCGCTGCCTGTTATCCCAACTCCTACAACATCGCCCCGACCCAATCCGGCGCCATCATCCACGCCGACTACGACGCCCACACCCTGCGGGCATCCACCGCCCATTTCGGGCTCATCCCCAAGTGGGCCAAGGATCGCGCGATCAGCGCCAAGATGATCAACGCGCGATCGGAGACCATCTGGGAGAAGCCCGCCTATCGAGGATTGATCCGCTCCCGCCGGGCGGTCCTCCCCATCAACGGGTTCTACGAATGGCAACACATCCCGTCGCAAAAAAACAAGCAGCCTTGGTACATCCACCGCGCCGACGAACACCCCATGCTGCTCGCGTGCGTCTGGGACACCTGGCTCGACCCCGATTCGGGTGGGTCCCCGGTCGATTCGTTCTCGATCATTACCACGGACGCGAATACGCAGCTCAAAGACATGCACCACCGCATGCCCGTCATCCTCGAGCCCGAAACGCTCGATAGATGGTTCGATCGCGAGACCCCGCCGCGGGAGATCGCCGACCTGCTCCGTCCATGCCCCGAGGGCGTGCTCGGGATGCACCGGGTCTCGACCCGGGTCAATACGCCGAGCAACAACGACGCGACGCTGATTGAACCCGATTCACACGCCGACCCGGGCACCCTGTGGGGGTGATCGGGTCTAGGATCATCTGAGAGGGCCGGCGACTGATATCGGCCCACGCAAGCACTTTCGCCGCGAACCAATCGCAGGAAACACCACCATGCCCAACCTCACGATCGATGTTGCCAAGGTCCTCGAAGACGACGCACTCCTCACCTTCGACTCGCCCGCGATCCCCAAGGAGCGCCTCCACCTCCCCGGCGGTGACTTCGTCGATCGCGTGATGGCGATGACCGATCGCAATCAGAATGTGCTCAACAACTACAACCGCATCCTCAACACCGGGCGACTCGCGGGGACCGGGTACACCTCGATCCTCCCCGTGGATCAGGGTATCGAGCACTCCGCCGGCGCGTCCTTCGCACCCAACCCCGACTACTTCGACCCCGAGAAGATCATCGAGCTCGCGATCGAGGGCGGGTGCAACGCCGTCGCTTCGACCTACGGCGTGCTCGGCGCGACCGCACGCAAGTACGCCCACAAGATCCCCTACCTCGTCAAGTTCAACCACAACGAACTCATGACCTACCCCAACCAGTTCAAGCAGATCCCCTTCGGCACCATCAAGCAGTGCTGGGAGATGGGCGCCGCAGCCGTCGGCGCGACGATCTACTTCGGGTCCGACGACTCGACCAACCAGATCCAGTATGTCGCCGACATGTTCGCCGAGGCCCACGAATACGGCATGGTCACCGTCCTCTGGTGCTACATCCGCAACAACGCGTTCAAGGTCAACGGCGTCGACTACCACGCATCCGCCGACCTCACCTCGCAGGCCAACCACCTCGGGGTCACGATCCAGGCGGACATCATCAAGCAGAAGCTCCCCACCAACAACGGCGGGTACACCGCGCTCAACACGGGCGACTCGTCCTACGGCAAGTTCAACACGGGCATCTACACCGACCTGTGCTCGAGCGACAAGGAAGGCAAGGGCGGGCACCCGATCGACCTGTGCCGGTACCAGGTCGCGAACTGCTACATGGGACGCTCGCCGCTGATCAACTCGGGCGGCGAGTCCAAGGGCGCATCGGACCTCAAGGACGCCGTCACCACCGCCGTCATCAACAAGCGTGCCGGCGGCATGGGCCTCATCTCAGGCCGCAAGGCCTTCCAGCGCCCGATGGGCGAGGGCGCCGCCCTGCTGCAGGCCATCCAGGATGTGTATCTCGACAGCAATGTCACGGTCGCGTAATGGTTTCGAAGCGAAGCGTCTCCATCCTCATTGTCGGCATCGTGATGTTCGCCCTCGGCTGTCTTGCTGGTTTGGTAGCGCATTCCATGTTCTCCGAACCTGGAACCTTTGAGGAGATGTCCACGGTCTCGTACTCGGGCGTGCACATCAGTGCATCAGTACCGGACGAGATCACCCGCGCCATCCCGTACAAGATTCCATTGCTCATCGAAGAGCTTGAAGGAACACCAAGGACGATCACGGGTCTCCGAGTCGAAGGACGCACGCTGACAGGTGCGCTTCAGCCGATTTCCACGGCACCTGCGTTTTCACAGGGCACCGGCAACATCGCAGAAGGATGGGTCCAGAACTCGTACTCACTGCCGCTGCCTGCCCGCTCCACGCTCACCATCACAATCATCGCTGAAGCAGGCCGAGTAGGTTCAGCATTCGGGACGATCACGGTCATCTTTGATGATGGCCGTGAATCATCGATCCCGATCAAATTTGAGATTTCTGAATAGTGAATCGCTCAGACGGATCACAGCCCCGCCATCTCCGGCGGGGTTTTTGTTATCATGCGAGCTCATTTCATTCACACTTCATCGAGACAGAATCACATGAGCAGAACCACGAAAATCATCATCGGCATCGTGATTGGTATTGTCGTCCTCGGAGCGTCGTGCGTCGGAGGAATCATCGCGCTCGGCTACTTTGTTGCCGGCAATACACCCGAGGGCATCACTCTGCTGTTCGAATACCCGGACGATGTGATCGTCGGGGATGAGTTCGAGCTCACGATCACGGTCCAGAACCATCTCCCGCAGCAGCGCACGCTCGGCGATCTCGACTTCTACCCCAACTCGCTCGACGGCGTCACGATCAAATCGATCAACCCAAGGCCCAACTCCGACGACGGCACCTACACACTCGGCATGAGAACGATGACATTCAACAGACCAGTCCCTCCCAACGGCGAGCTGCCGATTGTGATCACGATGACCGCGGATCAAGCCGGCTTCTTCACCGGCGATGTCGATATCACGATCGATGGCATGCTCTCGATCTATTCCACAACGCAGACACTCGTCATCAACGAACCCGAGTGACACTCAAGGCCTCGTCGATTCCGGCGGGGCTTCTTCTTGCGCCCGCTCCTCAGCCCACTCTTCCTCTGCCTTCACCGCATCGCTGTACAGCACATCCACCTCGCCATCCCACGCTGTCTCGGCCTCGGTGATCCGTAGCGCCTGCTTCGGCACACCCCGGATCACCACCCGCAGCGTCCCCTGATCACGCGCCTCATTCGACCGAGCCCCGAACGCGTTGTACTGGTCCATGGTGGTGCCCTGCAAGCTCAACAACCGGGTGACCCACTCGCCATCGATCGCCATCCACCAGATCTGCGACTGACCCAGCAGCTCGTCGCCGTCATAGACCTCCGCCTCGACCGCGAACGCGATGCGATCGAACTCGGGCCGCAGCCACTCCTTGGCATAGCCGGGATTGTCCAGCGCCCTCGCAATGTTCGGCAAAACAAGCGTCACCATCGCATCCCGGATCTGCTCGCTGTCCGTCGTCTGAAGCACCTGATCAAGACCCGAAGCGACCATCCACCCGATCGTGAAATGCTCGGTCTTCGCCGGCTCCGCATCAGGCCCCCGGTTCCATCGATCCTGCCTGAACACGCTCAGCTCAAGCTCCGCCTCAATCTGATCGCCCACTTCTCCAATCGGATCGATGTGAAAATACGACCTGAACCCGTCAGCCACGATGTCCTCGTGCCCCTCGATCCGCAAGATCGCCCGTTCATTCAGATCGCCCTCCACCGGCCAGCGCGGATGCTCGAACCCCGAGTAGATCGTGACCATCGCGCCCTCGGGCCAGATCGCCCGCGTACTCGGATTCCACGGCGGCAAAACCTGCGAGAGCTTCTCGAACGCCGCATTCAACGCATCATCAGCCGGCGTGCCGTCGGGGTACTGCCACCCGCCGCCGGGCGCTCGGAATCGGAACACCTGCCCGCTGATCCACTCCCCGCTGGTCTCGACCCAGCGCTGCGAGCCGGCCGGTGCGTAGAAGTTCCCCTCGGCCATCCGACGGATCACCGCCAGCGCCTCCTCATTGCTCATCGGTCGCTTGAGGTCCAGCCCGCCGTGGTTCGGGTGCATCGTCGCGAGCAGACGATTGATCAGCACCCCGCCGGGGTTCGTCTCGAGCTTCGTCGCATCGGTGCCGTGCACCGTAACCAACTCCGCCAGAAGCCACGACGGCATCCGCTGGTAATAGACCCCCATCGGCGCCAGCACGAACGCGGGCAGCCCCAGCAGCACCACCAACCCCAAAGCCACCACCCGCTTGTGCAGATGCACCCGGCGCATCGACCGCTCCGTCGCATGCTCACGCCCGCACTCCGTGCACTTCACCGGCACCTCGCCCGCGTCGCGCAGGTCGTACCTGCACCTGCGGCACCACCGCTCCGGCCGACCACGAAACCCCGGGCGATCCCAGAACAACCCGACCCCGATCAACAACAGCGCAGCAACAAGCAAGAGCACACTCGAAATCATCCAGATCATGATCCGAGTATAACAAATATCATTCTTACTCTAATACAAACTCTCTTTGATACTCCCACAATGCGGTTCGCGCAGGCACGGCTCATGGATGGATGCCCTGTCGCTCAAGCATCGTCCTGCACGCTCCCTCAAGCATCCTGATCTGATGCTCACTCAGCGGGACCTTGATCGGCTTGGCGCAGATCCGCTGGGCATCGAGATCCCACAGCGGCGCAAAGTTCCCTTCGCCAACGGTGTTGCCGTACGGCAGGATCTCGAACCACGCCTCACCGATGCCGTCCGCGTTGCTGTACCCCCAGGCGCCTTTGAGCAGTTCCGATCGCCCCCCATTGAACGCGATCGATCCCGCGCCATCGACAACGCGCCGACCGTCCTGATCCCGATCGTCCCGCAATGCCCACCACGACGGCTCGCTCATGAGCATCTGGTACCCGTAACTCCCGGAGAGCGAGGCCTGGGGCCCCTTGATCTTGCAATGTAGATAGATCGAGCCGCCGAAGGTGAATCCCGGGATATCCGTACGCAGCCGATCTCGATCGAAGCTCACCCGGATGCCGATCGGCACATCGCCCTCCATCGGGAATCGCCGCTCCCAGACGAATCTGATCTCAACCGCCTTCTTGATCCAATCAAGCGTCTCCTGATCATCAACCTCTTCGATGCCTTCGATCGGACCGATCGAGTTCTGCCCCGAAGCCTGGCCGACCGAAAGAATCTTCACCCGCACCGAATCCTCAATCACGCCCACCGGCCACCACACATCAACATCCGGATCACCCTCATAGATCCGCCCCCTGATCGGCAGATCTTCGTAGTTCACACTACTCAACATATTGGGCCAGCGCACATACTCCGCGATGCGGGCATAGTTGTTGTGGTACGGGTTGTCACCGCCCACATGCACCAGAATCTGCTCGAAGTTCGGGGATCGACGCCTGAGCTCAAAGAGCGATTTGCCGATCTGCACCCGCCAGAAGCCCTCGTTCAGCAAGCGCCGAAACTCCTTCACCCGGACATACACCGGCGA
The DNA here is from genome assembly GCA_020427395.1 of Phycisphaerales bacterium. Lineage (GTDB taxonomy): Bacteria > Planctomycetota > Phycisphaerae > Phycisphaerales > UBA1924 > UBA1924. Next base: position 27,792 of record JAGQON010000021.1, read on the forward strand.
CATCTGCGGCAGCGCAACCGGCGCTTCTACATCCATCCAGTACACCGATCGCGCCCAATGTTCCTCATCCGGACCGAGACGATGCTGCCTCGCCAGCGCCCGATAGACATAGGTGTATACCTGCCCACGAACGGATGTTTCATCGCTGAGCGTCGCCCATGACTCTCGACGGGCCATGCGTTCAAAGAGCCATCGGTCCAGTAGCGTTGTACTCTCAGACTTATAGAGGCGAACATCGATCTCTCGCGCGATACGCTCCCCCAATGGCCGCTGCTTGTACGGCAACGAACTCGTGCCCGAGTTGCGATCAGGCAGACTCCCCGCCTCATCAGGCATCAGGGGCATCGTCAGAATCAACACCGGTGTCGGGACTAGGACGGGCCAGCCAAGCTGCCGAAACTGCTGATTGTTGTACCTCCCTCGGATCCCGATCGCATACGCACTCAGGAACATCACCACCGCCACCACCACCAGCCGCCAGCTCCGCCGCGTCTTGCGCATCGAACGGATCGTGCGATGCCTCTTCCCGCACTCCGGGCACACATACCCATCATCACGCTCAACCGCACCCGTCAGGTCGTACCAGCACCTGCGGCACCGCCGCTTGGCACGCCCGCGAAAGCCCGCACGGTCCCACAGCCACGCGCGCACGCCCACAACCAGACCGAGCACCAGCAACACCCAAAGCAAGAAAGACCAGATCATCGCCCCACTATACCCGTGCGGCAGATGATCTGATCCCCTTCGTTTGATACTCAGTGACCGCTCAGCCCCCTCTCGATGATCTACTCGCCCGCATCGGGGTCCCACACCACCCAGTCCCGCATCGCCCCGCCCGCGTGATTGCCAAAGCCGAACCACACACGCCCGTCCGGCAACAACACGCCCTGGCCCGAGCTTCGCCGCTGCGGCGCAGGCCCGCTCTCTTCTGTCCACGCGTACGTGCCGGCCCACTGCCCGCCCAGCACGATCGCGCTCGCGATCATGATCATCATCGCGTCTCCTCCAGAATCAACTTATTATCCTCAACTCAACCCTCGGCCTTGTGCGCCTCCCAAAGCGCGAGCACCTCCTGCTCACGCGCCGCCGGCAGCCCGCCGCGAATGCGCGCCCGCCAATCGACCGCGAACTCCGCCCCACGCTCGGCCTCGATCTCCTTGCCGCGCTCGATGTAATAGTTCAGCGCGCTCCATGTCGTATCATCGATCGGGCGCGTCTTGAGACCAGCACGGATCGACTTGGCCGTGCTCATCTGCCCCATACCCCGATACCCCTCGGCGTCGTTGGGCACCCAAACCGGCATGTGCTGCCACGCAAATACGCCGTTTTCCTGCAGGAAGTCCGAATCCACCCACTCGGGCGTGGTGGTCACATCGAGCTTCTTCTTCGCAACCCGCAGCGCGCTCTCGACCATATCACGGGCCGTGCGCTCGCCCTGCGGTGAGACACCGTTGTACGCCCCCATGTGGCGCTGCTCGATGCAGTGAATCGTGAAATCACCAAGGTCACGGACATCGATGTACTGCACGAAGTCATCGCCGCTGCCCGGCGCAATCATCGTCCCGCCCTCGCTCGCGCGGATCGGCCAGTACGAGTACCGCCCCGTCGTATCCCGATCGCCCACGATCAACCCCGGGCGGATCACGCACACCCTGCCCGGGAACAGATCCTCGGCCGCCCGCTCAACGCGCGCCTTCATCGCCCCGTACACATCCGGCGTCACCTCGCGGTGCGTCGTCACCTGGGCCGCACGCTCATCGCTGATCTCCGCCAACGGCGCCGTCTCATCCATGCCAACGATGTCGTTGCTCGCGTACACGCTCGTCGTGGAGATGATCACATACTGCCCCATCGCCGGCAGCAGGATCTTCATCGCGTCCGTCACCGTCTTGGGCACATAAGTAAAGGTATCGATCACCGCGTCGAACTTCCGACCGTCCGCCACCAGCTTCTCCAACCCGCTCAGGTCCGTGTACCGGTCGCCCTGGATGTGCTCCAGATCCGGGAACATGTCCGGCCCGGTCTGCCCGCGATTGAACAGTGTCACCTCGTGCCCGTTCTCAACCGCACGACGAACAGTCGGCGGCCCAGCGAACCCAGTCCCACCCAAAAACAGGATCTTCATCGGCTTGCCCGATCGGCTCAGCCACCCCGCGCCCATCGCACTACCCGCCATCGCGGCCGTGATCCCGATTGCGCCCGCCTGCCCCAGAAACTCCCGCCGTGTGCTCGTCATATCGTGCTCCCTGTTGGCCCCAGCGCTCCGCCGGGGATCGTTGAAGTTGCTTTCAGTTCAATCTCGTTCGATTCGTCTTGTCGATCAGCCCGCTTCTGCTGCGACATCGCCAGCGCAAACGCCAGCCCGCCCCAAAGCACCGCCAGAGGTGCGGCCACCATCGCCATGCCCATCAAGCCCCAAGCCAGCGCCGCAACCCCCTGCTCCACGCCAGCCCCCGCCACATCGCCGCCCCGATACAGGAACACATCCACGATCGGCTTGGCCTTGTACTTCTCGCTGCTCGGCACCACCGAGAACAGCGTCTCACGCGCCGGACGCACCACCGCATACCGCGTCGCCCGATGAATCGCGTTGAAACTCGCGAACACCGCGAACACCTGCCAGCCCGCGATGCCCTCCATCCGGCTCACCCACGCGAGCGCACCAAAGCCCACCAGCGTCACCACCGGCAGCAGCGCCAACGCCACCCCGATGCCCAGACGCTTGATCAGATGGGCCGTCACAAACAACTGCACCAGCAGCGTCGCCAGCTGCGTCCACACATCCAGCTGCGCAAACAGCGCAATCCGCCCGCTCAGCTCATCGCTCGCATCCACCACCAGACGTGCCTGCGTGAAGTAGATCAGCGTGTTGCTCACCGCCAGCAGCGTGATGTACAGCCCGATCCCCAGCATGTACGGCGAGCGAACCATCGCCCGCATCCCATCGACCCACTTGCCCCCGATCGCCTCAGGCGCGTCGTCCGAATGCTCACCACTCGAAGCGTCGATCACGCGCGACTGCAGCGGCCTGGTCCCACGATCGATGACCCGCACACACTGCACCGCCAGCTCAAACGCCACGATCGCAATCCCGATCTGCAACCAGGTCGGGATGTGCTCGGCCAGCCACCACACAAAGTTGGATCCCAGCAGCGCCCCGATCGTCCCCCCGATCCCGATCGCCGCGAACAGACGCTTGCCCTGCGACAGCGACCACACATCGGCCATGAACCCCCAGAACACGCTGGTCATAAACAGGTTCACCACGCTCAACCCGACATAGTACACATACCCGCTGTACACCAGCAGCTCATCGCTGAGCACCTGCCGCGCGACAATGAACCCGAGCAAGCACACCATCACCGCCCGGTAGGCCAGCGCGATGAACCGCCGCCGATCCATCCGCGATACCACGCCCCCGAACACCAGCGTCACCACCAACGACACAAAGCAGGTCGTGATAAACAACCAACGCAGGTCACCCATCGACCGCTGCACCCCCATCGCCTCGCGGATGGGCCGCAGCAGGAAGTAGCCAAACAGAAGGAAGAAAAAACACGCCGCGCACAACGCGACCCGCCCCCACTCCCCCTCCCGAACGGGCAACACCCGCTCGATCAGGCGACCACCAGACTGTCTTCCCGATTCCTGCACGGGCAGTGTCTACCCCGGCAACCAAGGCGGGTTGCGGGAAGGAAGTAGAACTGTTCTATTTTTGTGTATTTCTGAATAGATCAGGGCATGCATTCAGTTCACATGCACCTGCACCTGTTTCCATTCGACCTTCAACCGCAGCCTTCCCCCGACCACAACAGAGGCGTGCTCGTCGCGGAGGCAAAATGCCGGGCTGGATTTGATACTGAGATTCTTGATGTAGCCATACGCCCCAGGATCCCTGGACTCGTCAGCCCAACCGTACATCAGCACATACTCATCCCCGTGCACGAGTTCCCAACCACCATCGTCAGTTGGGTTCAGTGCCCACCAAGCTTGACCAGTCAGCTCTTCAATCTGTGAAATGGAGCGGATCACTTTGCTGCCGAATGTGTAGCGCCTTCTCCCAAGATTCGGTTGATCGATCAGCCTGAGCCTGAACGCCGCATGCCAGCGCCCATCCATGTCATACCAATACAGCCCCTCGGTTTCAATACATCTGGCGATCTCGTCACGGAGCGCGTCATCATCGACGACCTGAACATAATCATCGATCGTCCCTGAAAACTTGGTATCAAACTCGACGAGCTGGTCGTGAACCAGAACCTCATTGTCGTACGGGGCCCAGTACAAGCCATCCGTCCGATACACCTGAACGCTTGCTCGCCCGTGCCCGGTCTTTCGCGACACCCTTAGCGGAACCAAGCCATCATCCCACAACGGATATCGAAGCGCCCATATCGATTCACCCGCATCTTCTCGAATATTCAGGTTCCTTCTTCCACCATCCGGAAACGATTCGACTTTCCACCCAACCGTTTGTGGGTGTTTCCAAAGGAATGATGTCTCTCCCGACTTCACTCTTGTCTTGCAGAACCACATCTGCTCATTCCAACCAGATGTGTCGCGGTTCGCGTGCGAAACTTCGACCCGTCCATAGACCGTCGATTTCTCAGGCCACATCGGCCTGACAGAAACATCCGCCCAGAACAATGAGTGGAACCATTCCTTGTGAAAACTACCCAGCTTCCCTCGCGATATACCCTGTGATATCAAGATGCAGTACCCCGCAGCCCTCGGACTGACACCCTCGTACCTCGATCGGGAGTTCCGGCACAACATCTCCTCCGTCTCAGTCCGAGCAAGCCAAGCGGCCAACTGATAATCAAACCAACTCAGCCCTTTGACCCGCGATCGGACATGCAGTTCTTGCATCGCACGCTCAAGAGAAGAGTGGCGTCCATAGGCGATCGATCCCCACTCCAAATCCGGATTCTGAACAATGGTTGGCGTGCGCTGGATCCCGAGTATCAGCACCCAACTCGGCACTGATGCCCACACACCCCGCTCCCGGACCTCGGGCGTGACTCGAATTCCATACCCGATGAGAAACACCACAACCGCCGCCAAGATCCACCGCTTCCCCCGCCGCGTCTTGCGCATCGACCGCTTCGTCCTGTGCGCCTTCCCACACTCCGGGCACACCACCGCCCCGCGCGACACATCATCACACCCGCTCAGGTCATACCAGCACTTCCGACACCGCCGCTCCGCCCGCCCCCGAAACCCCGCACGATCCCACAACAACCCGCGCAGCAGCAGCACCAACGCAACCGACAACAACACCCAATACAGCAAACTCCACATCATTCACTCAATATACCGCTCAACGCGCACTGCTGATCCAGCTTCCTCACAATCGACATATGCTTGTGACATGCCCGCGACCCCGCTCACCACACCCCGCCCCGCGATCTTCCTCGATCGCGACGACACCATCAACCGCAACGCCGACCTCCCCCAGGACGCTTGGGAAGGCGTGCGCTGGGGCGACCTGCTCAAGCCCGAGTTCGCCCTGCTCGTGCCCGGCGTCCGCGAAGCCCTCATCGCCCTCAAGGACGCCGGCTACGCGCTCGTCGTCATCACCAACCAGGGCGGCGTCGCCCGCGCCGGCGGAACCATGCGCGATGTCGACGCCTGCAACGACCGCATGCGCCAACTCCTCGCCCACTCCGAGCACGACGACGAACGCGTCCTCTTCGACGAACCCCTCATCGACTGCTGGTACTCCTGCCCCTTCCATCCAAAGACCGGCGTGCTCACGCACCTCGCCGTCGAGCACGAGTGGCGCAAGCCCCACTGCGGCATGATCACCACCGCCTGCGCCGAACTCAACATCGACCCAGCCCGCTCCTGGATGGTCGGCGACAAGCAACGCGACCTCGACGCCGCCATCGCCGCCGGCGTCCCCGAATCCCAGACCATCCGCGTCGCCCACGACTCACCCGTCCGCGACCTCGCCCACGCCGCGCGCCTCATCCTCGAACTCGAAGAGGACCCCAAGCCCGACGCGCCCGTCTCCAGCGCCACCCTCCACCCCATCGACCCCTACGCCCACCCCCTCAGCGACGACAGGGTCCGCCGCACCGTCGAGTCCGCGGCCAGCGCCATCGCTGAACGCACCGGCATCAAGCTCATCGAACTCGACACCACCGACTCCGCCGTCACCGCCACCCTCGCGACGCACAAGCTCGGCGCACTTGCCTTCATGGCCGAACTCCGCCGCACCACCAACCGCTGGCACCGCGCCCACACCGGCAAAGACCTCTGGCCCAGCGCCAACGACCCCCTCACCTGAATCCAATGAAGGGTGCCACCACTCGCCGTCCCCGGCGCAGTGGTGCTCTGACTCGCCTCCCCCGCGCCTGCGGCGGAGGTGTCCGCGCCAGCGGACGGAGGGGGCTTGGCCCAGCCACACCCGACTCCCCCTCCACCACCTTCTTCCCCATTGCCTAATCCCTGATCCCTAATCCCCAATCCCTCATACCCCTCTCCCCCCCTACCCTCCCCTATGCCGTCGCCCGACCGCCCACTCCGCCTCCTCATCGTCCTCCCCTCCTGGGTCGGCGATGTCGTCATGGCCACACCCACCATCCGGCGCATCCGCGACGCCATGCCCGGCATCTTCATCGGCGCACTCTGCCGCCCCGGCAACGACCAGCTCCTCAGCGGCTCCACCCTCTTCGACGAGCTGCATGTCTTCCAGCCCCACGGCGTGATGGCCACCAAGAAGGCCGCCAACAAGGTCCGCCCACGCCAATACGACACAGCCCTCCTGCTCACCAACTCCTTCTCCACCGCCCTCATCGCCCGCCTCGCGTTCATCCCCCGGCGCATCGGCTACAACCGCGACACGCGCGGCATGCTCCTCACCGACCCCATCACCCCGCCGCGCAACCCCGACAAGTCGTGGAAGCTCACCCCCATCGTCGACTACTACTGGAACCTCACCTCGCACCTGCTCGGCGATGACCCCGTCGACTGGTCCATCCACACACCCACCAACTGCACCGACCTCCCGCTCGCCATCCCCCGCTGCGTATTCATGGAACTCGGCACCAGCGACCAGGACCGCGCCAAAGCGCAGCAGGTCCTCCAAGCAGCCAGCATCAACCCCACCGAGCGCTACGCCGTCCTCAACCCCGGCGGCAACAACCCCGCCAAGCGCTGGCCCACCGACCGCTTCGCCGCACTCGCCGACCACCTCGCGACAAACCACAACCTCCTCACCCTCATCAACGGCTCACCCGCCGAGTCCGACCTCTGCGACCAGATCATCGCGCAGGCACAATGCACACCCATCTCACTGCCCGCGCTGGGCAACACGCTGGGCGCCCTCAAACCCATCATCGACGGCGCGGCGATCATGATCACCAACGACACCGGCCCCCGCCACATCGCCGCCGCCCTCTCCACACCGCTCGTCACACTCTTCGGCCCAACCGACCCGCGCTGGACCACCATCCCCACCACCCCCCTCCCCGACGGCTCACCCAGCGAGTCCATCATCGTCGCCGACCCAACACTGCCTGCCAGCGAATCCGCCAACGACCACCCGCAGCGCTGCGCCATCGAGCACATCGAAACAGCCCGCGTGCTCGAGGCCGTCGATGCGATGCTGGCTCGAATATCCGCTTGACACAAGTGCTGTCTGACCGTAACATTTCTGGTTCTGATGGAAAAGTCACGCTCCCAGTTCGTTGCGATGACACTCTTCATCCTCGGGTTCCTCTGTGTGAACTCGGGGTGGGGACCCGTCATCGCGATCTGGGCCAGCGGACGACCCGCCTGGTCGCTCTGCGGCGAGGACCTGTGCCTCTGTGTCGAGCCCACTGAAAACGAGCCCACCTGCCCGCTCTGCGTGGCCGAGTTCATTCAGGACACCAGCTGCACCAGCGCACTCACGACCAAGCCACAACCCAAGCCCAAGCGTGTGCCCCGCAATCCCCACGAAGACGCGCTGACCAATGCCGGCGAGCTGGGCAGCATGAGCGTGTTCATCGCCTTCGCGTTCGGCATACCGATCCGCAGCGCCGACACGCTCGACACCCACGCGATCCGCTTCACCGAGCCCGACGCACGCCTCGCACTCAACCAGCCCGACATCCCAACACCGCCCCCCCGATCCTGAGCCCCGTTGCACCGATTCAGTCTCGCTGAACGCGTCGATGCTCGCGCCAACACTGCGCCACCATCACGCATAAACGCAACTCACTCAGGAGATACGCCATGCCTTGCACCCCAAGGCGCGGGCGCGGGTTCACGCTCATCGAGCTGCTGGTGGTCATCGCCATCATCGCGCTGCTCGTGGGCATCCTGCTCCCATCGCTCCGCGGCGCTCGCGACAGCGCACGCTCGGTCATCTGCACCAATAACCTGCGCACGCTCTCGGTCACCATGCAGCAGTTCGCCGACGATCACGACGGCGTCCTGCCCCGATCGAGCCACTCGGTCGGGTACAACCGCCTCCCGTGGGCGGCATCGCTCTACGAGCCGCTCACCGACCGACCCTACGAGGGCACCAGCTACAGCTGGGACGACGCGGGCTGGTGGTCCACCACCAACACGCTCTACCGCTGCCCACACGACCGGCGTGAGAGCCCGATCCGCATGCAGGGGCTGCCTTTCGACATGCCCGCGCTCAGCTACGGCATAAATGTCTACTTCGAACTCACCCCCGCCGAGATCAACCCGAGCAAGCCCAGCAGCAGCGACCACGCGCCCTACCGCAAGCTCGCCAGCATCCAGCGACCCTCGGGCACCATTCTCATGGGCGAGCTCATCGAAGGCGCAACCCGCGACCACATCATGGCCCACTTCTGGAGAACCTACGGCGTGCAGCCCGTCAGTGAGGTCGCCATGCACCGCCACGGCGGCAGCGACAACGCCAAGTCCGGCTACGCCTGGCTCGACGGGCACGCGAGCAACGACGCGTTCAGCGAGACATACGACCCATCATCAAACACCGATCGCTGGAATCCCGGCGACGACAAACTGTTCCAAACCAACTGATACCCATCAACAAGACAGGAAACACATATGTCATTCATCAACAACACCATCGCCATCGCAACCACCGCCATCGTCACCACCGCCGCCACCGCCGGGCTTCCAAACGCCCACACCTGGCCCATGGAGCACATCATGGTCTCCATGGACGGCGCCAACAACCTCCACGCCCATGTCAACGCCGACGCCAACTCGCCCATCGAGATGCTCCGCTTTGAGGGCGAGACCTACGACGGCAACGCCAGCGCACTCAACGACATGTACTACACCGACCAGTTCGGCTGGATCCTCGACGGCATCGTCAACCCCGGTGCCGGCAACTCGATCTGGATCGAGATGACCACCCAGACCACCGGGCTCGAAACCTACGAGGGCGGGCGGCGCATGATGATCGACGCCCAGACCTTCAACCCCATCTTCGGCACCGACGCCAGCAGCGCCGCATGGCAGTGGTCCGGCATGATGACCCACAACTGGTACGCGGCCGACACCCTCGGCGATTACCAGGCCACCTACCGCATCTTCGTCGGCGATAGCGCCGGCAACGCCGTAGACGGCTTCGGCGAAACCTCCGTCACCCTCTACCTCCGCGCCGTCCCCGCCCCGGGCTCGCTCGCCATGCTCGGGCTCGGCTCGCTCGTCGCCACACGCAGGAAGCGAGCATAACCATGCGATACCTCATTCCACTCACCATCGCCATCGCCGCGGGGAGCGCGACGGCATCAAACCCGACATTGGGCGGCCCGATGTCGCACCTGCTCGTCACCGTGTTCAACAACGAGGTCTTCCTCAGCTTCGAATCGCCATCGATGAGCACCGTCACCATGCAGGACAACGACGGCACCTTCACCGCCGGCGCGTCCGTCCTCAACAACACGGGCTACAACGCCCAGTTCGGCTGGCTCGCCAACGGGTTCATCTCCATCCCACCAAGCTCCGGCATCTTCGTGCGCCACCTCGCCGGCTCGCCACACCTGAGCGTGCACGAGGAAACCAGCTTCCAGCCCATCCTCGGCACCGACGGCTCCAGCGATGTCTGGCAGTGGGACGGAACCATGACCCACAACTGGTACAGCACCGAAACCCACGGCGAACACGCCGTCCGCTACGAGGTCTTCGTCGGTGACACGCTGGGCAACCCGCTCGCGGGCTTTACCTCCAGCACCATCGACCTGCACTTCGAGTACGGCCCCGATCTCTCGGGCCGCATCGGCGTGCGGAACGGCGGAACCGTTGCTGCGCCTCCCACCCCCACGCCCGGCACCCTCGCGTGCCTGCTCACAGGGATGGGATTCATCACCAAACGCCGACGCTGATCACGCATCAGCCCTCGGAGAGGGAACGGGCCCGGCGAGGTGTATGCCGGGCCCGTTTTTTCATGCGCGCACAGCACACCCAAAACACCCACCGGCTATATTCACCCTATGACCCCCGACGCGCACGATGCACACTACCCCCGCCTCCCAACCGACACCGACAACGGGCTGCTGCTCATCATCTCAGGCCCATCCGGAGTCGGCAAAACCACCATCACACGCGGCGTCGAACGCTCCATCCCCGACTCCGTCTTCTCCGTCTCCTGCACCACCCGAGCCAAAACCGAGGCCGATGTCGAGGGCGTCGACTACCACTTCGTCAACCACGACGAGTTCCAGGAACTGATCGACGCCGACGCATTCCTCGAATGGGCCGATGTCTTCGGCAAACGCTACGGCACCCGACAGAAATGGGTCGAAGAACAGCTACACCGCGGCCGCCTCGTCATCCTCGAAATCGATGTCGAGGGCGCCAAGCAGGTCAAAGCCAAAATGCCCTGCGCCTACTCGATCTTCATCCTCCCGCCCAGCGAAGACGAGCTCCTACGCCGCCTCCAATCCCGTAAACGCGAGAGCCAGGAGCAGATCGCCAAACGCTTCGCCGAGGCCCAGCGCGAGATCGCCGAGGCCAAGGCCTGCGCCGTCTACGACACCTTCATCATCAACGAAGACCTCGAGGCCGCGATCCAGGAAGCCATCATGAAAGTCAAAACAGCGCGTGTCGCACACAAACAACGGTGCAGCGACAACACGCCGTCCTGATCTCTCTCCGAAACTTCTAAATCCGCTCAGCCGCCGCAGCACTCGCCCATCGGCATATAGCAGAACTCTTCCTTCACGATCTTCCCGTTCTCCACGGTGTAGTGCGCCACTTCCTTCATCCGCATGCGGGGCCACTCGCCCTTCTTGCACTCCATGTCCAGATCAAAGATCACGCTGAAACCGTTCTGCCCGATGAACGGCCCCTCGACCTTGCAGTCGTGCACCGTCACGCCCTGCTGCCACTGCCGATACTTGGCCGAGACCTCGTCACGCCCGTGGTAGACCTTGCCGTCGCCCTCGATGCTGGTCCAGCCCTCTTTGAAGTGCTTGTCCCAGAGTTGACCGTCGTACTCAACGAAGTCCATGCTCTCGTCGCCGCTCTTGCAGTGGGTCACCAAGTCGTTGGCGATGGTCACGATCGTGGGATTCTGCGTCATGGTGCTCATGGGGGGTCTCCTGATTGATGTGTGAGTAGGTTGCCCGCAGATCGGCCCACCCGATCCGCGTTTGGTGAAATTACCGGACAACCACCCCAGAGTCAACCCAATGATCAGGTATCTGTTCGGTTAATCTCAACTTCACTCACCACGGGCATATTCGGCTCAACCTCCTCCGCCTCACCTTCACCCACCGCCTCAAACCGCGCCGCAAACCAGTCCCGCAGCGCATTGCCCCGCTCGCCATACCCCTTGGCCACCACCAGCAGGTGCTCGCTCCCCGCCTCATCGATCGCCGTCAGCGTGTGCGTCAGCCACGGCTTGTCGTTCACCGTCGTGCCATTGTCCCTCGACTCCAGCCGGATCGTTTTGATCGAGACAATCGAGATACCCAGCGACTTGGGCTTGCGTGTGAAGCGTCCGTCCAGCCAGTTGATCTCCAGTATGCTGTGACGCCCGGCTTGCTTCATTCGAATCAGCCCCGGCACCAGCAGCCCCGCGCCAACACACCCGCCCCACACCCACAGCACCGACTGCACGCCGACCTTGGAACCAAACCCGATCGCGACCACGAAGATCGACACAAAGCTCGTGAGCCCCAGCACCACCAGGAACACCACCCACCCGCGCCAGTGCGCATCGCGCAGCACCAGCCGCTCCCTGCTCCGCTTGGCCACCAGCCCCACCAGCGCGTCCGCATCCTCGCCCAGCCGCCGACGCCCAACAACCTCGCCGACCCCGCCCGCCAGGAACCCGATCCCGATGCAATGGAACGGCGTCAGAAACAGAATCGCGATCGACGGGAACGAGCGTGCATCAACCTCCAGCACCGAATCCTCCGGCTCGCCCGGGTCGTAGTGCACCTGCACCCGCCGCCCCACCGGGTACCGCTTCACCACCTCCTCCGCGTGCCCCCGCGACGAGGTCGAGATCGAAAAATACGAATGCCGATCGCCGTAATAGGTCGTCCCGTTGAGCACGAACTCGTACTCAACCCTCGCCTCGTAAGTCATGCCATCCGAAGTCGAAGAGCTCTCCACCCACGAAGCCGTAACCTCACCCTCCGCCGCCAGGAACCGCGTCCTCGCGTCATACGCCCGCCAGAACTGATACCCGATAAACCCATCGAACCCGAGCACGACGAGCATCCAAATAACCCCAAAGCACCCGAAGCACCCAAGCCCGTTCTTCGGCTTGCCGCTCACGCGCCGTCGTCGGCCGTTCTTGATGTCCTTGAGGCGGGTCATGCCGCAATCGTATCAGAATCCGCCGCCGCAACAATCGAGATCAGGAATCCCAATCAACTACGAAATCAAGGTTCTGACAAGATCGCATGCCGTGTGAAACCGTTCATCATAATTGCCGCTCAGAATCACAAACGGATCACCCTTCGCCTCCAACGCCATCTTGCAACGCTCAAAGAACGCCTCCCGGGCGCTTTGATCAGGGAAATACCGCTGGCTGTCATCAACCCACGGCACATCCACATCGAGTAGCAGCGTCAGGTCATAGTGCTGATGCTCGGCCGCCGTCCGTATCCATTCCGGGCAATCACCAAAGAGCACCTCGCTCCAAATCTCCGTGAGCAGCAGATTCGTATCACAAAACAGCACCCTGTTGACATTCCCGAGCAGAGCCGCTTCAAGCGAGAGCTGGGCTTGTGCGATCAGCGGGATATCTGATTGATCACAAGACCCACCCTTGGGATCGAGCAGCGCCCGCGCATGCTCCCACGCATACACCGTTCTGAACTCAGCCGCGAGCTTCCGCGTCAGCGTCGATTTCCCCGTCGATTCAGGGCCAAAGACACACACCCGCTTCGCGAAGTACCCATGTGTACACTCCGGAAGCATCTCCCAATGCTTCGTCGGATGTTCACGGATCTCGGTACCGCTGATGGGCATCATCTCACGCCCTAGGTCGAACGGAATGAACCGAGCATCAAGCTCCTTTGCGAGCCGCTCACCATACGGCTCTGATGCAAAGACATAATCGATGTCCCTCGGCTCAATCCGCTTGATCGTCTCACGCCAGATCTTCCAAAATTCCGGATGATCCTTCGGTTCCTGCGGCATGTCCTCGGACAGATGGATCACATCGGAAGCCGGGAACATCTCACGCATCCAGCCATAGCGCACATCGCCGGGGATCGGATCATCCTCAAGAGAACACACCAGTATCGTCAGGTTGTCACAGAACTGCTCGGCGAACCGGCAGAGGAGCCGATGCCCTCGGTGCGGGGGCATGAACTTCCCGAGGACGAACCCCCGCGTGATTTCAGATCGATCATCCATGCCCGCAATCCTAACACCGCAAGGACCAGGAAGAGCCCATACAGCAACGCCGTCACATGCAATCCCTTCGCCGCATAGATACCGATGGCCAGCACATCAACGCTGATCCAGAAGATCCACGACTCAAGCTTCTTGCGTGTCATCAGAAACTGAGCAATCAAACTCAACACGGTGGTGATCGCATCGAGGTAAGGAAACGACGCATCCGTGCGGGTTGACATCACATATCCCAGCGCGAGCGAAGCCAGCAACCCACCGATAATCCAGCCGACAAACCGAATCTTCGCCAACCCCGTCACTAACAGCCCCGATTCGCGTGGTCCACCCCGAGCCCAGTGATACCACCCGTAGGAACACAGCACGACATAGACCACCTGCAGCGCCGCGTCGGAATACAGCTTGGCATCAAAGAAGATCCAGATGTACAACGCGACCATCACCAACCCGGTGGGCCAGCACAGAATGTGCTGACGAATCGTCAACCAGACACTGAGCACGCCCATCAGCGCCGCAAAGATCTCAATCACACTCATCGCAACCCCACATCACATCTTCTCTTCCCTGATGCTTCACAAGTACCCGATCAATCAGCCACAAGATACTTGAAAGAAATCCATTGATTCCAATCACAATGACATAAGCAAGAATGATCTTCCTGAAACTCGGAGGCGTGTTGTCGAGTACCGATCGACTTGGACTGTTCGGGTCTACATACGCCTCAACGACTTCCCCGACACCAAATCGTCTAGCCACAACACGCTGTGCTTCTTCTCGGGTTTCATATCGGCTGTGCTTTGAGTTCATCGCATAGTCAACGCGCGACGACCGATACTGATCGCCCCGAAACTCATACGCATAATCGACATGAACTGAAAACCGCTGCCCCCGACGCCCACTTTGTTGAATACTGCTTGAAACGACCGTTGCGTCGACTGGCTGGAAACCTGCGGACATCCATTGCAGATGCTCACTGTTGAGCATCATGAACCCGACCACCAAGCTGAATGTGATGACGAGCGTTGCGCACGCGCGATAGATCAGGATAATCCGTCGGTGAGATTTCATTAACTCGGTTTCACTCGCTACTCATCTACGCCTGCCATGAGCTCGTCGAACGCTTTGTCCTTCTCCCGGAGTCTTCTTGGCTTGAAATGATCCCAGACCGGTAACCAGATCAACATCAAAAACAAATCCATACACCCAACACATGTCAACTGGATCATCAACCTCCATAAACCAACTGACTCATTGTCGATGACGGACTGCAATGGATTCTTTGGGTTGACATACACAGTGAGATCATCACCCTCACTGTAACTCGAAGCCCATAGAGTCGCTTCAGTAGGATTCCGAAACTCTGGATATCCGTAGTATGAGTATCGATGAGATTCATTTTCTTGCCCATCGAAGTCATACCGATAGTGCACCCGCGGCTCAAAGTAGTCATAGCCACTTCTACCTTTTCGACCACTCTTGTATAGCTTCACTGTCTCGACTGAATCAACGACAGCTTCGACAGGCTGGAAGCTTGCAGCGCGTCGCTGAATAATCCACGGCTTGATCAGCTTGAAGTTGCCCCAGATGAGTACTGAAGTGATAAGGGTCGCACAAGCGACATAAATCCCCATTCGCATGCTTTGATTACTCATCAAGAAATACTCAGCGTCGGCTTCCCACTTCCCCGACTCATCTGCGACAGCGTCACCTGCGCCTCGAACTGATCCACCATCCCCCGCAGTGCCCGCGGCAACGCATCACCGCCCGCACGCTCGGGCTCAAAGTTCGCGCTCGGGTCTCCACTATCACTGTTCTGCCGCAGCGCCATGTTGATCGGCACCGCACCCAAAAACGGATGCCCCAGCCGCTGCGCCATGGTCTGCGCACCGCCGCGACCAAAGATGTCGTACTCCTTGCCGTCGTCGCCAATGAAGAAGCTCATGTTCTCCACCACACCCAGCACCTCAACGCCCAGCGACTCGAACATCCCGCTGGCGCGCACCGCGTCGTCCTGCGCCACCTTCTGCGGCGTGCACACCACAACAGCGCCCGCAAGCTGCACGCTCTGCGCCAGCGTCAGCGGCACATCGCCCGTGCCCGGCGGCAAATCAATAATCAAATAATCCAGCTCACCCCACTGCGTCCGCTCGATCAACTGATTGAACGCCCCGTGCGCCATCGGCCCACGCCAGATCAGCGGCTTGTCCGTATCAACCAGCTTGCCCATCGTGATGCACTTGACGCCGTGCACAAAGAACGGCTGCAGCGCCCCCTCGATCACCACCTGATCGTGCGACTGCAAACCCATCATCGTCGGCAGCGACGGGCCATAGATATCCCCGTCCAGCAGCCCCACCGCGTGCCCCTTCTTCGCCAGCCCCACCGCCAGGTTCACGGCCACCGTCGACTTGCCCACGCCGCCCTTGCCCGCGCCCACCGCGATGATGTGCCTCACGCCCGGCACGCCCGTCGCATCCTTATTCTGCGGCGTCTGCTGCCCCTCGCGCTTCGAAGCCCCCGCCCCGCCGGTCTTCGCATCGCCCTTGAGCTTCATCACCACCTCGCCCTGATGGTCCACAAAGTCCACGATCAGCCCCAGGTCCTCGATCCCCTGCTCCTTCGCGGCCGCGCGGACGCACGAATCGATCACCGCCCCCACCTTGGCCAGCTGCTCGCGCGCCGGCTGAGGCGCACCCGGATCACCCTGGGTCATGCAGACCCGCACCGAGGCGTGCTCGTCGCACACCGCGATATTCATCACGCACCCCCGCTCGACGATGTCCTCGCCGCTGGGGTGCATCACGGCGCGGAGCGCCTCCCGAATCTGGTCCTTGGTGAGCGTCATGAGATGTGCTCCGATAAGTTTCTGCGCCCGAAAAGGGGTCTGGCGCGTTCCTGCCGACGGGGGCCCGGTTTTCGGGCTTCCACCTGCGATTGCCCTGCGATATCATCATAGACGCCGGGCAAGAACATCGATAATTGAACCCGGCACCGCAATGGGGGCAATAGCGAGCCCGCTCGCCCGTTGTGCCCTTGTAGATGAGACCCATCGCCCCCAGCCGGGCAAGGAGAAGCACAGATGAAACCCAACCAGACCCTCTCGATGCTGCTCATGCTGACCGCCACCGCGGGGCTGGCCATCGCACAGCCCAGCAAAACCTCAACCAACGATCAGGATGTCCTCCGCGGCCCAGATGTCGTCGAAACCAACAATAAAGACAACAACGCCAAGGACAACGAGCAGATCGAGCTCACCCCCGAGCAGGTCAAAGACGAGCTCGAGAAGAACCCCATCCAGATGCGAGAGATGACCGGCATCGTCCGACGCCTCGCAAACGACCGCCTCGGCACCACCCCCGAGCAGGACGCACAGATCAAAGAGATTCTCAACAACTACCGCGAAGAGATCCGCGCCTTCCAGGAAGCAAACCAGGAACAGATCCGCACACTCCGCGATCAGATGAACAAGGAAACACGCGAGCACCGCGAGCAACTTAAGCAGAAGCAGTCCGAGCAGAACGAGAACACCATGCAGGGCGAAGACAAGCCCGCACGCCCAGAACCCTTCGAGAGCGAGGCCGCCAAGAAACTGCGCGAGATGATGGCCAACGCCCCCGCGACCAAGGCCGCCATCAAGGGTATCTTCGCCGTGCTCAACGAGGAGCAGGCCCAGATGGTCAAGATGGCCGTCGTCAAGTCCCGCCACTCCGAGCAGAAGCGCCCAAATGACACCATGAACCGGCGCAACAGCGGCGGTGACGACGCAAGACGCCCCGCACGCAGAGGCGTCGATTCCGAGCAGGTCCGCCCCGCCGAACGCCGCAACCGCGACGCACAGCGCGATAAGACCGGCAAGGACGACGACTAATCAGCCCACGAACGGGAACACGCGTGCACGAACAGCCGAGCACCGGCAAACACAGATAACGCACAGCGTCACAAGCCCGATTCCGTCCGAGGCCGCACCTGAAAAGGGGCGGTCTCTTTTTCATCAATGCCGCAACACGATCACGCCGCGTGACGCCTCGGAGTGCCCGCGGTGTGCATCGCGCACACCTCGAACAACTCCGCGAAATCGATCGGCTTGGTGCAGTAGTCGCTCGCGCCCAGGTCGTAGCAACGCCGCTGCTCATCGAGCAGCGCGTGCGCACTGAGCATGATCACCGGCACGCAGCAGCCCGCGTCGCGGATCAGCGTCAAGCTCTCGATCCCGTCCATCACAGGCATGTTAATATCCATCAGCACCAGGTCATACCCGCGCCCCTCACCCTCCGCCTCCAGCACGCGGGTCATCCCGACCTCACCGTTGCAGGCCGTCTCCAGTTCCACACCGATCTTCCGGAAGTGATGCCCGATCAGCATCACATTATCCGCCGTGTCCTCGACCAGCAGGATGCGCCTGCCCCTGAGCGTATCAACCGGTGAAACCGATTGTGGAGCTTGCCCCGAGGACGAGTCGCCCGCGAATGGCGCTCCCGCCGTGTATGCCGAACACATCATCGTCGCGACAAACTCACTCCCCATGCCCGGCTCGGAGGTCACCGTCACATCACCACCCAGCGCACGCGCGATCTGGCGCGAAATCGTCAACCCCAGCCCGGTCCCGCCGAAACGACGGCTCGTGTCGTTGTCCGCCTGATTGAACTTCTCGAACACCCGCGACGCCTGCTCCGCGGTCATCCCGATCCCCGTGTCATTCACGCTGATCCGCAAACCACAGAACGCATCGTGACGATCTCGCAACCCTTCCACGCATACGCGGATCTCGCCGTCGCGAGTGAACTTGATCGCGTTGCCCACGAGATTCAGGATCATCTGACGCACCCGCGTCGGATCGGTCTTGATCAGCCCGGGGATGGTGTCCTCAATCTCAAACCGCATCGAGGTGCCCATAAGCTCCGCCTTGGGACTGAGCAACTCAACCACGCCGCGGATGATCTCCGTGATCGAGCAGGGCACAATCTCGTACGCCATCTCCCCCGCCTCGATCTTCGACACATCGAGCACATCGTTCACCAGCCGAAGCAGGTACTTCGAGTTCCGCTTGGCCACCTCGATGTGATCACCCCGACCAGTTTCAAGATCCTCCTGCGCCAGATCAAGAAACCCAACAATCGCCGTCAGCGGCGTGCGGATCTCGTGGCTCATGCGCGCCAGGAACTCGCCCTTGGCCTCGTTGGCACGCTCGGCCTCATCACGCGCCGCCCGCAGCTCTCGCGTCGCGATCGCAACCTCTTCACTCAGACGCTGGTTCTGCTGTTGGAGACTCTCATTGAGCTGACGAGCCAGACGCTTGGCGCTCAGCGAAAGTCGGAAACCCTCAAGGTTGGCCGCGAACTTCCAGGTGAAGAACACCAAAGGACACAGCGCCAACGCCAGCAGGCGATAGCCCGGCCAGAAGAACAGCATAATCGAGGAGATGTACCCGCAGCTCGCACACAGCAGGAAGATCCACGCCAGGTCCATCAGCTTCGTGTTGCGATCCTGGGCCTCTTCCTGAAGATACGCCCGGCGCCAGAACACAAAGATCCGCAGGTACCCCACGATGACCAGCACATTCAGCCCGACAAGGAACCAGACCCAGCCCCAGTCCGTCCCGCCCTCGGCCGTCACCATGCAGTGCGTCCGTGCCATATAGGCACCGTCGCCCGCGAGGAAATCAACAACAGGGAGCCCCGTCACCCACGCCTGGGCATCGCTCGCGCAGACAGTCGCCGCGTTCCAGATACCACCGGGGGATCTCGCTGCAATCCCGTTGCGTGCAATCAGCCACACACTCAGCGTGGTCAGCACCCCAACAGTCAACAGAGCGATAGTGAATCTGGATCCCCTCATGACCGAACAATCGGTTATGCCATGGGGAGAATCCGCCCCTTTACCCGATCGGATCGACATTCTGCTCGTGTCGAATCAAAAACCACACATCTAGGTTTACGGATATGAAAAGGTTTTATTTCAATCCGGACTTAATAGGGTAATATACGCAGTTGTTATGCCAGCCTGGGACCAATGAGCGGCAGCTGAGTCCGGCGGATGAAAAGCACGCATATCGAACCCACAAGAACGATCACGGCCATCACGAATAACGAGGGTCCCGCGAGCGGCTCAAGGTTGGGGTTCCCCAGTTTCTGTGGGTCGATGGACACCCCGAGCTTGGTGAGGTGCGACAGAATCGCACCGGAGATCACCCCGAGTGAAACCACGGCCCCGATAACCGAAGTCCGTGGGATCAGCAGCAGCACCACCGCCAGCAACTCTGCGCAGGCCGTGGCGTATCGCCCGATCGGCTCGGCGCCGAGCACCTCGAACAACGCCTTGGTTTCCGGCGCGCCGGTGAACTTGAAGAACAGCGTTTGCCCGAGGATGACGGCGATCACGATCTGCAAGACCCAGCTGGTCACGCGCAGTGGCTTTGATATTGGTTCCATGTCGTTCCCTTTCAGAGAAAGAACGAACGCACCTGGAGTGACGCTTATTCGCGCATGAAAAAACGCCCGGTGGGTCGGGCGTTTGGGTTGAATCGATGTCGGGGGACTCAGGCCCCGGCCAGCTCGCCCATGTTGATGGTCACGGGGACGAAGGTGCGCTGGACGCGGGCTTCGAACTCGCCCTTGAACTTCTGCATGATGGTGCGGGCGGCCCATGCGTTGCCGTCGGCAAGGCCACAGATCGTGGTGCCGGGCATGGAGCCCATGGAGTTGGCGATCTCCATGGCGATGTCGAGGTCCTTGGACTTGGCGTCGCCGGCCTCGATGCGGGTCATGATCTGGTAGAGCCAGCCCGAGCCCTCGCGGCAGGGGGTGCACTGGCCGCAGGATTCGTGCTTGAAGAAGCGGGTGATGTTGCGGGCGACGGAGACCATGTCGGTGTCTTCGTCGAAGACGGTTGGGCCGGCGGTTCCAAGGCCGAGCACGCCGTACTTGCGGCCGATGTCGAAGTCGAGCTCAGCCTCGTACTGGTCGGTGCTCAGGATGCCCATGGATACGCCGCCGGGGATGGCGGCCTTGAACTTCTTGCCGTTTCGCATGCCGCCGCAGTACTTCTCGACGAGTGTGCGGAGGGGGATGCCAAGTTCGAGCTCGTAGCAGCCGGGCTTAGCGACATGGCCGGACACGCCCATGAGCTTGGTGCCGTAGCTGGGTGGGCCGCCGATGGTGCTGTCCACGCCCTGCGCGGTGAAGGCGCTGGCGCCCTCGCTGAGGATGAATGGCAGGTGCTGGAGCGTTTCGACATTGTTGATGATGGTCGGGCGTTCGAAGAGGCCCTTGAGCGCGGGAAAGGGCGGCTTGATGCGGGGCCAGCCGCGCTTGCCCTCGATGCCTTCGAGGAGGGCGGTTTCTTCGCCGCAGATGTAGGCGCCTGCGCCGCGGTGGACATAGCAGTCGGCGACGAAGGCGTCGCCCGAGGCGTTACCGCCCTGGTTGATCAGGCCCTTCTCGCCGAAGATGCCGTTCTCGTACGCTTCCTTGATGGCGTTCTCGAGGACATGGGCCTGGTGGTGGTACTCGCCGCGGATGAAGATGTAGGCCTTGTTGAGTCGGCAGGCGTACATGCAGATGGCGATGCCTTCGAGGAGCCCGTGGGGATCGAAATCCATGAGCAGGCGGTCCTTGAAAGTGCCCGGCTCGGATTCGTCGGCGTTGATGGCGAGGTAGCGTGGCCCGCCGTCGGGGTCGGGCAGGAAGGTCCACTTGAGCCCGGTGGGGAAGCCCGCGCCGCCGCGTCCGCGGAGCATGGAGTCCTTCACCTCTTTGGTGACATCCTCGGGCTTCATGGTGAGCGCTTTGCGGAGCCCCTCGTAGCCGCCGGTCTTGACATACTCGTCGTAGCCGACGATGTGGCGATCGCGGACATGCCCGAATGGAGCCGTGGGGATCCGCTTGAGCAGGTAGTGCTGGGTGAGTTTGTCTTCCCATTGGGTACGCGGCATGGGTGACTCCGAGGGGTCGTCTAAGGGGTCTGGGCGAATGTCGCGGGGAGGCCCGCGGACGCGATCAAGCCGGGTATTCTAGCGGGGAATGGGGGCTGAGCGGAGGGGAAGGGGTGCGTTGGGGGAAGATGGGGGAGGCTCTGCGAGAGGTGTGGTAGTTGATGGATTTCGGGGAAGACTCCCTCCGTCACGACTTTGTCGTGAGAGTTGTCATTCATGTTCCTTTGGCCCCGCACGCGCGGGGGAGGCGATGGGTTTGTGGTCGGTTGGTTGGTTGGTGAGGTAGTTTGTGCAAGACCCCCTCCGCCCGCTTTGCGGGCACCTCCCCCGGAAGCCCGGGGGAGGAGATGGGTTTGTGGTTGGTTGGTGGGCGAACTGGTCGTTGCGAATCCCCCTCCGTCGCTGCACGACACCTCCCCCGCGGGGCGGGGAAGGCACGAAGAGGGCGTTGCGCGGGCACCTCCGCCGGAGGCCCGGGGGAGGAGACGGGTGGATGCTTTGCGGACGGTCTCGGTGGATTTCTGGTCTTCCTGCGGTAGGCGGGTGGTCTCGAGCAGCGATCCCAACGCCCGGGGCTGGGCATCGAGCTCGATGAGCTCAAGACGCGCGGCGGCGACGCGGGCGATGCACGACTTGAGTTGCTCGAACTGCGGCGAGCGGGTGAGCTCGTCGAGCTGGTTGAGTTTGAGGTCGTGGTAGTCGCACAGGTCGAGGGCGGAGAGGCCCGGGTCCATGAGGTCGCGGGTGAGGTTGGCCGTGAGCTTGGGCGCGGGCTGCGTGGTGTCGAGTCGGTTGGCGATCATGGCGGGCGCTCCTGTTGCAGGGATTGGTCGGGGCATCGCGATGTCGCCCTCTACCTTTCCCCGCCGCGACCCGGTTTGTGCGCGCGCCGGCGGTCAGTGAGCGGGCACTGACTTTGATGGAAGTTGTTGCATGGCAAGGGGAAGAAAAAATTGCTCAGAATCTGGGAGAGTGCGCGCGCCGGGGCCGGGTTGTGCGCACAAAGCGTGTGATGCGCGGGGTTGGGGGGGAACACGAAGGTCGCGAAGGGCTCGAAGAGGGGGCTGTACGCAGAGGTGGCAGAGGGCGCTGAGGACGCAGAGAAGAGGGATGAACATGCAGGAGCCGGGGACGGCACCTGCATGGCACCCGGCCAGCGGGAACCATTTTCGAAGCAACCTCTTGGCATGATGTCCGTATCGGATGTAGGTTTCAATATACATCATTCGATTCGAGGATTCATTTATGCTCTGCATACACAACGCTGCTATCGCCATCACGATGTCACTCGCGGGCACCGCACTCGGCGGCAATGTGAACGATTGGATCGCAACGGTGGGGGACTGGACCAACCCGGCGAACTGGAGCATGGGCTCGGTTCCCACTCCGGAACAAACCACCATTATCGCCAACGGCGGGGTCGCCATCATCGATCATCAGGATCTCACGCTCGGCCAGGGTCTTATCGGCACCACGCTCGACGGACGATTCGGGATGGGCGAGGTTATCCAACGCGGCGGGAGCACCAACTGGTCCGGGTTTGGCACGCTGCTGCTCGGGCGCGACGAGGGCTCCAGCGGCGCGCTCACGCTCACGGATCAGGGACAACTCACCGCCTTTGGCGCGCTCGAGATCGGTTGGCGCGGACACGCCGAAGCATATATCAATGACGGCTCCGTCGTCGATGTGGACCAGCTCATTGTTGGAGGTCGCAGATACGAACCCGAGCGATCTTTTAGCGCCACCGCGAGTCTTGAAGTCATGGGCCCGGGAACGCTGATCAGAACTGATGTCAACCCGAACGCGAACGGCATGGTCATTGGAGCCGGGGGTACCGCACAGGTAACGATCCGCGACGGCGCTCGCATCGAGACCAGCAACGCACTGCTGCTCTCGACCACGGCGCAGGGAAGCTCGCTGACCATCGACGGTCCCGGCTCGATGCTTCAGGTCTTCGGAGATTTCTTCGACACTGGGCGCGACATCGACCTCCCCGATGATCACCCGCCCGTGGGGAACGCCGTGCTCACACTGCGCAATGGGGGCACGCTGGATGCACGGCAGACCAGCCGGGCGATGGTCTTCAACTCCGATACTTTGGTCAACGGCAGCGGCGAGATCCTTGGCGATATCACCAACTTCGAGGGATCTGTCTTCGACCCCGGAGAAGGGGATCAGTATGGCTTGTTGATCGTCAGCGGGCAGATCGACAATACGGTGTCCTACATTCAGGCACAGGATGGCGGAACGCTCCACTTTGATGTCGGCGGCATCAACAGCTTTGATCAACTCATGGTCGGGGAACTCGTCGCGGGCGGCACGCTTGAGATTGCGATCGCCGACGACTTCTCCGCACAGTTCGGGCAGTCTTTCGACATCATCAATACCGATTCGCTCAGCGGATCGTTCACCAAGATCCTGTTGCCTGAGCTCGAAGGCTCGCTCTACTTCGATGCCGATGTTCACGGGCACGGCGTGACCCTCCGTGTGGTCCCCACGCCCGCGTCGCTACTGGTTCTTTCGATTCCGATGCTCGCCCGTGTTCGCCGGCGAGCGTAATCACTGCAATCGCATCAGCCGATCGCTACCGCCCCAGCACTCGCGACGGCGTGGTCGTTGTCTACGCTATCGCCCGACACGCCGATCGCCCCGATGATCTCGCCTTCGCCGTTCTTGATCAGCACGCCGCCGGGGAAGCTGATGAGGCCGTTGTTGGAGTGTTCGATGTTGTAGAGCGGGCCGCCGGGTTGGGCGAGCTTGCCGATCTCGCCAGAGTCCATGTTGAAACAACGCGCGGTCTTGGCCTTCTTCATCGCGATGTCGATGGAGCCGAGCCATGCGCCGTCTTCGCGGGCGAAGGCGGTAAGGTTCATGCCTGAGTCGATGACGGCGATGTCCATCTTCGTTCCGATCGACTCTGACTTCTTGCGTGCGGCCTGGATGACTTTGTTTGCTTGATCGAGTGTGATGTTCATCGCTGATTCCTCCTGAGATATCAATGCCTGCACCAACACCCTATGCCGCGTAATCAGATCATGAGCGAGCGATCTCAGACTGCTCGACGCGCAGATCTCAAATCCAGGTGATACCCTTCGCGCCGCTGTTTCACGAACTCCGGCGTGTAGAGCCGGCTCACCAGCTGGCGGAAGCCGTTGACCAGCTCATCGCTCGTCATCCCGATCGGTGTGTAGTTGAGATCGAACAGCGTGCATCGATCCCAGCGGCCCGGGTGGGTCAGGCGGCCTTCGGCTTCGAGGCGGCGGTAGAGGCCTGTGCCGGGGAAGGGGGTTTGGAGGGTGACCTGGATGTCGTAGAGGTTGGTACGGGCGGCGAAGTTGTAGACCGCGTCGAAGATGCCAGGGGTGTGGCCGTCGAGGCCGAGGACGAAGCAGCCGATCACGGTGATGCCGTGGGACTGGATGGTGCGGACGGCCTGCTCGTATTTGGGGTATTGGGCGAGCTTCCAGTTGCTGTTGGTTTCGATGCCGTCGAGGCCGTCGCTGATGGGGGACTCGAGCCCGACGAGGACCTGGCGGCAGCCGGCGGCGGCCATCTTGGAGAGCAGTTGTTCGTCTTTGGCGATGGAGATGTCGCACTCGGTGAACCAGCGGATGCGTTCGTGCTTCATGGCGTCGAGCAGCTCGTAGGCGTGGGCGCGCATCATGAATGAGTTGTCGTCGGCCAGCTCGATGAAGGGGCGGGGCCAGATGGATTTGATGGCGCGGATCTCGGCGATGACCTTGTCGACGGGCTTGGCCTTGTAGCCCTTGGTGAGCATGATGGAGCTGGCGCAGAAGTCGCACTTGTGCGGGCAGCCGCGCGTTGTCTGGACGGTGAGGCGGTTGTAGCGGTTGACATCGAGCAGGTCGAAGCGGGGCATGGGGGCGTGCGCAAGGTCGAAGGTGCCGTCGGCGTCGTAGCGTGGTTTGAGCTTGCCGTAGCGGAAGTCTTCGAGCAGCGTGGGCCAGATGGGTTCGCCTTCGCCGACGACGACGGAGTCGGCGTGCTGCATGCATTCGTGGGGGACGCAGGTTGCGTGGAGCCCGCCCATGACGACGGTGATGCCCGATGCGCGGAAGCGATCGGCGAGCGCGTAGGCGTCGAGGGCCTGGGCGGTCATGGTGGAGATGGCGACGAGGTCGAAACCCAGATCGGGGACGGTGTCACGGTCGATGTCGTCGACTTCGTGGTAGGAGAGCTCGATGTCGGGCGGAGTGAGGGCGGCGAGGGTGAGGAGCGAGAGCGAGGGGAGCGAGGCGATGACTTCGGAGCGTTCGACGAAGCCGGGGAGGGTGAGGCCGAGCTTCATGAGCTGTGCGTCCTGGACGCGCACGCCGCTCATGGCGATGAGGGCGATTCTCATGATGCACCTCCTGTTGTGCTGAGGTAGGCGCGCACGAGTTCGAAGCCGATGAGCACGCCGGCGAGGGTGAGCCCCACGACGGGGACCACGAAGATGGGTTTGGTCTTCTTGTTGCAAGCTGCGATGTAGCAGCAGATGGGCATGGCGATCGAGCCGACGACGAGTGACCACTGGGCGAGGGACCACACGCCTGAGCCGGGTTCGATCTGCAGCGCGAGCACGCTCAGCCCGAGGAGGACATTGAGGAAGCCGGTGCCGAAGAAGGCGATGTGTCCGAGGCGGGCGAGTCGGCGGGGCCAGCTGCCGTAGCCGCCCATGAAGGACTCGCGGTGGAAGCCCATGCCGAGCAGGGCTCCGCTGAGGAAGCCCATGGTGATCCAGACCCATCCAAACGCGAGATTCAGCATATCGGCTCCTGTGTGATAGTAATTGCTAACTTAGTCTACACTATCTACGCGTGGAGTACAAGCCCGGTTGCGGAAAATGGGCGACAGGGCTGATTTGGGGCTGGAATCGTCACTTTTGGCGTTGAAATGGACTTGTGCCGCATCCGCATGGGGGATGGTCGCTACGCTCGTGCATGAAGATTCTCGTCCTTGGCGGGACCCAGTTCAGCGGCCGCTCGTTTGTCGAGCAGGCGTGCGGGGCGGGTCATGAGCTGACCATTCTCCACCGTTCGCCCGAGACGGAGGGGTTGCCGGATTCGGTCCGGCACCTTGTTGGGGACCGCGACCCGAAGGACCCGAACGGCAAGGGCGATGGGCTCGGCGACATCAAGGCCCTGCTTGACGCGGGCGAGCGGTTTGATGCGGTGGTGGATATGTGCGGGTATGTGCCGCGCGTTGTGCGTGCGTCGTGCGAGTTGCTGCGGGGGCACACGGACCTGTATCTGTTTGTGTCGACGATCAGCGTGTATCCGACGAGCCCGGATCAGTCGCCGCGTGAGGACTGGTCGTGGGAGCAGTTGAACCAGCTTGATGATCCTGAGGTCGAGGAGATCACCGGCGAGACTTATGGCGGGCTCAAGGTGTTGTGCGAGCAGGTGGTGCACAAGTACTTCCCGGAGAACCACATCATTCCGCGGCCGTCGATTATTGCGGGGCCTCATGATCCGACGGATCGGGTGACCTGGTGGACGCGGGCGCTGGCGACGCAGGAGGCGGTGATTATTCCTGAGCCGCCTGCGGGGTTGGCGCAGTTTGTGGACTCGCGCGATCTGGCGGCGTTCTTCCTGCGGTGCATCACGGAACGCATCACCGGGACTTTCAACTGCGCTGGGCCGCAGGTTGGGTTGACGCTGCATCAGTTCATCAACCGCACGCACAGTGCGCTCGATTCGGACACGAGACTTCTTGAAGCGCCGAGGGCGTGGTTTGAGGAGCATGACATCAAGCCCTACCGGGACATCCCGACATGGATCGGTGATGAGGTGCAGTCGATGTATCGGGTGGATTACAGCAAGGCGGTTGAGGCGGGGCTTGAGAATCGGGCGCTGGAGGACACAATGCGTGATGTGCGTGCGTGGGATGTGGCGCGGGGTGAGCCGGAGCTGAAGGCGGGGATGAAGTTTGATCGGCTGCGGGAGTTGGTGGCGGCGCAGGCGTGAAGTTGGTGTCTGGCTGCCACTACTCGACGCGAAGCGGCGCAGTAGTGTCTTTCAAACTTCTGAGGAGCACTACTGCGCCGAAGACGGCGAGTAGTGGCACCCGGAAATTGCCTTCGAGCGCACATGGTTGTTGGGGGACCCCCTCCGTCACGCCTTTGGCGTGCCACCTCCCCCGCAGGCGCGGGGGAGGCGAGGGTGCGTGTCGCCTACCGTTTAGGTATGCGTGAGACTGATGTTGTCATTGTCGGGGCGGGGCCGATTGGGATTGAGCTTGCGGCGGCGCTCAAGCAGGCCGGGATGGATTACCTGCACCTTGAGGCGGGGCAGGTCGGGGCGACGATGCAGTGGTGGGCGCCGGGGACGAAGTATTTCTCATCGCCCGAGCGGATTGAGATCGCGGGTGTGCCGCTCATCGTGCACAGCGAGGAGAAGGCCACGCGGGAGAACTACCTTGAGTATCTCCGCGCGGTGGTCGGCACGCACAAGCTGGACATTGAGACCTACACGCGGGTGATGCGGATTGAGAAGGACGCGGATGGGTTTGTTGTTCACGGCGCGCGTTCGTTTCATGGGGTGGGCGGTGAAGAGGAGCTTGGCTTTGATCCCGACGCGCTCGGGGCGCTGGAGCCGATCCGGGCGAGGCGGATTGTGCTGGCGATCGGGGATATGCATCTGCCGCGGATGCTGGGGGTTGCGGGTGAGGACCTGCCGCATGTGAGCCATTACCTTGGGGATGTGCATCAGTATGCGAATCAGCCCGTGGTGATCGTGGGTGGGAAGAACTCGGCGGTGGAGGCGGCGATCCGGTTGTTCCGTGCGGGTGCGCGGGTCACGATGGTGCATCGAGGGGAATGGTTCGATCCGGATCGGATCAAGTACTGGCTGTACCCGGAGATCGAGTACCTGATCAAGAAGGAGAAGATCCGCTACATCGCCAACGCGAACCTGACCGAGATCACGCCCACGCACGCGGCGATTGATACCGGGGAGTCGATCGAGGCGCGGTTTGTGCTGCTGCTGACGGGGTATGTGCAGAAGCCGGATCTGTTCGAGCAGTTGGGGGTCGAGTTGGTGGGGGATGATCGCAAGCCCAGGCACGATCTGAAGACGATGGAGACCAATGTGGCGAGTGTGTATGTGGCCGGGACGGGCTCGGCGGGGTCTCAGAGCCGGACGAAGGTGTTTATTGAGACCAGCCATGTGCATGTGGATCGGATTCTGGCGTCGCTGCAGGGGCGTGTAAGTGATGTGACTGCAGAGGATTACACGCTTGAGGAATCCTGAGGGTTGTGAAGGTCGTGTTTGGGTCCGGAAAAAACACCCAAGCGGGCTGGCATCGCGGTGATTCTGTGCTCTATTTGCAGTGGTGGGTCAGGATTCGGCCCTGCGGATTCCGCGGGCCGGCAACCCCGGACGACCTGATCAGTTGTTCGACTCGTTGCATGACCAAAGTAGAAAACGCCTCCGGTAGCGCCGGGGGCGTTTTCTCGTTTCAGGAACCATTTGATCGGAAGCTATGCATCGCTCGTCGATCGGCGATCCATCAGCAGCACACACAACGCGAGCACACAAAGCAGGTTCAGTCCCGCGATGATCATGCACGGTATCAGCATGTCCGTCGCGAGCCGATCTAAAGCAGATGTCGCCATGTCGTACTGCGCTTGTCCGATCAGATTGACATCAAGCACCCGCGCATAGGTCCGGCGGAACATAAAGGTCGCTGTGACCCATGCGGTGCCACCGAGCAGACAGACCAGATCGAGTACGAGCAACGCGATGACCACGGATCGTTTCATTGCTGATCGCTCTCCTGTGCATCAACCTATGGCCGGGTAGCGCTCGCCGCATTCGGGGCAGATCTCGGGTCCGACCCAAACATCATCGCCAAGAACAGAAACATGATTGCTCAAGTCGTACCCGCACGAGCAACAACTGCTTTGTACTCGAACAGGATTGAATCTGAATGACTTTCGAAGCATGAGACCTATTGGTACGAGAAGGACAAAGAATCCTGCGAGTCCGAATGCGAGTTCAGATGAAATCAACCATCTTGAGTTGTCACTGGATGGCAGTACGAACATGAGCCCAATACAAACGACAGCAAGAGCGCAGCAGAGCCATGTGAACCGTTCAAGCCGACGCCTTGAACTCCGATTGGTTGACACAAAGAACTGCGTGAAAGACTCGCCTCGCTCCGGTCCCTCTTGAGTGGTCTTCAGCGTTTCAATACGCTCAATGATGATCTCGTAGTTTTGCACTATCAATCAATATGTAAAATGCCGGATCTGCTCGCCCTGCGTTCCGATGTGGGTCATCGCGTCGATGCCGATATCGAGGTGGAGCTTGGCGAACTTCTCTGTCACGGACTTGTCTGATGCTTCGGTCTTCACGCCCTCGGGGGTGATGGGCACATCGGAGACCATGAGCAGGGCGCCGCGTGAGATCTGGTTGTGGTGGCCGACGATGAAGACCGTTGCCGTTTCCATGTCGATCGCGAGGGCGGTCATGCGTTTGAGGCGGCCGCGGAATTTTTTGTCGTGCTCCCAAACGCGCCGGTTGGTGGTGTAGACGACGCCGGTGCGGTATTCCTGTCCGCGTTCGATGATCTTGTCGGAGACGAACTTGTGGAGCTTGAAGCTGGGCAGGGCGGGGACTTCTGGCGGGAAGTAGTCGTCGCTGGTGCCCTCGCCGCGGATGGCGGCGATGGGGAGCACGAAGTGTCCGATCTCGGTGGAGTCCTTGAGCCCGCCGCACTTTCCGAGGAAGAGGACGCCGTCGGGCATGCGAGCGCTGAGCAGGTCCATGATGGTGGCGGCGTTGGGCGAGCCGATGCCGAAGTTGACGATCGTGAGCCCGTCGTTGTTGGTGGCCGCCTGCATGGGGCGACCGATGCCCTTGACATCGCAGCCGAAGCGTTCGGCGAAGCTGGTGACATAGTTGGAGAAGTTGGTGAGCAGGACATAGTCGCCGAACTGGTCGATCGACATGCCCGTGTAGCGGGGCAGCCAGTTCTTGGCGATATCGAGCTTGCTGCTCAGTGAGATGGGATTTGGCAACGGATCGTCTGGGTTCATGCCTCTGCTCATACCTCAGTATACGAAAACACGCCCCAGCGGGGCTGGGGCGTGCTCGGTCAACGGTAAGTAGGGGAACCGGGACTCGAACCCGAACTAAGGGAATCAGAATCCCTCGTGCTACCAATTACACCATTCCCCCGAATGGCTGCGGTCTGCTGGGCAAACCGGGGTGAATCGTACGCATGGCGCATCCTCGTGCCAATGCCCGACGCTTGAAATTGGTGCCCGGCCCCCGGGCGAACTATCCTCAAACCATGAACCGACCCCGATCCATCCTCCGTCTGCTGCCCCTGATCGCCCTGCTGCTGCTTGCCCCGCTTGCCCGGGGACAGGATTACCTGCCCGAGTGCCCCCCGGATCGCGACCCGGCGCTGTGGGGGCTGATGAACCGGGCCCTGGAGCAGGCGTACATCGCCGATCCGATGGGCATCGGCTCGCTGCTGGGCGATGAGTCCCGCAACGACAAGCTCGGGGACGGCTCTGCGGCGGCGATCGAGCGGGGGTCCCAGCAGACCCGGGAGCTGCTTGAGGAGCTCAAGGGCATGGATCGGAGCGGCTTTGGCGAGCGGGACCAGCTGGCCGCGGATTTGTTGATCTATCAGTGGGAGCAGGAGCTGCGGCTGAGCGCGTTCAAGCAGTGGCAGATGCCGGTGAACTCGATCGGTGGGCCGCAGGTCTGGCTGCCGCAGATGGGTGACTCGGTGCCGCTGCGGACCCGCAAGCATTTTGAGGATTACCTGACGCGCCTCAAGCGTGTGCCCATCGCGGTGGGTGATGCGATCGACAACATGCGGCTGGGTATTGCGGAGGGGCGCGTGCCGCCTCGCGTGGTGGTTGAGCCGGCGGTGGAGCAGGCGATGGCGCAGGCGAACCCGGAGTTCCGTGAGGACGCGTCGCAGTCGCCGTTCTATGGGCCGTTCAAGAAGCTTGATCATGATGACCCGCTGGCGGTCGAGGCCCGCGAGGTGATCGCGCAGCGGATTGTGCCGGTGTATCTGGAGCTGGCGGTGTTCCTGAGCAACGAGTACCTGCCGGCGTGCCGCGACACGATCGGGGCGGCGCAGGGCGTGGATGGGCGGGGCGCATACGACGCGATGATCACCAGCCATACCACGCTGCCCGACTGGGACGCCGAGAAGGTGCACCGGATGGGGCTGACCGAGGTCGCGCGCATCCGCATGGAGATGATGAAGGTCATCGAGCGGACCGACTGGATCGGCAACGACAAGTCATGGGCGAGCGAGGACGCGAAGTTCCAGGCGTTTACCGAGTTTCTCCGCACTGATTCGCGGTTCTATTTCACCAACCCTGATGATCTGCTCGGGGCGTACCGGGTTGTGTCCAAGGTCATTGATCCGGAGCTGCCCAGGCTCTTTGGCACGCTGCCACGCAACACCTATGGCGTGCGCCCGCTGCCGGGGCTCAGCGCCGAGTCGGCACCGACCGCGTACTACTACCCGGGCTCGCTCAAGAGCGGGCAGGCGGGTTACTTTGTCGCCAACCTGACCAAGCTCGATCAGCGCCCCAAGTACGACATGATGGCGCTGACGCTGCACGAGGCGGTGCCGGGGCATCACCTGCAGATCGCGCTGGCGCAGGAGATCGAGAACCAGCACCCGATCCGCAAGATCATGGGATTCACCGGCTATGTCGAGGGCTG
>JAGQON010000022.1 GCA_020427395.1 Phycisphaerales bacterium
ACTGTGCAAGACTCGGATGTGGAGCGACACGCTAAGCCGCCTGCATTTTTGGGGCTGGCAATTGATCATTGTCCTGGCGGCGGTGACGTTGCCCCTGGGGATCACACAGGGCAAGGAATATGCGGAACTGGAATGGCCGATCGACCTTTTGATCGCCGTCGTGTGGTTGGTGATTTTCGGCGGCAATTTCCTAATGACCTTAGTCACCCGACGTGAACGTCACATGTACGTTGCGTTGTGGTTTTACATCGCGACGATCGTGACGGTCGCCGTGTTGCATGTGTTTAACAACCTGGTCGTGCCGGCCGGATTATTCAAGGGAGTCAGTCTGTACGCGGGTGTCCAAGACGCTTTCATGCAGTGGTGGTACGGTCACAACGCAGTGGCGTTCTTTTTGACGACGCCGTTTTTGGGGCTGATGTATTACTTCCTTCCCAAGGCGGCTGATCGACCGGTTTTCAGTTACCGATTGAGCATCATTCACTTCTGGTCGCTCGTCTTTATTTACATTTGGGCCGGTCCGCACCACTTGCATTACACGGCGCTTCCGGAGTGGGCGAGCACGCTGGGGATGCTGTTCAGCCTGATGCTGTGGATGCCGTCGTGGGGCGGGATGATCAACGGGTTGATGACGCTGCGTGGAGCGTGGCACAAGGTGGCGGTTGATCCGGTGCTGAAGTTCTTCCTGATCGCGGTGACGTTCTACGGGATGTCGACGTTCGAGGGCCCGATGCTCTCGATCAAGACGGTCAACTCGCTGAGCCACTACACCGACTGGACCATCGCGCACGTGCACTCGGGTGTGCTGGGCTGGAACGGCTTCATGACCTTCGGCATGCTGTACTGGATGATGCCCCGCCTGTTCCAGACCGAGCTCTGGAGCAAGAAGCTCGCCACGATGCACTTCTGGCTGGGCACGGTGGGCATGGTGCTCTACATTCTCGCGATCTACAGCGCGGGCATCACGCAGGGTCTCATGTGGCGTGCCTTCGATGAGTCGGGTCGCCTGAGCTACCCCGCGTTCATCGAGACCGTGACTGTACTGCTCCCGATGTACTGGATCCGCGTGTTCGGCGGCTTGCTCTACCTCGCTGGCGCGATCGTCTGCTTCTACAACCTCTTCCGCACCTGGCAGACACGCCCTGAGAAGTACGAAGAAGTCGTCCACTACGCCCCCGCGCTGAGCAAGGGCCCGATCAAGGACCCCAGCGGCAAGGAGCGCCTCCACGCCAACACAGCGCTGGGCGTTGCCGGCGACAAGGTCCTGCAGGGCGACTGGCACCGCGCGTTGGAGCGTAAACCTGTCAAGTTCACTATCTGGGTCCTTGTGGCGGTCGTGATCGGCTCGCTGGTCGAAGCGATCCCCATGTTCATGGTCTCGAGCAACATCCCGACCATCACCACGGTCGAGCCCTACACCCCGCTCGAGCTCGCAGGGCGAGACATCTATGTCTCCGAGGGCTGCTACAACTGCCACTCGCAGATGATCCGCCCGTTCCTCTGGGAGACCATGCGCTACGGCGAGTACTCCAAGCCGGGCGAGTTCGTCT
Source organism: Phycisphaerales bacterium (assembly GCA_020427395.1). GTDB lineage: Bacteria > Planctomycetota > Phycisphaerae > Phycisphaerales > UBA1924 > UBA1924. The sequence goes on from JAGQON010000022.1 coordinate 1,551, forward strand.
ATGACCATCCGTTCCAGTGGGGCTCGCGCCGTATCGGTCCGGACCTGGCGCGTGAGGGCGGGTTGCGCGATCACCTGTGGCACTACCGCCACTTCAAGAATCCGCGCGATGTGAACAACAAGTCGATCATGCCGCGCTACCCATGGCTGCTCGAGCAGACACTGAACTTCGATGAGATCCAGCCACGCGTCGACTCGATGGCGCTGCTGGGCGTCCCCTACGGCGACATGCTGCTCGACAACAACGCCGTCGCATCGGCCCGCGAGCAGGCGCTGGAAATCGCGGTTGAGCTCGAATCACTGGGCGGGCCGTCCTACACCGAAACGCAGGATAAAAAGGTCATCGCGGTGATCGCGTACCTGCAGCGCCTGGGCACCGACATCAAGAAGACGGGGCCCGAGTCGACCGCGATGGGAGGTGAGCAATGAGTATGACCGAGATCATGTCGTTCATCGACCTCTCCGTATTCCCCAGCGTCGCACTGGTCTTCTTCCTCGCCGCCTTTATCGCGGTCATCTGGCGGGTCATGACCCGCACGAAGCAGGAGATCGATGATGCCGCCAACATCGTGCTCGACGACGACCGCGTCGTTGCGCCACGCACCCGAATCCAACAGTCAAGCAGCGCCGAGCAGGGGGTGACCCATGGCTGACGAGAACAACAGCACACACACGCACGAAGACGAACTTCTCGACCATAACTACGACGGGATCCAGGAGTACGACAACCCGATCCCGGGCTGGTGGCACCTGATCTTCCTGGGCTCGATCGTCTTCTCGATCTGCTATGTGGTGGTCTGGCACCTGACCCCGATCATCCCGACGCGTGAGGCCCGCCACGCCAGCGCGGTGGCGGCCGCGGAGGAAGCCCAGTTTGGTCCGCTCCGCGACATGCCGATGGATTCCAATAAGATCCTCGCGGTCATGGGCAACGACAAGTGGCTCAGCGGCGGCGAATCAATCTTCAAGGGCACCTGCGCCGTCTGCCACGGGCAGCAGGGCGAGGGCATCGAGGCGCTGGGACTGAACCTGACGGACGAGAAGTACCTTTTCGTGCAGAAGATCACGGACATCGCGGACATCGTCAAGAACGGAACACCCAGCAAGAAGATGCCGCCGCAGTCGCAGTTCAATGAGAATGAGATCGCGATGGTCGCGGGCTATGTCGCCAAGCTGCGTGGGAAGAATGTCCCCGGTCCTGAGTCGCAGATGCAGGGCGAGGAGATCCCCCCCTTCCCGCAGCCCCAGTCGCAGCCCAGCGATGGCTGATCTTTGATAATGATGCCCCAAAGCGCAGATTCACCGGATCGCTCGCAGGCAATGGGGTGAATCAGCCGGGAGGCACACGATGTCGAATCACGAGTCACTGCTGGCGCCCAAAGAGCGCGTGCTTTCTACGCTCAACCCGGACGGCTCACGCCGGTGGCTCAAGCCCCGCCCCTCACCCGGAACTTTCCGGACGGCGCGGCGCATCGTGGCCTACCTGCTGATCATCGTCTACTCGGCGATGCCGTGGATCACCATCAACGGCAAGCCGGCGATGCTGCTGGACATCATCCACCGGCGGTTCACCTTCTTCGGCAAGACCTTCCTGCCGACCGATACGCTCCTGCTGGCCCTGCTGCTGATCATCCTCTTTATCACCATCTTCCTGGTGACAGCCCTCTTCGGGCGCGTGTGGTGCGGCTGGGCCTGCCCGCAGACGGTCTACCTCGAGTTCCTCTACCGCCCGATCGAGTTCCTGCTCGAGGGCACACCGGGCAAGAAGAAGCCAAAGAAGTTCGTCGGCTTCCGCAAGGTGCTCCGCGTCCTGATCTACTTTGTGATCTCGCTGCACCTGGCGCAGACCTTCGTGGCCTACTTCATGGGCGCGGACAATGTCGCGCACTGGATCTGGGGCTCACCGGCGGAGCACCCCGCGGCGTTCATGGTCGTTGTCGTGCTCACCGGGCTGATGATGTTCGACTTCACCTACTTCCGCGAGCAGGTCTGCTGCGTGGTCTGCCCCTACGCACGCATGCAGAGCGCCCTGCTCGACAAGGACTCGCTGATCGTTACCTATGACAAGAACCGCGGCGAGCCGCGTGGCAGGAAGACACGCAAGCCGATGGATGATGCCTCGGGCGACATCGCCCTGCCGCAGCTGGGTGACTGCATCGACTGCACCATGTGCGTGCAGACCTGCCCCACGGGCATCGACATCCGCGATGGGCTGCAACTCGAGTGCATCGGCTGTGCCCAGTGCATCGACGCGTGCAATATCGTGATGGAGAAGATCGGGCGGGCACCGAACCTCATCAAGTACTCGTCCGAACGCATCATCGAGGGCGGCAAGAAGCACATCATCCGTCCGCGCGTCATCATCTATCCGCTCATCCTGCTCGCGGTCTCGACGCTCTTCGTCGTGCTGCTGCGGACCCAGTCGGGAGCCGACATCCTGCTGATCCGTGAGCAGGGCTCACCGTTTGTGGTGGTCCCCGAATCACAAGATGTCAGCAATGGCGTGCGCATGCGCATCACGAATCGGACGGATGAGCAGCGTGTGTACAACGCCGAGATCGTGTCACCCGAGGGGGCCCGGATCGAGGGGTTTGTGCCTCTGGAGCTGCAGAGCAGCGAGAAGGACTCACGCGTGTTCCGGATTTCTGCGCCATTCTCGCAGTTCAAGGGCGGCGAACTGATCGCGACGATCAGGGTCTACGATGATTCGGGCGCGTTCGAATCTGAGCACACCTTCAAGCTCCTTGGCCCGATGAGCTTGCCGAAGGCGAAGGACAACGAGCCATGAGCCAAGATAAAGCAGGCAAACGCGGCTTCTTCAACCTCGGCAATCACTGGCCGTTCGTGATCGTGCTCATGCTTCTGGCGCACGCATCGCTCATGATCGGCACGATCGTGTATGTCGGCGGCAAGAAGGACACCTATGTCGACCCTGAGTACTACGCCAAGTCCGTCGAGTGGGACGAGCAGCGGGAGATGAAGGAAGCAGCCGCCAACGAGGGCTGGCAGATCCGCATCCAGACCGAGTTCGTCAGCGACGATCCAACCCAGCGCCGCGTTGAGCTTGAGTTCACGGACATGCACGGCAACCCGATCGACGACGCGCTGATCGAGCTGGTGTGCTACCACCCCGCGGAGCTCTCCAATCGCCTTGATACCGTGCTGCACCACGACGAGAACGGCGTCTACTCACGCACGCTCCCGATCGGACGCACCGGCATCTGGCTGGCGGAGCTGACCATCCAGCGTCAGGGCGTCCGGGCGCTGCTCACCAAGGACCTCGATGTGATTTCGGTGCCGCAGACCGCGACGCCATGAGGTGAACCATGACACTCGCGCAGAGTGACATCCCGACCATGCTCCCGCTAATGATGACCGTGCTCGGCGCATCGCTTCTGGGCTCGCTCCACTGCGCCGGCATGTGCGGCGGGCTCATGTTCTTCGCTCTCGGCTCGGGCGACGAGCAGCCCAGTAAGCACGCTCGAACCAGGCTCCAGTTCGCATACCACGGCGGACGCGTCATCACCTACACCATCCTCGGCGTCGCTGCGGGCGCGATCGGGCAGGCGATCGACTTTGGCGGATCGTATTTAGGTCTCCAGCGTGGAGCGGCAGTCTTCGCGGGCGTGATGATGATCGGCTTTGGGCTGATCGCCCTGGCCCGCCTCAGCGGCGTTCGCATCGCCCATGTCAAGGTGCCGGGGCCGATCCGGCGGGGGGTGGAGCACGCTCAGCGCGCCGCGTTCAAGCTCACGCCCCTCAAGCGGGCCCTGAGCATCGGTCTGCTGACAACTCTGCTCCCATGCGGCTGGCTCTATGCCTACGCCTTCATCGCCGCGGGTACCGCGTCGCCGTTCTGGGGTGGGGCAACCATGATCCTGTTCTGGCTTGGCACGCTCCCGGTGATGGTGTCGCTGGGGACCGGGATCCAGTTCCTCACGGGTCGGCTCAACTCCAAGCTCCCCTATATCACCGCCGGCGCGGTGGTTGTCGTGGGCATCATGACCGCGACGGGACGAATGCACGCGCCGGAGATGAGCCGGGCAAACCTGGGACTGAGCGAGGACACGACGGCTGCGCCAAACTTTGGCGAGGTACACTGCCCGCTGTGCGAAACCGGCGAAGCCGAGCCGGAGGGCTGAGCGATGCCCGAAGCACTCCCCGCGAGTACGCTTGATGCGATGCGTGGTGCCGATACCAAGTCCAACGAAGCGGTCCTTTGCGACCACTGCTCGCTCCCGGTCCCCAAGGGGCTGGTCAACCCGAGCGAGGAGCACCAGTTCTGCTGCGGAGGTTGCGAATCGGTTTACAAGGTTCTCCATGGCGCAGGGCTTGATGGCTACTACGGCATCCGCGATGCGGTGAGCAAAGAGAAACAACCCGCAGCATCCAGCCACCAGAGCTACGAGGAACTCGACGACCCTGCCTTCCAGCAGGCGTGCGTGACCAACCTGCCCGGGGGGCAGTGCGAGACCGAGCTGCTGCTTGAGGGCATGCACTGCGCCGCGTGCGTATGGCTCATCGAACGACTGCCGCGTGTCTGTCCCGGCGTGGTCGAATCGCGAGCGAATATCCGCACCCGCAGTGCCGTAGTTCGCTACGCGCCCGATCAGGTTCCGCTCTCGCGTGTGGCCCAGGCCCTCGATAAGCTCGGCTACGCCGCCCATCCGGCGCGAGGTGCCGGTGCTCGCGAGGCACGCCGCCGAGAGGACCGCCGGTTTCTAATCCGCGTCGCCGTTGCGGGTGCCATCGCCGGCAATGTCATGCTCCTTGCGGTGGCGCTCTACACCGAAGCCCTGAGCGATATCGAACCGTTCTGGCGCAACACGCTCCGCTACTACTCGATGGGTCTGGGGCTGCTCTCGCTGCTCTGGCCGGGTCGGGTGTTCTTCACCGGCGCGATCGCCGCCCTGCGCACACGCACCGCCCACCTCGATATCCCGGTCGCCCTCGCGCTGGCGGTGGGGGGGATCTGGGGCAGCTACAACGCGCTGAGCGGCCACGGCGAAATCTACTTCGACTCCTTGTCGGTGCTCGTGTTCCTCCTGCTCGTGGGGCGCTGGGTACAGCACCGTCAGCAACGAGGGGCCGCCGATCAGGTCGAGCTCATGCTCACGCTCACGCCAACGAGCGCTGAGCGCCTGCTCGAAGACGGCACAACCAAGCGCGTCCCGATCGAAGCGATCGAGGTCGGGCACCTCGTACGCGTCGAGGCCGGTGGATCGATTCCGGTGGACGGCCACATCGAAAACGGCACCACCCAGGTCGACAACGCGCTCCTCACAGGCGAGTCTCGCCCGATCGCTCGTGGCGAAGGCGACGAGGTCATCGCGGGCGCGACCAACATCGGCTCGCCCATCGTGGTCCGTGTCAGCGCGGTGGGGGACTCGACCCGTGCCGCCAAGCTCATGGCGCTGGTGGCCTCTGCGACCGCGGACAAGGCGCCGATCGTGCAGTTCGCCGACCGCGTGGCCGCCAAGTTCGTTGTGGTTGTGATTGTGCTGGCGATCATCAACTTCACGCTCTGGTCGCTCCGGGCGGATCTGCGGACCGGCATCGAGTTCGCCACGGCCCTGCTTATTGTGACCTGCCCGTGCGCACTAGGACTCTCGACACCGATGGCGATGTCGATCGCGCTGGGACGGGCCGCCAAGCAGGGCATCCTCATCAAGAGCGCGGCCGCCATCGAGGCCATGAGCAACCCACGCTCAACCAACGGGGTCATGATCCTCGACAAGACCGGCACGCTGACCCAGGGGCAGACCCGCGTCGTCGAAGTTGCCTGCGATGTCCAACTGCTCCAATGCGCGGCTGCGATCGAATCGCACTCAAACCACCCGCTCGCCCGTGCAATCGTGAAAGCCGTCGGGGATGCCTCTATCTCCCCCGCGAGCAACATCACCCAGACCCCCGGCGGCGGCATCGTCGGGGAGGTTGACGATCGGCGCGTCATGGTCGGCTCGCCCGCGTTTATCGCCCAGCACCAGCCGATCAGCCCCGAAACCCAGCAGTCGATCGACACCATGCTCAGCTCAGGGCTCACCCCGGTCGTCATCGCGGACGATTCGGGCACGATGGGCGTGGTCGGCATCGGTGATCCGCTGCGTGAAGATACCATCGACGCGATTAACGCCCTCAAGGCGCGCGGCTGGCAGCTGCACCTGTGCTCGGGCGACCACCCCGAGATCGCGATGCAGATCGCGCAACAAGTCGGCATTGACCACGCGATGGGCGGGGCATCGCCCGAACGCAAGGCCGAGCTGGTGCGAACACTGCGTGAGCAGGGACACCGGCGCATCGTGATGGTCGGCGACGGTATCAACGACGCCGCGGCGATGGCGTTGAGCGATGTCGGCATCGCGGTACACGGCGGTGCAGAGGCCGCGCTCCAAGCCGCCGATGTCTACCTGACTAGCCCGGGCGTGATGCCGATCGAGACGCTCTGCGATCTCGGTCGCCACACGATGAAGACCATCCGTATCGGGCTGGGCGTCTCGCTGACTTACAACACTGTCGCCGCTACGCTGGCGGTCGCTGGGCTCATCAGCGCCCTGATCGCGGCCGTCATCATGCCGCTGAGCTCGCTCAGCGTCGTGGCACTTGCCACCAGGCCCTGGAAACATCGAGGAGTGCGCTGATGTCGGTGATCCTGATCATGCTCCCCGCAGCGTTGATCCTTGCCGGGCTCGGTGTCTGGGCGTTCATCATGGCCGCCAAGAAGGGCCAGTTCGACGACCTCGACACCCCGGCGATTCGGGCGGTGTTCGACGATGATGATGTGCCAGTCAGCCATACAAAGGGGAAAGCCGATGCGCAGAATCCGTCCGGCCGTGCTGCTGACGACACTGCTCACACTGAACGCGTGTGAGCGATCGCACCCGGAGCACAGCGAGAATACCGATAGTTCCAGCGCCCGTTGGGTCCGCGTTGATGTCGATCACCTGACCAGCAAACAGGCGGCTCAGCGGGAGCGGGCGATCGCAGCCCGGGACGAACTCGCGAGCACACTCAAGGGCGAGCTCATGGACGCGATCCAGAGCCAGGGACCCGTGCACGCCATCGAGGTGTGCCACTCAAGGGCACCCGAGATCGCCGCGGTCGTGGCGGAACTGCATCGCGTTGAGATCGGGCGTGATGCCTCCCGGCGAAGGAATCCACAGAACACGGGGCCCGTGTGGGGGGATCAGTACCTGTTCTCCAAGATATCGACCGAGATCGCGTGCGAGAACTCGGACGGCACGATGGGCTTCGCGTTCCCGATCATGCTCGAAGACGCGTGCGTCATCTGTCACGGCTCAGACGAGCAGATCCCCACGGCTGTGCGCGAGGCCATCGATCAGCGATACCCGGAAGACAGCGCTACAGGATTCGCCCCGGGTGATCACCGGGGCTGGTTCTGGGTGCAGGTGCCCCCAGAAGACTGAGTGAATCGATGGGAAAGTGGAGCGAAGGAGATTCGAACTCCTGACCTCATCATTGCGAACGATGCGCTCTACCAGCTGAGCTACCGCCCCATCGGGTCTACATGATAGCGCTGAAATCGCCCTTGTCGTGCGATACATGACGATTTTGAGGTGGCAGGGCTCGACAAATGAGAATCTATTCTCAACAATATGTCCGCCATGAGCACCAGCGACCATACCCGGGTACCGGCCATCGACCTTGAGCAAGTCGGTTACACCTATCCCCCGGGCGGCGTGGGCGAGGTCGGTGTCGAGGCGCTCCGCGACATCACCATGCGTGTCGAGCAGGGCACGCGTTTGGGCATCCTCGGTCCCAATGGCGGCGGCAAATCCACGCTCATTCAGATCATGCTCGGCATGCTCGAGCCCAGCACCGGTACCGTCCGAGTGTTTGGCGACACGCCTGCCCGCGCCCGCCATGAAGGGCTGATCGGCTACCTGCCCCAGCGGATCAGGGCCGATCTCGATTGGCCGCTGAGTGTCGAGCAGGTTGTCGCGATGCCCCTGCGGGCACGCACCACCGGCTTCGCCAAGCTCAGCAGCGACGCCCACGATGCGATCGAGCGGTCCCTCGAACTGCTCCAACTCCAAGATCTACGCCATCGCCGCGTCGGGGCGCTCTCGGGCGGGCAGGTGCAGCGGGTCATGATCGCCAGAGCTATCAGCACCCGCCCCAAGCTGCTCGTGCTCGACGAGCCCATGCTCGGCGTCGATGTCTCTGGTCAGCAGCGCTTCGCCTCGTTGATCGACACCATCAGCACGGAACTGGGGCTCACGACCATTGTGGTGACCCACGACATGCGGGCGCTGGTCGCGGTAGCGGATCGCGTGGCGTGCCTGTCACGTACGCTCCACTTCCATGACACGCCCGAGGGGCTCACGCCCTCGGTGCTGGCGCAGGTCTTCGCCCACGACATCGAGCCCATCCTGGGTGAGGTGCACATCGACGCCCACGCGGCCGCGGACTGCGACGACCCGACGCACAACCACCATCACCACGGCTGCGACCACGATCATGAATCGAAGGAAGGGGGCGCGTCATGAGCGTGTTCTCTGCCGAGCATCTGCCTGCCTTGATCGCCGGGCTGGGTGTCGCCGCGATCGGTGCCCCGCTGAGTGTCTTTGTCGTCCTCAAGCGGCTCGCCTTCATCGGGCAGGGTGTCTCGCACGCCGCGTTCGGCGGTGTCGGCGTGGCGCTGTTCCTGGGTGTCGCGGGGGCGAGTGTGGCCGAGGACATCCTGCAGATGGCGATCGTGCTTGCGTTCAGCATCGGCGCGGCACTAGTGATTTCGGCGCTCGGGCGAACCAACAGGGGACGCCTCGACACCGCGATCGGCATCGTGCTCAGTGCCTCGATGGCCCTGGGCTTTGTGCTGTTCACCATCGCCGAGTCGCGTCATGATCATGACGAGCACGGGCACGCCCACGGCGCGCACGCCGACGAGCACCATGTGATCGAAGAGATCCTCTTCGGAAACATCCTCAATGCCAACTGGAACAGCGTCTGGGTCACACTGGCAGGTGCGGGGGTCATCCTGGGCACGCTCTGGTGGCTGCGCCATCGGTTGGTTTTCTGGTCCTTCGACGAGCCCGTCTGCGCCGCGTACGGCGTGCGTGAGCAGCGCACCGGTAACCTGCTGCTCGTGCTGCTCGCGATCGCGGTCGTTCTCTCCATGCAAGTGGTGGGGGTGATCCTGGCGGCGGCGGTGCTGGTGCTCCCCGGCGCGGCGGCGCTGCACCTGAGCTCGCGGCTCGATCGGGTCATGCTCTGGTCGCTGCTGATCGCGCTGGGTGGTACCCTGCTGGGCTTTGTTGTTGGCGATGCCGCGGGCTGGCCCATCGGGCCCAGCATCGTGCTCGTGCAATCGCTCGCATACCTCACCGCCCTGGGCTCGCACAAGGGGCTCGGGCGTCTACGATCCGTGTGAGTTCCAACGCAGGTTTATCGCATCGGAGGCGACATGAAAGCAGAGACGATCCTCGCCGAGTTCAACCAGATCCGCAAGGATGTCCCCGAGGACAAGTCGGACATCGAGTGGCTCACGCTGCACCACGCGTTCTGCTTCATCTCCTACAAGATGGGCGATTTCCAGAAGTACCTCGACGAGCAGGCCGAGAAAGGCGCGTTCGACGAGTTCGAGGCCTGAGCTTCAGCGCGTCATCACGCGTAGAAACTCGCTGATCAACGCCCTGGCCTCACGCTTGGTGATGGGCTCTCCGCTCCCGTGCGCGATCCGGGCGTGCGAGAGCGTCTCCACATGGCGCCAGTAGCCCAGCATCGTGGCCCACGCCCACGCGAGCGAGCGATCCGGGTCGTAGATGTTGGTTGGCTCGCTCGTGAGTCCGTTGAGCTCGACGATGCCCAGGTCCTCGCCCCGCATCAGCGTCTCGTAAGAGGTGCAGCGAACATCGAATCGTCCGATGTCGAACCCGCGCCCATCGATATCCTGAAACCCGCTGGCGATCTGATCGATCCGTGCGCTGAGCTCGGGGGTGATGAGATCCTGGCCATCCGTGAACATCGCCCCCTGCGCGTGGTTGCCGAAGGTCCCGATCTGCACACGCTCGCCCTCGTTCGGGATCAGGTGCTGCTGTTCGCGAAGCCGTTCGATGAACACCCGTGCCTGCGCACGGTGGCGTCGGTGCCTGAGGATGAGCTGCCGCAACGAGTGCTTGCCATCGCCGACGACCTCGGGGAAGTCCTTCTTGTTGATCGCGTAGATGAACCCGGCGGGAGTTCGTTGTTCTGCGATCGTCTCCGGGTGACGGATCCACAGGATCCCGACTTCGATGGGGCCCGGATGGAACCGCTGGAGTACGAACGCCTCCGCATGGTCCATCGCGTAGACCCGGAGGTCCTGCTCACTGCGGATCAGGCGGACACCACGCCCGCGCTCGCCCTGATCGGGCTTGGCGATGATCGGGTAGCCGCCCAACTCGGGGCGAGATTCGATCAGCTCGATTCCGCGTCGGACACGCGTTTCCAGGTCAGGGCTCTCCTCGACGAGTGCGCACCGCAGCACGCACGGGTCGGCTGGGAAGCGTGCATCGAGTTCCGACTTGCGTTCCTCCTTGAGCCCGCCGTCGCGTGAGTAGCCCGGATTGACCGCGGTGAGCGGGCGGAGCCCCTTGCCCGAGGCCAGCCGCCTGAACGCGGCCCAGAGCGTGGTGAGATAGATCACCCCGCTGGGGTAATACTCGTGGTTTGTCATGCGGTCGTAGACCCCACGAAGGCGAGCACGCCCCTCACGCGTCACGACGAGCCTGAAGAACCGCAGCGCCGCCCAGGTGAGCCAGACACCGACAAAGAGCCCGAGCCAATCCGCGCGATCGGCAAGCATCAGCGTGATCACACCACCGCCCGCGCCGATCACGAACGCGGGCAGCACAAACAGGAACCCACGCACCCAGCCCAGCACGGTCCAGGGTCGATCAAGCTCATTGGATGCACGCACGAGCCACCAACTCCGCCCGAGCAGCATTGCCAGCAGCGCCACGCCAAAGTCGATGTCCATCAGCACCACGAACAGCATCACCAGCGTGATGCCGAGGTACGGTCGAAGCCGGATCAGCAGCGTGAAGATGATCAGCCCCGCCCACCACGGAAGCGAACGCAGCCCCATGCCGACCACCCGGACGAACGCATCCCCACCCGAGCGGTCGGGCACCGGCGCGAGATCAACATAGTCAGTCTCCGGCTCCACACCCGGCGCATCATGACGCGCGAAGAACGGATTGAGGTACGAGGCCGCGATCTCACTCTCACCCTCAAGCATCGGGATGAAGTGCATCGCGTCCATCATGACCAATCGGGCACTGTGCATCCGCCGGTAATGATCCTCCGCGGCCCGATACGGGATCAGGAAGTCATCGCGACCGTGCATGATCATGGTCGGCGTGTCGATCGATTCCATCAACGCGCCAAGATCACGCTGGTCCGTGTCATCAAAGTACCGCAGGAATGCGTTCCGCTCGCCCATCGGGCCCAGCAACCCGAAGTGCGGGTACAGGTGCGAGCCGTTATCGAGCACCGCGCGCCCGGCCTTGTACTTGAAGTGCTCAAACGCGTGCGAGCCCGTTCCCTCGTTCTCCTGCGCCCCGACCGATGCCAGCAGCGTCAGCGTCGCCACACGCTCGGGGTGCTGCTCGACCATCCGCAGCCCCACAGCCCCGCCGTTGGACCAGCCGACCACATGCACCCGCTGCGCATCACCCATCGATTCGAGCAGCCGCCACATGATCTGGGCGTACGTATCCGCGCCGTAATCCTCAAACACGCTTCCCCGCGACCACGGCTCGTTCTGTGAGGCAAAGCCCGGCAGGTCCATATACAGCACCCGCCGCCCGCCCTCGGAGAGCATCGGCGCGAAATGCTCAAAGCCATACGCCGCGCCCGGCGAGCCGTGCAGCAGCAACACAGGTGGCAGCGGGGATTCCGGGTCGCCCTCAATGACCACTCGATACGGCAGCGGGTTGACATTCACGGGCAGCCCCGTGGTATCAACCTCAAAGGCCGGCGCATCGTGCTTGTCGAGGAACATGTTGCCCCAGACGATCCGCGCCTCGTCGGCCTGCCAATCGACGATGTTCGAGATGATCAGCAGCAGCAGATAAACGCCCACGAACCGCTTGAAGTGCGATCGCACGAACCCGCGCTTGATTCGCACGGTGCTCGCTCCGTCTGTCGGTCGGGTTTCAGGCATTGTTCGTCTGATTGGTCGTCAGCGGCACCAGATTTCGCCTGCGGATCTCAGCCGTGCCCAGCTGCCCGCACGCGGCCATCGTATCACGACCCTTGGTCCGCCGCCGATTCACAAACACCCCGTGCGTCATCAGACGCTGAATAAACGCGTCGACCTGCTCCTGCGTTGGTGCGGGCCAGGGCGAGTCACGGCGTGGGTTGTAGGGGATGACATTGAGCAGGCCCGTGTGCCCCGAGTGCTTCTCACGCTCCTCATCCCGGATGAACGGCTTCATCCACGCCGCCAGCTGATCCGCGTGTTCAAGCTCCGCGTTCACACCGGGAATGAGCACATACTCAATCATGATCTTGCGCCCGCCACGGACTTCGCGTAGGTCGATGAGGACCTGCTGGAGCTCGGCCATGTCCCATTTCTTATTGATGGGCATGAGCTTGGAGCGGATCTCGTCGTTGGGGGCATTGAGCGACAGCGCCAAGCCCAGCTTGCCCCAGCCGGGCTGCTGGACCTGCTTCTCGATGCGTCGCAGCCCGTCCACACGCCCCACGGTGCTGATGGTGATCGCGCTCATGGCGACCCGGGCCCCGTGGTGGTCCGTCAGGCAGGCAATCGCCTTGAGCACCTCGTCGAGGTTGTCCATCGGCTCGCCCATGCCCATGAAGACGATGTTGTCGATGTGGATCTTCTCGATGAACTCGGCCGTCCACCATTGCTGGACGATCTCGTCGGCCCGCAGCGAGCGCATCAGCCCCATCTGGGCCGTTTCGCAGAAATCGCACCCCATCGCACACCCCACCTGTGAGCTTACACACAGGGTGTGGGTCTTCCTGCCCGAACGCCCCTTCATGGGGATGATGACGGACTCGATGTCGTCGAAATCGATGCCCTTGTCGGCCAGACGGTGGTTCGGATTGGGCAGACGCTGCACGAACTTGATCGTGACGCCCTCGTCAACCGGCTCTTCGTGGCGTTTGACAATCTCAGGGATCACAAGCCGCGCCGGGGGCTCATGGGCGATGCCGTCTCGGAAGACGCCGTGGTACGCCGTCGTCGCCCGCCCGGGCCCGACACCCTCGCGCGCACAGGCCGCCTTGAACTGCTCAAGTGTGAGTCCGAGGGGGGAGATGGGTTCGATCTCGGTCGCGCGGGCCATGGGAGGAAAGGATAGCACCGACCGATCCGCACAAAGCGGTGAAACATGGCTGGATCGGGCGATATGATGCCTGTCACTCGAACCAAATTGGAAAGGCCCAAGCTCGCATGACCTGGCTCAAGATCAAAGACGCGTTCAAGTCCGACCCCGGGCAGACCATCACCGTGAAGGGCTGGGTCCGCACCAAGCGTGACTCCAAGGCCGACGGCGGGCTCTCGTTCATCGCCGTCCACGACGGCACCTGCTTCGACCCCATCCAGGCCGTCGCCCGCCACGACCTGCCCAACTACGACGAGGTGTCCAAGCTCAACACGGGCTGTTCCGTCGAGGTGACCGGGCAGCTCGTCGAGTCGCAGGGCAAGGGACAGTCCGTCGAGATCCAGGCCAGCGAGGTCAAGATTGTCGGCTGGGTCGAGGACCCCGATACCTACCCCACCAGCAACAAGCGTCACAGCTTCGAGTACCTCCGCGAGGTCGCCCACCTGCGGACCCGCACCAACACCTTCGGGGCCGTCGCCCGCGTGCGTCACGCACTCGCCCAGTCCGTCCACCAGTACATGGACGAGCTGGACTACTACTGGGTCCACACGCCCATCATCACCGGCTCCGACTGCGAGGGCGCGGGCGAGATGTTCCGCGTCTCCACGCTCGACTTCTGCAACATCCCCAAGACCCCCGAGGGCGAAGTCGATTTCAGCAAGGACTTCTTCGGCAAGGAGTCGCACCTGACGGTGTCGGGGCAGCTCAATGTCGAGACCTATTGCTGCTCGCTCAGCCGCGTGTACACCTTTGGACCGACCTTCCGGGCGGAGAACTCGAACACCTCGCGCCATCTGGCCGAGTTCTGGATGATCGAGCCCGAGATCGCCTTCGCGGACCTGCATGACGACATCGAGCTCGCGTCGGGCATGCTCCGCCGTTGCGCCAGCGACCTACTCACCCGACGCGAGGACGACCTCAAGTTCTTCGACGAACGCATCGAGAAGGGCATCATCGACCGCCTCCGTATGATCGCCGACGCTCCGGTCAAGACCATCACCTACACCGACGCGATCAAGATCATTCAGGAATCGAACGAGAAGTTCGAGTACGAGGTGAAGTGGGGCAGCGACATGCAGTCCGAGCACGAACGCTACCTCACCGAGAAGCACTTCAAGCAGCCCGTCGCGGTCATCAACTACCCCAAGGACATCAAGGCCTTCTACATGCGTCTCAACGACGAAGGCACCGACGGCGCACCCGGGCGCACCGTTGCCGCGGTGGACATCCTCGTGCCCGGCGTCGGCGAACTCGTCGGCGGCTCGCAGCGCGAAGAACGACTCGATGTCCTCGACGCCCGCATCGACGAGATGGGGCTCATCAAGGACGACTACTGGTGGTACCGCGACCTCCGCAAGTACGGCACCGTTCCCCACGCGGGCTACGGGCTGGGCTTCGAACGCCTCATCCAGTTCTGCACCGGCATGCAGAACATCCGCGATGTGATCCCCTTCCCGCGCGCCCCGCGTCAGGCCGAGTTCTGATGCGTTTGTTGGTGCCCATGCTGATCGCCCTGTTCGCGCTGCCCGCGTGGGCCAGCGTCCCGCTGCCCAGCGACGCGATGGAATCGCAGCGCGTGCGATCCGTCGTGGCCTCGATGCAGTCCGCGATCGAGCGAGACGACCCCGGCGCGTACATGGCCCAGATCAACCCCAGCGACTCCGTGCTCATCACCGAGCACCGCGCGTGGTTCGCAGATCTCAATGTCAGCCCGGTCAACGATCTGCTCATCGAGCTCGACGAGGCAGAGCCAGTTGTACTCAATGAGGATGGCTCGGCGATCGCCCGACTCCGCATCACCTGGCAGGTGCCCGGCGAGGACGAGCCACGACAGTACGACTTGCCCGCCCGCTTCGAGCCCATCGGTAGCCCCGGTGGGCAGTGGCACTTCGCGGGGCGTGCATGGGATATCGCGATGCTCGAGACTCCGGGCGTGCGAATCTACTGCGACGAGGCGCACGCCGCCATCGCCGAGCTCGCCCGCGAGCGGGTCCCCGTGCTCCGCGATGCCATCGCCCGCGACATGGGCATCGATCCCAGCGGCGGCGACCTGCATGAAGTGGTCGTCAAGATCTATCCCAGGATGCGTGAGCTGCAGGCCTCGATCTACCCCTCCTACACCGCGGGCATCTCGGGCTGGAACGAGCCCGGCGAGTCGATCAAAATCCTCGGTCGCGACGAGATGGAACAAGACAAGCTCGATCCGCTGCTCGCACACGAGCTCGGGCACGCCGTCAGCTTCGAGTACGGCCCGGTGATCAACTTCGCGCCTTGGTGGTCGCTCGAGGGCGTTGCCGAGGTGGCCGCTGGGTTGTTCCGGGACTCCTGGGACCGCAAGCACCGGCGCATCGTCAAGCTTGCGCAGAGCGACAACCTCCGCCGCTGGGAGCAGCTCGCCGACTTCAAGGGCGAGGCCGTGCAGCACGGCATGCATGTCTACCTGCAAGGCTGGTCCATGATCGATTTCATCGACCGGATCTACGGGAAAGAAGCCCGCAACGCGTGGTTCACTCGCCTTGGTCATGGCGACACGCTCGATCAGGCGACGCACTCCGCGATGGGCATAAGCTTCGATCAGCTCGATGCGCAGTGGCGCGACGAGCTGCTGGCCGCCCAGCTAGAAGATACCGAGGAATAAGAAGGGTTACGGCTGTGAGTCGGCCGTTCGGAGCGGGTCCACGACCTCGCCCGGCTGCAGCACACGCGTTGGAGCCTGCGTGGGCGTGGGTGTCGGGGTCGCACGCACGAAGACGAGGTAGACCCAAAGGATCGTCGCCATGAGTAGTGTCCAGAGGGCCAGGTAGCCGATCGAATCCTTCAGCTGTGCTGGGCGATCCTTGATGGGCTTGTTCACCAACAGTACGGCCCGCGCACCCATCGGTGCGCCGTGCGTCTTGAGCGCACTCAAGGCAAGCGACGAGTACTGGGTACACAGCCGATATCCCGTCTGCCAGATCGATTCGGCCTCGGGGATTTCGGGCTCATCGAGCACCGCGGTCTGCGCCACCGTGTGCGGCACGGGCTTGGGGGCAGCAGGGCTCGGGACTGGCTGCGGATTTGTAGCGGGCGCAGCCGCCTCGGCTTGCACCGCCTCGGTTTCTTCGTGAACCGTTTTCGCTCCTGCCGCCTCTGCGATGGTCCCGTCCAGATCCAACCCGTCGATGTTGAGCTGATCCAGCAGGGCCGAAGCATCGTGCTGCTCGAGCGTGGATGAATCGATCATCTCGCCATCGGGCGTCTGGAAGTCACCCGAGAGCAGGTCGTCACCGATGCCAGCCAGTGTGGCATCAAGGTCGTCGAGTGTCGAAGCCGCGTCGATCGCAGTGCTATCGAGCACGGTGTCGATCGCTTCGTCTGTCACGGTCGTGGGGGCGATCGTGCTCGCTTCGGATTCCGTGGGCGAGTGACCGTGCACTTCGTCGATGGCGCTGAGAACCTCATCGATCGAATCAAGATCCGGCGTCTGATGCTCCATGGCGCTGGTCAGTGCGTCGATCTCAGCGGGATCATCCTCCGGTTCGGTCTCGAGATCGTGCGAGTTGTCAATCAGATCGCTCGCGATCTCATCGAGCAGGTCATCGTCGGAATAAGCGCTCGCATCCAGATCGTCGGGCTCGCCCGCGGGGTCTGTGCCCGCGGAAGCTTCCGCCTCTTCCGAGTCCGTGTCGGCACTCGGCTCATCCTCGACGAGCCCCTCGAGCATGTCGATCGCGTCCGCGAGCACATCCTCGTTTGATTCATATTCCGCGGTCTCATCCTCGGGCATCGAATCGTCAACCGCGAGATCGTCCGCGGCGGGTTCAATCACGCCATCAAGCGCATCGAGCTCCGCGTTGATGAGATCGTCACTCAGCTCTGACTCTCCCGTCTGTGCGGTCGTGTCTTCGAGGGCGCTGCCGCTTGTAACTTCAGAAGTGGTGGATTTGGCGAGCAGGGCCTCGATGTCCTCCATCGACATCTCTTCATCCTGCGCGGCGATGTCCGTGTCTGCGAAGCTCGTCGTGTCGGTATCAAGCAGCCCGTCGATTGCGCTCTCGATCAGCGACTGCGCGTTCTGCTCAACGGAATCGATGGCATCCAGCGCCGACTGCGGATCGCTCGCATACGACTCGTCCGCGTCGAGCTCAGACGACTCAGCCCGGGGCTCATCATCAGATGGAGTGGGCGCAGCATCAAGCCCGGGCTCGCTTGTGCCCGTCTGCGGCTCGTGCCCCATCGGATCGGGTTGGTGCTGATCTTCGGTGCCCAATGTGAAGCGATCATCGGGCGGATCCGGCAGGATCTCAAGGATTATCGCCCGTTTTATCCCAAGCGGCTCTCTCCGACACGCCCGATCGGCTCAGCCTATCGTCGAAGATGCTCGAGCACGCTCCGCTGGCCCATTGCGTTTTGTTCTCGGACCTGGCGAAAGCCAAGGCGGGCGATCTGGTCGAGATCATGGGCGATGAGGCCCACCACGCCGCCCGCGTCAAGCGGGTCCGCCCCGGCGAGCGGATCGGGCTCATCGACGCCAGAGGGAGATTCGGGACCGGGGCACTCAGTGCTGTCACCGGCTCGCGATCCAAGCCGGTACTCCAGATCCAGCTCGAATTGTGTGAGCTCTGCCCCCAGCCCCAGCCCGTCATCGAGGTCTACGCAGCCCTGCCCAAGGGCGATCGACTCGATCGCATGATCGACCAGCTCACCCAGCTCGGCGTCACGCGGTTCCGCCCGCTGTTGTGCGAGCACGCCCAGCGGAAGACTGATACGGTCCGTCCTGACAAGCTCGATCGGATCGTGATCGAGGCGATGAAACAATGCCGTCGCTGCTGGCCACTGGTGATCGACGACCCGATCGTGCTCGAAGACGCAGTCAGGGACCCCGACGCGATCATTGCGGATGCTACAGGTCCGATTTGGGAGACTACGCGTGACGCGACAACCAGGCGAGTGCTCATTGTGGGCCCCGAGGGCGGCTGGAGCAATACAGAGCGGGCGCTGTTCGTTGAAACCAATGCGAGTGTCCGCCGGTTTGGTATATTCGTGATGCGCATCGAAGCCGCCGCCGCCGCTGCCGCATCGCTCGCGATGTGTGTAAATGACTGTGAATATGGAAGTTGACGACTGATTTAGGGGAAGAGAATGATGTTGACCAAATCGATCTGTGCTGCATTGACCCTGATCATCGTGAGCCCATTGTGCGCCGCCAACGGGATCAGCCCCGAACACAAACGCAAGGGTGATGTCATCGCCCAACGGGCGATGGATTACCTCGAATCCCGTCAGAATATGGACACGCTGGGCTTCGACGATGATCCTGAAACACAAACCCTCCCGGCGATCACCGGGCTCGTCGTGACAGGCTTCATGCTCGATCCCAGCGTCGACGAACGCCACCCGGTCGTGATCACCGGCACGCGCTATATCCTGAACCACCAGCAGCCCGACGGCGGAATCTATAAGGACATCCTGCCAAGCTATAACACCGCCATCTGTCTTTCGGCTCTGGCATTGGTCAACAAGCCCGAGGCACTCAATGGCATGCTCCGGGGACGCGACTACCTCAAGACCCTCCAGCACGGGGATTTCAACAGCAGCAATCCCGAGGACCCGGGCTTTGAAGAACCGATCACCATAGACCACCCGTATTACGGGGGTGTGGGCTACGGAAAGCACGGCCGCCCCGATCTCTCGAACCTGAGCTTCTTCCTCCAAGCCCTGCACGACACGGGCACCTCGACCAACGACCCGGCTTATCAGCGGGCGTTGGTGTTCCTGAATCGTGTGCAGATGAACGATGAGATCAACGACATGCCCTACGCCGACGATTCGGACCAGGGCGGTTTCATTTATGCCACGGTGGAGAACATCGAATCGGTCGACGGTCTCGCCGGGCAGTCGATGGCAGGAACGACCACGGAGACCACCGAGAATGGCACGGAGATCGTTCGCCTCCGCGCCTACGGCTCGATGACCTACGCCGGCTTCAAATCGCTGCTCTTTGCCAACCTGCAGCCCGATGATCCCCGCATCGTCGAGGCGTGGAAGTGGATCGAGAACAACTACACCCTCGAGGAAAACCCGGGCATGGGCATGCAGGGATACTACTACTACCTCTGCACCATGGCCCGCGCACTCGACGCGATGGGCATCGATGAGATCAACGGACGCAACTGGCGCGAGGACATGATCGACAAGCTCTACGAGCTGCAGTACGGCAATGGTGGGTTCCGAGCGATCGACAGCCGATGGATGGAGAACAACGACATCCTCATTACAGCGTACGGGCTCATCGCGGTGCAGCACTGTAAGAACTGATCAGGCATCGCCCGTGGCGACCAGCAGCACGACGCAATGCACCTCGATCGCCTCGTTGCGCCCAACGGCGTCGACCCGCTCGTGGGTCTTGCCCTTCACATTCACCCGGTCTTCGGGCACATCGAGCCCCGCGGCGATGTTTGTGCGCATCAAGTGTTTGTGCGGGCTCAGTTTGGGCGCTTCGCAGATCACCGTCGCGTCAAGGTTCTCGATTGCGTACCCCGCTTCACGCACCCGTCGCGCCGCCTCAACCAGGAACACGCGTGAGTCCTCCGATTCGTGACGCGGGTCATCGTTCGGGAAGAGCTGCCCGATGTCGGGGGCTCCGATGGCGCCCAGCAGCGCGTCGGTGACGGCATGAAGCAGCGCATCGCCGTCCGAATGGGCGACGGGGCCGCGATCATGCTCGATCTCTACCCCGCCGAGCACAAACGGGCGTCCGGGCCCATGCTCGTCGTTGGGTTCCAGGCGGTGCAGGTCGTAGCCGTGTCCGATGCGGTAGGGAGGTGTCATGGGGCATTTCCGATGATGGGTTTGCGGCAATTGTGAACCGGGATTACTGGGTGCCCGTACCCGATTGTACCGATAGAACGCTTAGAACCGGGCCTTGGCCCAGATCGTACTGATCACGCTATACTGCAGCGAGGGCATGAGGCCCTCGGAGAGACACGAATATGCCGATCCACGCACATCGTCGCACGCTGCTCGCTCTGGCCCTGATGGGCGGGACCCTCGGGTCCGCTTTCCTCGGTGGCTGCGTCAAGCAGATGCTCAGCAACACCCCCGGCGGGAATATGCGGTCCGACGACTCGTTTACCTATATCTCGACCCCGTTCGAGCCGCTGACCGTGACGCTGTATGATTACCGCGATCAGGAGCCGCTCTGGACCGTTGATGTCCCGATCGGGTCGAAGGTCACGATCCGCTTCCTGGATAACCGGGCCAAGGCCGGCACGACCCGGCGTCCCGACATCATGCAATGGGCGATCTATGACAAAGACAAACGCCGCGCAGACCTGACCAACACCATGGCCGTGCCTGCCGCGGACTCGCGCATGCTCCGGGTCGCAGTTCGTGACGGCGTCGAGTACCCCGACGAGGAGCCGGGCGAGGTCGAGTTCAACGACCCCGATCGCCAGTGGGTCCCCGTCGAGCCACGCCGCTTCCGCGGCGTTCCGCTCGATCAGAACGCTCGCCAGGGCAGCTACATGTCCGACGGCTGAGCACAACCGCTTCACGCCATACCGACCGGCCCGATAGGGCCGGTTTTTCATGGTGTGTCGGCTACGATCAAACAGCCCAAATCGCAGGAGCCCGACATGCCCACATCGACCACTCATCTCGATCTCTCCCGCCGCGTCAGCGAGCTCAAGCCCTCCATCACCGTCGCGCTCAACAACAAGGCCAAGGCCATGAAGGCCAGCGGCATCGATGTCCTCGGCTTCGCCGCCGGTGAGCCGGACTTCGATACCCCCCAGCCCATTAAGGACGCCGCCATCAAGGCCCTGCAGGCCGGCGAGACCAAGTACACACCAACTCTCGGCGACATGAAGACCCGCCAGTGCATCGCCGACAAGCTCACCAACGAGAACAACATCCCCGGCCTCACCGGCGAGCATGTCGCCATTGGCGTCGGCGGCAAGCATGTCCTCTACAACGCCATCCAGTGCCTCTTCGACTTCCCCGCCCTCGGCGAAGATCCCTGGGAGATGATCCTCCCGACCCCCGCCTGGGTCTCCTACCGCCCCATCTGCGAACTCTCTGGCGGTGTCGTCCGCGAGATCGTCGCCGGCCCCGACACCGACTTTCGCATCACCCCCGCCCAGCTCCAGGACGCCATCAACCCGCGCTCGCGCCTGCTCATCCTCAACTCGCCTTCCAACCCCTGCGGCACCATGTACAGCGAGAGCGATCTGCGCGACCTCGCCAAGGTCATCCACGAGGGCATCGAACGCGCCCCCCAGCTCGTCGTCCTCACCGACGAGATCTACGAGAAGATCGTCTACGGCCCCGACGCCCACTTCTCCATCGGCTCCATCCCTGAGATCGCCGAGCGGGTCATCACCCTCAACGGCATGTCTAAGGCCTACGCCATGACCGGCTGGCGCATCGGCTACGCCGCCATGCCCGGCGACTTCGGCAAGTCACTCATCAAGGGCATGGGCAACCTCCAGGGCCAGATGACCACCAACATCACCAGCTTCAACTACCCCGCCATCCGCGAGGCCCTCACCAACCCCGCAGTCGCCACCGAGGTCGAGACCATGCGCCAGGCCTTCGCACAGCGTGCCGACCTCATCATGAGCCGCCTGAGCGAAATCCCCGGCGTCACCTGCCCCACACCCACCGGTGCCTTCTATGTCTTCCCCGATGTCTCTGCCCTCTTCGGCAAGACCAGCGCGAAGGGCACCAAGATCACCAGCGCGACAAGTCTTTGCGAAGCCATGCTCGAAGAAGCCCACATCGCCTTCGTCCCCGGCGAAGACTTCGGCGGCATCGCCGGCAACCACCTCCGCATCTCCTTCGCCTGCAGCGAAGACCAGATCAACGCGGGGATGGACCGGTTCAAGGCGTTTGTTGAGGGGTTGAGTTAATCCGAATCCACGACTCACTCTTGGGTGCCACTACTCGCCGCACAGCGGCGCAGTAGTGCTCTGCAGCCTTGGTTGCATTGAGCAGAGTAGAAGTGTGATATCCTACATTCATGTCGTTATGGGATCGATTCAAAAGAGTACAAGCCTCCGCACCGCCGATGTTCAAACACGGCAGTGTCTACTACGGCACGATTACTCCAGGTGAAGTGCGCCAAATCAGGGCCAGACTCCCAGAACAAGAAGCCCTTCAACTCCTCATTGAGTGCTGCGAGAGCTACGACGGCTACATCCGCCA
The DNA here is from genome assembly GCA_020427395.1 of Phycisphaerales bacterium. Lineage (GTDB taxonomy): Bacteria > Planctomycetota > Phycisphaerae > Phycisphaerales > UBA1924 > UBA1924. Next base: position 24,091 of record JAGQON010000022.1, read on the forward strand.
AGCCGCACTGCAGGAACTCAGTACAGCCGCAAACCCAGACGCAATACCCTTAGTACTCTTTCGACTGGCGGACTGGGTACCTCAAGTCCGCGATGAGGCGTGGAAGACACTCCATCACTTGCTCGATCTTGGTTATGCGCACAGGCTTGTGGACAGTTACGAAATCCTTATCGCACTCAGCGGAAAGCAGCGTGTGGATCTGCGTGCCCATCTCGACATCCTCAATGAGCGGATGCTCCACAAGAATGCAGTCCAGTCGCTATTCAACGGTTTGGAAAGCGAGAAGGTGAGCAAGCGAAAGTTTTGCTTTGAGACTTTGGCAAATGAGTCTCACTTGCACCAGCTTCTGATTGAAAAGTCATCCCGTGACCCTGACCCGTCAATTCGCCGATGGCTGGCGAGAGGAATCATCAAGGGTCGGTTTCAAGCATCAGACGAACTGAGAACTCGACTGATGCACGATCCGGCGCCCATCGTGTCGACAACCATTCTCCGGTCACTGACAGAATGCGACGCAAGGGCATTGGCTTCACGTTTGTGTGCGTTAGCGACGCACCCGGCTGCGCCCACACGAGCTTCTGCGCAGTTCTGGATCCGCAAAGTGAATATACAAGGTGTGCTAGAGAGCGTACGCCGCGAACTCGATGATACCGCATCAACCATGCCACGCCCCGGCGTCATCGCGGCGCTCTCAGAACTTGGAAACCCCGAGCAGGATCTGGGCAGGGTTTCGCCACTATGCACGCACTCCCGCTCGGCAGTTCGGCTTGCGGCGGTACAGGCTTTCGCCCAACTCACTCGTGATGAGCAAGGAATCGACACGCTCATCACAGCGTTGGGTGATTCAAACGGATCAATCAGAAATGCTGCCATGCGGGCTCTTGCCTCAAGGCCCCGGTCATACTGGATACAGCAAGTGCAGGATATCTTTCTCGATCCTGAATCACCGGCCACAGTACCAGCATGGAGACTGCTCACCCGAAGCCCGGATTGGAGTATGATCCCAGTCATGCTCCGTGCATTGAGTTCTGACAGTTTCGGAAAACATGAACTCGCGTTTGAAGCAATTTCCATCTGGCACGCAAAGTACAGCATGCGTGGTTGGCTGCGTGCCAGCCCGCAAACGCAGCAGCAGATCCTGTTGACATGGTCAAAGGCGAAGCGGCTTCAACCACCACCGTCTCACAAGGTTGCATGGGACCATCTCAAAGAGACGATTCACGAAGGATCCAATCGGGGGTGGGCAAAGTAATCAATCATGATCTCTGCCGGGTATCCTCCTTCGACTTGAAGTGCGAAAACGACAGAGTGCACCCTCGTCTTCATCTTTCCCCCATCTTCTCTGCGCCTTTGCGTGACCTTCGTGCCCTCTGCGTTCAGTCCCCTCTTCGAGCCCTTCGCGTTCAACGATCGATCACCGGTTGAGTGCATGCGTTTTCGCGTAATCGTATGTGTATCGCCTCTGCCATCAGCGGATTGAAGATCAGCGTCTGGAGAGGCGAGCTCAGGGCGATTGTCGCAGCCCAGAATCGAGGGTGTTTGGGCTTTGGTCAGAAACAGTTACTTTATTGTGGGCATTGAGGTGCAGGTTTTTAGCGAAATAAAGCGGAATCAGGGGATTTTATCGACCAAATTCGATCAATGCTCTTTCTCTAGATTAGCGTAACTGTTACGCTGTAGCGATCTCGTAGGATCGCATACACACCGCCCGATCTGGGCATGGAAAAGAGAAGAGGAACACTATGAAGAACATCACCGCAATCGCACTGCTCGCCGCCGTCGCAACAACCGCATCGGCCAACATCGTCCTCAACGCCGGCTTCGAGGCAGGCTCGGGCGCGGACGCAGCGGATTGGGCCGAGATCCTCGGCGGGCCCTCGGGCACCGTCGGGCGCAGCATGGCGATGCCCAACAGCGGCTCGTACAGCGCGTACATGTCGTTCGATCACATCAACAACCCCGCGGCCGGCGGCGCGTACTTCATCGAGCAGAACCAGCCCGTGGGCAGCATCACCGCGCTCGAGAGCTACGACCTCTCCTTCTTCGCGAAGGTCGATTCGACCAACTTCGTCGGCATGGACACCTTCGTCCAGATCCTCTGGCTCGATCAGGACGGCAGCAACGGCGGCGGTGTCCGCGGTGAGCAGCTCACCTCGCTGATCGGTCTGGGCATCACCGACAGCTTCCAGCAGTTCTCGCTCAACGGTCTCGTCGCCGCTGAGGGCGCGGACTCGTTCCTCCTCCGCTTCCAGCTGTCCGCTGGTGCCGTTACCGACATCGCCAACGGGCTCTATGTCGACGATGTCTCGCTCACCCAGGTTCCGGCTCCCGCTTCGGCGGCCCTGCTCGGCCTCGGTGGTCTGGTCGCGACGCGTCGTCGCCGCTGATCACATCGGCAATACTCGTATTGATCTCAGAGCAGCACGGGCGTCATCGATGCCCGTGCTGTTTTTCTGCGCAGTTGCCATGTCTATGAAGTGTTCAACCAGATGCCCGAAAACGCCGATAGACTGGGCATGGACACGCACACGCCAATCCTCCGACTCGTCGGCGACATCGAGCTTAAGACCTGCCCCCAGTGCGTGGGTCGCGGCTTTGTCCCCTGCCCGATGACCGTCGCGGTCCGGACACTGGGATTCAATGCCGTGCCGTCGCTGCAGCCCAGCACGGGGCATCCGATCCCCTGCCCGTGCTGCATGGGCAAGAAGGTTGTGCCGAACGCCTGATCGGGTCGATCTGCATACTCTTCCCCATGCCCACCAGCACGCGAAGGGAGCCGATCGGAGTGTCGATCCCCAACACCAGCACCGACGAACTCGAGTTCATCACCCGCGTCTTCGAGCACGAGGCGAACGCGATTCTGGATATCGCCAAGGGTGTCGATGAACGCTACACGCGGGCCATCGACCTGATCGTCAAGACCGCCGATGCTGGCGGGACGGTGATCGTCTCGGGATTGGGCAAGAGTGGTCATATCGGTGCCAAGATCTCCGCGACGATGGCCTCTCTGGGCATCACCAGCCACGCGGTCCACCCGACCGAAGCGGCGCACGGTGACCTTGGCCGCTTTCGAAAGAACGACCTGGCGATCTGCCTGAGCCACTCGGGCGAGACGGACGAGCTGGTCGCGCTGGCTTCGATTCTGCGTCAGGACAAGCTGCCCATCATCGCCATAACACGCGGCCCCAAGGACGGCAAAGAATCGTCGCTCCAGCGCCTCGCGGATGTCACGCTCGAAGTGGGGGTCACGGAGGAGGCCGGCGACGGGAGCTATTTGGCGCCCACGAGTTCGACGACCGGTGCGCTCGCGATCGGCGATGCCCTGGCGCTGGCCGTGGCCCGTCGCCGAGCGTTCACGAACGAGGACTTCCACGCCCGGCATCCTGGCGGTACGCTGGGCTCGCTGCTCAAGCCCGTGAGCGAACTGATCCGCTTCCACGCGGGCACCAATCTGCCCATCGCGGAAGAAACAGCGACCGTGGCGCAGGCACTCACAGACGCGTCTCAGGTCGTCCGCCGACCCGGGGCGTTGCTGGTCGTGAATGGCGCGGGCACACTCAGCGGTATCTTCACCGACTCGGACCTGCGCCGATTGATCCTGCGTGATCCGGGCGAGCTGCACAAGCCCATCGGCGAGGTGATGACCCGGGGCCCCAAGGCGTTGTCGATCGATGCGCTCACCCGCGACGCCGTGGCGATGTTCCGCGAGTACCGGGCCGACGAAATCCCGATCGTGGACAGCGAGCTCAGGCCCGTGGGATTGCTCGATGTGCAGGACCTGATCGCGATGAAGCTGGTCGAGGACGAGTCGTGAGCGAGACGAGCAAGCCAGTCCGGTCGTTCAGCGATCCCAGCGATGTCACACTGCTCGTGCTCGATGTGGATGGCGTGCTCACCGATGGCTCGATCAACATCGACGACGACGGTCGCGAAACCAAACGCTTCCATGTTCGCGATGGCTACGCCATGAAGCTCTGGATGAAGCAGGGATTCCAGCTCGCGATCATCACCGGACGCAGCGGCAGCGCTCTTCAGCATCGCATGCGTTCGCTGGGGGTTCCCGATGAGATGGTGATCCAGGGCAGCCGGGACAAGTCCCAGGATCTGGACACGATCATCCAGCGATGCGGTGCGTCAATCGAGCATACCGCCTGCATGGGCGATGATTGGCCCGACTTGCCCATCCTGACTCGGGTCGGCTACCCGATGTGCCCGCACGATGCAGAGCCCGAGGTGCGTGCCCAGTGCGCATTCTCGACGCAGCGGAAGGGCGGTCATGCCGCGGTCCGCGAGGCGATCGCGCATCTGCTGAGCATGAAAGATCTGTATCAGCCCCAGAGCTGATCGCTGCAGAATCCGACGATCTGTCCGGTTGTGCGGGCATCAGATGAGCGCATTGCAAGTGACACGGTTTTGTGTTTGCACATGCTGGTTGCCAATTGGATGATCCTTGTAGCTGGCAAAGGGCCGGGGCACAGGAGCACTCAGCATGCGTTTCAATCAGGTCTTGACCGGGGTATTCATCGTCGCGTTCGCAGGGGGCGGCGTGCTTGGTGATATTGTTCGAACCGACGGGTTCAGCTCGTTGCAGTTCGAGAGCTTCGAGAATGCCAGCATCAACTTTGAGTATGGGCAGGCCGAAGTGTTCAACGGCATGGCGACGGTATTCAATACTGGCGGTTCGTGGATTCACGCCGCGAGTTCGGATATCTACATCATGACCCTGCAGCCCTACGAGGGGCAGATGCAGATGGGGGCCATGGAGGGCGCGATCGCCTATCAGTTTGATTCGCCGCAGAAGTCCTTCGGTGGTTATTTCTCCGCTGTTGGCTCGGTCGCGGATGGCATCGCCAGTTTCTATAGCGGTGGCACATTGATCGATACACAGGCCCTGTACGCATCGGCGGATTCGGCTTGGACTTGGAACGGATGGACAAGCGATCAGCCGTTCGATCGAGTCGTGATCGAGTCGAACTTGAGCACCAAGGGCTATCTGGTTCACGACGCGATCCGCGTGCTGAGCGTCGAGGTCCCCTCACCGGGGAGTAGCGTCCTGGCGATCGGCAGCGCGATGGTACTGCTGCGACGCCGTCGGGCCTGAGCGAATGAGGCGCAAGTGTTGTATGGGAGCAGCCCGCGAGATGCGGGCTGTTCTTCTATGTGTAGCGATTGCGCGGATTGTGCACCCGATGCCCCTTATTCTGAGCTGAAAAGCCGCTCGCTTGGGTTGGCAGGCATGGATGACGAATAGGAGATTAATCCCAAGATGCGTTGCATCAAAGCCGCCATCCGATGAGGGTTCACCAGCATGCATGACAATCACACCCGCGTCCTAGCCTGCATTCTTGCCGCCGCTGCGAGCAGCGCTCTTGCGGATATCGTCCGCGTCGATGAGTTCGATTCCGGCATGTTCGAGGGGTTTCAGGATCTCGACATCGAGAGCTTCGATCAAGATGTTGTCCGCATCTTCGACGGTGCCGGTTCGGTCTACAGCACCGCCAGCGGCGGCGATCTGCACGCCACCGGGTCGTGGTCGTTCATGCAGCGTGTCTCATCGTATGAGGGCACGCACATGCTGGGTGGTAACTACGGGATCGGGTACAGCTTTGACTCTGCACAGAAGTCATTCGGCGGGTACTTTTCATCAATCATCGACAATGCCGACGGCGAGATCCGCTTCTATAGCGGCGAGCAGCTCGTTGGTACCGACCTCGTCCATGCCCCAACCGATACCACTTGGGCATGGAACGGCTGGAGCAGCGACCAGAGCTTCGATCGTGTCGAGATCGACTCGCACTACAGCACCCGCGGTTATCTGATGCACGACGCGATCCGCTTGCTGAGCACCTCGGTGCCCTCGCCCGGTGGCAGCGTGCTCGCCGTGGGCGGTCTGCTCGTCCTGGTGCGTCGACGACGCTAAACGAATCACATGGACTCCGGTGTTGCTGCGAACGGTCTGCCTCAGGCGGGCCGTTCGCGCTTTTGAACACCTCGGACTAGCTCTTGCTGACACCCAAGGGTGAGCGTTTGGGCTCGCCGTCTCGGCGTGGGTAATCGCGGGGCGTGCGGCGTAGTTTCTCGATGACGACCACACGCCCGGTGGGTGTGTCCACGGTGCCCGCGTGACCGGCGTGGAGCATGTGCAGGGCCTGCTTGGCTTCCGCGAGTTCCTCATCAGCCCGCTGCCCCTTGGTCATCAGCACGAGCCCGCCGACCTTGACCAGCGGCACGGTCAGCTCGGCGAGCATCGCGATCTGCCCCACGCCGCGTGCCATTGCCAGGTCGTAATGCTCGCGGTGTGGATCGGCTCGACCGGTGGCGGTCTTCTCACCCCGGTCCTGCCCGAGCTGCTCGGCGCGGGCACAGACGACACGAACATTGCCCAGCCCGAGCGCCGCTGCGGCCTGCTCGAGATACTCACACTTCTTTTTGGTTGAGTCCATGAGCGTGAAGCGGATAGCGGGCATCGCGATCGCCAGCGGCAGCCCGGGCAGCCCGCCGCCCGAACCGATATCGATGACCTCGCTCCCTGGTGCGAGTTCACTGAGCAGCGGCAGAAGCGTGAGCGAATCGAAGATGTGCCGATCCCACGCGTCGTCTGGGTCGCGCACGGAGGTGAGGTTCATGCGCGTGTTCGCGTGCAGAAGCATGGCGAGGAATCGACCGAGCTGCTCGATCTCATGCTGCTCAAGCACGATGCCCGTTTCGGCACAACGCTCAAGCCATGCGTTGGGCGGCGTGAGCGTTCCCACGGCATCAAGCCGCAGTTCGAGCGAGCCGCGATCAGCGGGAGATGGCACGCCCGCTGAAGCCGATCGACTTCCCGAACGGCTTGTTTGGTTTGAATGGGTTGGGTCGGTCATCATCAGCAGCGTATTCAAACGAGCTGCGGTAGGGGGGCTTGGGGCGATGAAATGCGACATTCATGATTAATCCGGTCATCAGCCAGCAGGTGATCAGCGACGATCCCCCCGCGCTGAGGAACGGCAGGGTGATGCCGATGATCGGCAGCACCCCCAGGTTCATGCCCACATTGATCACGACCTGCACAGCGATAAACGCGGGCAGGCCCACGGCGATCAGCCGCCCGATAGGCTCGCGGCAGTTCGCGGCCACCACCAGCGCCCCGATGACCCAGAGCGCGTAGAGCATGAGCATCACCAGCCCGCCCAGGAGCCCGAAGCGGGTGACGACGACCGCGAAGATCATGTCGTTCTCGCGTTCGGGCAGGGCGTTGTAGCGGACAAGGGCGCGGGCCGTGGGCTCTGGGGTGCCGACGATCTGCCCGGCGGAGATGAGCATCTGGGCCCGCGAGGACTGGAAGTTGATGTCGAAGTTGGTCGACTCGTCGCCCTGGAACTGCTTAACGATCGCCTCGATGCGGGCTTTCTGATGCGGTCGGAGGAAGGGGTAGGCCATGGGGGCGCTCATGGCGGCGCAGAGCACGATGAGCGTCAGGTGGCGCAGGCGGGCACCCGCGGCGATGAGCATGGCGAACAGAGCCGGCACGAAGAGCGAGGCCGTGCCCAGGTCTGGCTGGACGGTGATGAGACCCACCGGAACCGCCGCGATGATGCCCGGCACGATCAGCCCGCCGAAGCGGCGGTGCTGCGTGCGGAACCGCAGGTACTGGGCCACCGCGAGCACGAAGGCGATTTTGGTGATCTCGCTTGGCTGGAAGTCGGTAAAACCGAGGTTGATCCACGAGCGGGCGCCGTTGCGGGGTGTGACGATGCTTGAGGGGATGCCCGGCACCAGCAGGAAGATGAGCAGCCCGAGGCACACCGCGAAGTAGAACCACGCGAAGGCGCTGACGAGCTTGTAATGCGGGAGCATGATCACGAGGCACGCGACGATGCCCATGACCATGAAGATCAGCTGCTTGATGGCGGTAGGGGAGAGCTCGGAGAGCGACGGGTCGAGGTTCTCGTTGAGCCCGATGTCGATTGCGTAGACACCCAGCAGCGAGAGCAGGAGCGAGGCGACGACCGTGACCCAGCCCCAGTTGACAGGGCGCAGCACGCGCGAGACGGGCTCAGGGTTGCGTCCACCGCCCTTGATCAGACGCACGATCGGGTTGATCTGCCCTGCGCCGCTCATGCGTCGGGCTCCTGATCCTGCGAAAGATCGGGCAGGTAGCCCTCCTCGATCAGCGCATGGATGATCTCGTTGTTGATCGGGCCTGAGACGCGACCGCCTGATCCGGCGTACTCGACGATGACCGCGATCGCGTACTTGGGCGACTCACCCTCGGGCGCGACGAGCGTGACATACCACGAGTGATCGCCCTGACGCACGACACGCGGCTCGAGCGGGCCGTCGCTATCGGCGGTCTTGTCCGGGTCGAACACGAGCGGGGGTGCCGTCGCGGTGCCGGTCTTGCCCCAGACGGCGATGCCGGGCTGGTTGAAGATCGGCACGGCCTCGGGGCCGAGTTCTTCATAACGGATGGCACGCCCGGTGCCGAAGCGGACATTGGTCACGACCTGATGCAATCCCTCGAGCGCCTCTTGGACGGCCCAAGATGGGATGCCGATGTCGCGGACATCGGGCGCATCACCGTCACGCACGATGCTGGGTGTGATCGCGATACCCGCGCGAGAGAGCGTCGCCATCGCGTCGGCCGCGTGCAGCGGAGTCCAGGTGATCGGTCCCTGCCCGATCCCCATGAGGATTGCTTCGTCTTGCGTGAGGTCGCTGCCATCGTTGGGTCCGTTGAAGCGACCAATGGATCCGGGCCACTCGGTGCCCACGCCGAGCCCGTACGGACGCCCGACATGGAAGTCCTGATAGGCGAGCGCGATATCCTTCGGCCCGAGTCGCTGCCCGAGTGTGAAGAAGAAGACATTGCTCGAGACCATGAGCGCATCGATGCCGTCGGGGTGGCGTCCGAGCTGGTCGAAGTGCGTCACGCCGGGGTTCTGCTTATAGATCCACGAGCGGAACTTGTTGGGCTGGTTGGGGAGCAGGTGCCCCGTCGCCTCGATCGTCTCGCGCGGTCGGTACTTGCTGTGCTTGGCGGCCTCGGTCAGGATCAGTGCCTTGGCGACCGACCCGGGCGGGTAGGGCTTGGCGATGGCCTTGTTGACCCACGGGGCGTGGATGGTCTCGTAGAGCCGTCGTTCCATGTCGGTGTGCACGCCGCGGCTCTTCCAATCGTTCTCGTCGATCGGCGGGCTTGGGGTGGTGACCAGCGCGAGGATCTCGCCGGTGGCGACCTCGAGCACCACCACACCGGCGTCAAGGTCGGTGCCGACGGGCGTGTAGAGCGGCTCTTCGTTCTTGTGCCAGGGCTGGACGCGGGTCAGTCCGACGCTCGGGTCGAGAATCGCCCGGATGCGTGCCTGGAGCACGATGTCGATGCTCAGGTTCACATCGCGCCCGGGTGTCGGGTCGAGTTCCCTGACATCGCCGGTCTGGAGGTTCTCGACTCGCAAGCCACGCAGGCCGCGGAGCGTAGGCTCGAAGGCTTGCTCGATGCCACTGCGACCGACGCGATCGCCCGGCTTGTATCGTCCGCGATCGGTGCCGGCTTCGGTTACGGCGCGATTCCGCAGGTCGAGATCGTCACGCAGTGCATCCGCGCGGCGCTGGACATCTTCTGCGTAGAGCCCGTCGTCGATACGCCCGAGCAGCAGGCGGCCGACGCCGCGTGTGGTGACGGTGATGGGCTCCTCGGAACGGATGGGCGGGGGGAAGGTTGAGCGGTCCACGCTGACCTGGAGCGTGTCGAACGGGGTTAGCCGAGCTGTGGCATCGGTCACCAGCAGTCCCGGGTACAAAGGCAGTCGCATGTCCTCCAGCAGTATGGGCGAGATGCCTTCTGAGACGATCGGTTCGCGCTTGGCGATCATGCGGAGCACCGCGAAGCCAAGCTCGTCGGGGACATCGGGGATGATCGAGTGAGGGATCTCTTCTTCCTGGATCGGACGCTCGGCGATACGCCGGAACCGGTCGAGATCGGACTCGGAAGGCACACGACCGCTCCGCTCGAACTGTTCGCGTTCTCGCGAGTACACCTTTTCGGAGTAGTCCTGCTTCATCGCCCCAACGCGTTCGAGGATCGCTTGCTTGCGCTCGTCGAACTCACGCCGATCGATCCCGGCGATCGTGATCAGGTCGTTCTCCATCTGTCGGACGCGGCGTTTGAGCGCATCCTCGAAGCGGTCCACGATCTGAGACTGATCGACCTCGGGCAGGTTCTCCCAGATCTCGGGGTTGGCACGCTGGGCCAGCAGGTTGGCATAGTTGCGGATGCTCGTCCAGCGCCGGCGACCGCTGCGGTCTTCGTAGACCCAATGCCCGTCAAGGATGCGGTAGTCGATCGAGATGTCGTACGAAGCCCGGTCACCCGCGAGCACCCTTCCCTTGCGATCCAGGATCCGCCCCCGGGTTGTGGGAAGCCATGTCTCGGTAACCAGCAGTTTCTCGGCCTGAGCGCGGGCCTCGGCACCCTCCTCGATGGTCATGTAGCCCAGACGCCCGCCCAGCGCCACCAGCGTGAGCATGCACATGCCCGCGAGCAGCATCACCCGCCGGTGGAACATGCTCGGGATGTAGTGCCTGATCGAGTTCATACGCGCGCGGGATCGCCTTCCTATCTGAGGATACGAGTCTTGTATCGACCTTGTGCGACCAATCGGGACACAATGCCCGCTCTGATTCAGTCCATGAAAAACGCCCGTGATTGGCGGGCGTTTGAGGGGTGTTGGTCGTGTCGATCAGCGATCGTTGATCGGGGTGTAGGGGGCGTCGTGGGGGCCCACATAGTCGGTGGTCGGGCGGAAGAGGCGGTTGTCGCCCAGCTGCTCGATCACATGCCCGCTCCAGCCCGCGATACGCGACAGGGCGAACATGGGGGTGAACAGGTCGAGCTTGAGCCCGATGCAGTGGTAGGTGGTGGCGGAGTAGAAGTCGACATTGGGGTAGATGCCCTTGGCCGCGTACTCGCGCTCCATGATCTGCTCGATCTTGTGCGACTTCTCGTAGAGGTCGCTGTTGCCCGTGTCGTCTGCCAGCTGCTTGGCGAGGGTCATCAGCTCGGCTGCTCGCGGGTCCTTGGCCTTGTAGACACGGTGCCCGAAGCCCATAATGCGGTCCTTCTTGGCGATCTTGCCCATGATGTACGACTCGACATCATCGACGCTGGGGATCTCGTTGAGCATCTTCATGACACCCTCGTTGGCACCGCCGTGCAGCGGGCCACGCAGCGAGCCGATCGCCCCGGTGATGGCCGAGTACATGTCGCTGAGGGTGGAGATGATCACGCGGGCGGTGAAGGTCGAGTTATTGAGCCCGTGGTCCGCGTGGGTGATCATGCAGATGTCGAACGCACGCTCCATCGCCTCGGTGGGCTTCTCGCCGTTGAGCAGGTAGAGGAAGTTGGCCGCGAACGAGAGCGAGGTGTCCGGCTCAATGAAATCGAGCCCTCGCCGGTGGCGATCGAAGGCGGCGACGACAGCGGGTGTGGTCGCGAGGATCTGCAGCGACTTCTGGCGAGCCGCCTCGACGCTGTTCTCGTTGGGGCTGGAGTCGTCCATCGCCATCGAGCTGACCAGCGTACGGAGCACATGCATGGGCTCGGCATCGACGGGGCAGGACTTGATGCGTGCCTTCATGGCGTCGCACATGCTGTAGTTGCTGCGCAGCTCGCTGGTGAACGCGTCGAGCTCGCTCTGCGTGGGCAGTCGCTTATTCCAGAGCAGGAAGACCGTTTCCTCGAACGAGCTGTTCTTCGCGAGATCGCCGATCGCGATCCCGACATACTCGAGGATCCCTTCGGTGCCGTTGATGAACGACATCTCGGTCTGGGCGGCAATCACGCCCTCGAGCCCCTTGGAGTAAGTCTTTTCTGCGGTACTCATTGCGTTCGGTCCTTGGTTGTGCCGCTGAACAGGGCCTGTTCACGCAGCGATGGCGAGTCGATCAAGGTTTGGGTCCCGCCGAGCTCATCGAAATCGTGCTGAAATGGGCGGGACGGGATCATAGGCATGAACAAATGAATCGGCGTACTATCGACCTGTGTTGATCCCATTGGGCACAGACCGGCCGAACAGACGCAAACCTGTGGTCACCCATGCCCTGATCGCCCTGAATTTAGGGGTGTTCATTCTCATGGCGTTCCTGCAGAACAGCAGCCCCGACGCCGCCGAGCGCGTTCTGGACTGGGGGCATGTCTCTCGCCACGGCTTTACCGTCCACGGGCTGATCACCTCGGCCTTCTTCCACGCCGGGTTCATGCACATCTTCGGGAACATGATCTTCCTGATCGTGTTCGGCCCCTCGGTCGAGGACCGGTTCGGGCCATGGTGGTACCTGTTGTTTTACCTGGGCGGGGCGGCGGCATCGGGGCTGGCGCATATCGCGGTGGACCCGCACCCGGCCATCGGTGCCTCGGGTGCTGTGGCGGCGGTATCGGGTGCCTATCTCATGCTCTTTCCCCGTACCCGGATCAAGTGCTTCGTGATCTTCTTTATCATCGGGATCTTCATGATTCCATCCTGGTGGCTAATCGGGCTCTACATCGTGCTGGACCTGATCGAGCATGTGTTTACGCCTGAGAACGGCATCGCGAATATGGCCCACCTGGGCGGCTACGCCTATGGGTTTGTGATCGCCTTGGCCCTGCTGGTGACCGGGATTCTCAGCCCAGAGCCCTATGACCTGTTCTCGACCTTCAAGCAGCGACAGCGTCGCAAGGCGTTCGTCAGTGCCCACAAGATGCATGAGCAGCACCTCAACAAGGTGATGCGTGACGAGGCCCCCAGGGACCCGCGCAGCGAGCACCTGGCTAGTGCGCGGGCGGAGATCGGTTCCCTGTTGAGCGAAGGCCAGACGGATCGGGCCGCGGACGCATACCTGCGGATGGTCGAGGAGTTCGGTCACGACGAGAACGCGCCGCTGACCCTGCATCGCGATGCACAGTATCAGATCGCCAACGAACTCTACAAGCGTGGCGATCAGGTGCAGGCCGCCGATGCCTTCTCTCGCCTGCTCGGCAGCTACCCGGGCGACCCCGAGCGTCATGTGATCACGGTGCTGGTCGCGCGGATCCGGGGCGAGCAGCAGGGCGATGTGCCCGGCGCGATCGTGATGCTCGAGGAACTGCTCGATCAGGGGCTTGATCATGAAACCAAGGCGTTGGTCGAGTCGGAGCTCGAGCGCATCCGGGCCAATCCGGCACAACATTCATCCGAGGACGAGACATGAGCAGCACAAGAACACGCGTCAAGGTTTGCGGCATCACGAGCTATGACGCGGCCATGTGGGCAGTCGACGCGGGCGCGGACGCGATTGGATTCGTCTTTGTCGAGGGCACGCCGCGTTATATCGAGCCGGAGAAGGCCGCGGGGATTATGTTCTCGCTGCCACCCTTTGTGAGCACGGTGGGGGTGGTGCGTGATCTTGATGTCGATGCGTTCTGCGATCTGGAGCAGATGTGCCCGGCCCACTCGATGCAGCTGCACGGCAAGGAGCCCGTCGATGTCGTGAAGCAGTGCGGCCCGGGTGTGATCAAGGCGTTCAAGTACGAGGACGCGACGATCAACTCGCAGCTCACCCGCTGGGGCAAGGTCGATGAGGTCGACGCGCTGCTGATCGATGGTTCTGATGGGGGCGAGGGCATGGCGTTCGACTGGTCGAAGCTCAAGCCGCACCTAGACGGCTCCAACAAGAACATCATCATCGCCGGCGGCATCGACGAGGACAATGTCGCGCAGGTCATCGAGACCCTCCGCCCGTACGCGGTGGATGTGTCGTCGGGTGTTGAGGATGCTCCGGGCGTGAAGAACCGCGAGAAGATCGAGCGGTTGTGCGCTGCGGTGCACGGTGCCGATGCGCGTCTGCGATAAATCAGATTCCAAGCGTTTGCAGGATCGATTCGAGCACGACCCGTGACCGTGATTCGGTCGTGGGGTCGATGTTGATCTCGAGCTGCACGCCCCCGCCCTGATACTTGGTGCGGATCTTGATCTTGTCGTAGGGCGAGTTGGCGCCGCCGAGCGCGACGATCGAGCCGTCGGATGGGGTGACCGTGGCTTCCTCGATGGTGTGCCCCTGCCGGTAGAGGACGGCCTTGGAGGCGGCCATGACCGTCTCGATCGAGGTCCCCGGGGGCAGCTCGGTCTTGAGCGTCCCGAATCGGTATGAGGCCGCGATGGGGGTCTGCCCGTGCCACGCGGTGGTTTCCCGCAGGGCGGGCGGGGATTCGCAGCCCCCCAGCGCAGCGATCAGGGCGAAAGTGGCGGCGGAGAGGTAGAATCGGGTTGGGGGCGTACGCATCTGCGGATTATCGGCCTTTGGGCTGATGGGGATGACAATTCGTGCGCCCGCTTGACCTTGCGGTGGCTCGCGCCTTGAATCGCAACCCGACCCGCAGTGTGCGGGCGGATTTGATGTCTTTGCAGCCCAGACCCGCTCAAAGGAGAGCTCATGGCGATTCGGATCAAATCTCGCGGCAACGAGAGCGCGGAGCAGCTCATGCGCCGCTTCAAGAAACTGTGCGAGAAGGAAGGTCTGACCAAGGACATCCGCAAGAAGGAATACTACGAGAAGCCCAGCGAGCGGAAGAACCGCATGAAGCGCAAGGCCGCTCCGCGCCGCCCGTAAGCGGTCCACGAACGACTCAGAATCGCCCACCGCATCGGTGGGTTTTTTCTTCGCGAGACGCGATCAGCTGAACACGAAAGAAAGAGCTTTCATTCTTGTTTCATCGGATTCTGTCTCGTGTGCCGATCTATAGTTGCAGCCCTTTTCAGGGGTTCACACTGTTTTCATGTGGCACCCATTGCCCCGGGTGTCGCGCCATGACTGTCACCGCTGCACACGCAGGGGCGGGCTTTGGAGCCGATGGATCGTGGGGCTGATCTTCGGCGAACACGCACACCCGCTCACACCACACGCTGCACAGACACAGCAAAGAGGTTGATCACAATGAGTACACAGCTCATGCCCACTCTGGCGTCGATGTCCGAAGTGACACCGGCGTACTACCTGGCTCCGATTGGCGGCGTTCTCGCCCTGATCATGGCCAAGATGTTCCACGGCTCGGTGATGAAGAAGTCCGAGGGCGACGAGAACATGGTCGAGATCGCGCAGGCCGTCCGTGACGGTGCTATGGCGTATCTGACTCGTCAGTACAAGGTCGTCGCCGGCGTCTTCGTCCTCCTGATCTTCTTCCTGGGCATCATGTACGCCCTGAAGCTTCAGGAGATCTGGACACTGATCGGTGTGCCCGTCGCGGGTCTCTTCTCGGGTCTCTGTGGCTGGTTTGGTATGCGGATGGCGACGAACGCCTCGGCACGCACCGCCTGGGCCGCCAAGCAGTCGCTCAACGAGGGCCTGACCGTCGCGTTCCGCTCGGGTGCGGTCATGGGTCTGGTCGTGGTGGGCTTTGCGCTGCTGGACATCTCGGCGTGGTTCTTCATCTTCAACAGCACCGGGCTCATCGAGGGCGGGATTGCTGAGATCACCACAGTCATGCTCAGCTTCGGCATGGGTGCCTCGACGCAGGCGCTCTTCGCCCGCGTCGGTGGCGGTATCTACACCAAGGCCGCCGATGTTGGTGCGGACCTCGTCGGTAAGGTCGAGGCCGGCATCCCCGAGGATGACGCCCGTAACCCCGCGACCATCGCGGACAACGTCGGTGACAATGTCGGCGATGTGGCAGGCATGGGTGCCGACCTCTACGAGTCGTACTACGGCTCGATCCTCGCAACGATGGCGCTTGGTGCAGCTGCGGCGATGACCATCGCCAGTGGCGACGCCCAAGGTGCCTTGGGCATCAAGCTGGCCGTTACCCCGATGGCGTTGGCCGGTCTGGGCATCTTCTGCTCGATCCTCGGTGTCTTCACCGTCAAGGCCAAGGAGAACGCGAGCTTTGCGCAGCTGCTCAAGGGCCTGCATAAGGGTGTCTATGTTGCCTCGGCACTGATCATCCTCGGCTCGTTCGGGTTGCTCTGGTTTATCCTCAAAGACGCGGCCGAGCTTGAGGGCATCACCACCTGGTGGGGCCTGGGGCTCTCGATCGTTTCCGGCCTTGTTGCGGGTCTGGTGATCGCGCACGCGACCGAGTACTACACCAGCTACGAGCACAAGCCCACCCAGCGTATCGCAGAGCAGGCGCTTACCGGTCCCGCGACCGTGATCATCGCGGGCATCGCCGAGGGCATGAAGTCGACATGGGCCTCGCTGCTCACCGTCGTCGTCGCGATCATCATGGCGTTCTCGTTCGCCGGTGGTAGCGATTCGTTCCTCATGGGTCTCTACGGCGTGGGTATCGCGGCCGTCGGTATGCTCAGCACCCTGGGCATCACCCTGGCGACCGACGCGTACGGCCCGATCGCCGATAACGCCGGCGGCAACGCCGAGATGACCGGTCAGCCCCCGCATGTGCGTGAGCGGACCGACATGCTCGACTCGCTGGGCAACACCACCGCGGCGACCGGTAAGGGCTTCGCGATCGGTTCGGCAGCCCTGACCGCGATGGCGCTCTTCGCGGCGTACATCCAGATCGTGCAGACCCAGATCAGCACCCAGGCAGACAACTTTGAAGCCAAGGCCACCTACACCGCGCCCGCGGAGGTCGGTGCCGGCTACGCCGTCTACCAGGGCTACGGCAAGTTCGCAGTTGTCACCATGGACGGCGAAGAGAAGCATGTCGACGGCGGCATGATCATCGATGTGGTCAACGACGAGGGCAAGCACCTCGATCGAGTCAAGGACATCGACAACAACTCGGTGTACCCGCTCACCGGCAACCACGACACGCGATACGAGATCGCTGGCCCCGGCTGGCACGCCACGCTCGCTTCCAGCGAGCGAGGCAGCGTGAGCGATGTCCTCGATTTCTACGATGTGACCCTCGCGAACCCCAAGCTCCTCGGTGGCCTCTTCATCGGTGTGCTGCTCGCGTTCCTCTTCTGTGCACTGACCATGAACGCGGTCGGTCGTGCGGCCTACGCCATGATGGGCGAGTGCCGCCGTCAGTTCGGCTTCATTCGTGAGGCCCTGCGTCGCGACGGGATGAGCGAGGCAGACCTCGCCAACCCCGACAACTGGCCCATGAAGGGTGTGGACCTCGATGGTCACCACTACCCCGACTACGCCAACTGTGTCGCGATCTCGACCGCCGGCGCTCAGAAGGAAATGGTTGTGCCGTCGGTCCTCGCGATTGTCATCCCCATCGCGGTCGGTCTGACCCTCTCGGTCCCCGGCGTCATGGGTCTGCTCGCGGGCGGTCTGGTATCCGGCTTCGCCGTCGCGGTCTTCATGGCCAACGCCGGTGGCGCATGGGATAACGCCAAGAAGCTCCTTGAGTCGTATGGCAAGACCACGGCTCAGGACATGGTCGACGGCACCGGCAACTCCACCAAGGTGCCCGCGGCCGTGCGTGACGCCATCATGGCGCGTGCGAAGGAAGCCGTTGCGGCTGGCCACGGGGATGTCATCATCTACGGCAAGGGCAGCGACGACCACAAGGCAACCGTTGTCGGTGACACCGTCGGTGACCCGTTCAAGGACACCTCTGGCCCGGCGCTGAATATCCTCATCAAGCTGATCTCGATCGTCTCGGTCGTGTTCGCGGGGCTCATCGTCGCGTACGGCGATATCCTCGGCGGCATCCTCGGCTTCTGATCCACGCTTGCGTGAATGCAACTCAGCCGGCTCCGGATTCTCCGGGGCCGGTTTTTTGTGCTCACTGTGAATCGTGAGCATCTCGACAGCGCCTAAGGGTGATACTGGCACGACCAGAAACGAAGCGGGACCACGATGAAAGCGATGGCCGTGGGTCCGAGCGTCACGCCCACTGCGAGCAAGTCAGAGGGTTTCGCATCTATTCATTGCATGAAAAAAGCTGCCTCCAGAGTTTGGAGGCAGCAGTAGGATGCTGTTGCATCAGTCGTATCCGGGTTGCACCAACGGCAACACCGTCGAGCTGCCGCTCTTACGGGTGCAACCCCTTCATACAGTCATACTTGGTCACTGAATCACCTCCTTTTAGAAATGCCAGCCCAGCCGTCGCGGTGTATGTACCGCCGCCGGAAGTTTTTTCCCCTCGCCGTCGCTCGGGGCTCAACGCTCGTCAACTTGCGTTGACGCTCGTCGCGGTGCGTGCCGATGGTCGGCTGCGTGGTTTTCACGCCCGTGCCACCGATCGCGTTCCCGCGATGGTCTCATGATCGACATTTTCGGAGCCTTTGCAACAGCGGATGCGGGATATCCCCAGATTTCGGCGAAAATCCGCGATCGGGCCCGGCGGTTATTCACGGACCATGCGGTTCCATGTTCGGTAGCGATTCACCATCGCGCACAAAACGGTCGAGCCAATGCCGAGCTTCGCGATAGTAATCGTCCCTGTTCTCGCTGATACTGTGGTCGTTCCCCTCAAACATCACCAGGCGATGGGGGAGCTGGTGCTCGATGAGTGAACGCACGAGATTGAGTGATTGTGTGGGCGAGACACGCCAGTCCGCGTTGCCGTGCACAACCAGCATCGGTGTCTGCTTCGGCAGTGCATCGACACGATTAATGGGTGATCGTTCGTCCAGTGCCTCATCGCGTCTGGATTCGTAATCGGGCACGAGTTCGCGGAGCACGCCGGCCTCCATGGCTGGTCGATCATGCACCATCGCGTGCAAGTCGCTCACGGCCCCGCAGACGATCGCTGCACCGATCCGGCTTGTTTCCAGCAGTGCCAGAAGTGTCATGAGCCCGCCGCGCGAGTGCCCCCACATGCCGATCCGCTCGGCGTCGGCAAATCCCAACTGGTCGAACACCCGCAGCCCGTTGAGCACATCGTGCACATCGTCGCCGCCGAACTCGTCCTGCCCTTCAGAGCCGGCAGAACCTCGATAATTGCTGGCGAAGATGACATAGCCCCAGCTGACGAACCTCGAGGCGATCCGGGCAGCGGACTCATCGGTGAACATCCCGAAGTCCCGGTTGCCTCCCCGGTTGTACATCAGGCATGGCAGCTTTTCATCACAATCGAGCGCGTCGCACGGATACATCAGGTACCCGAGGATGCGGAGCCCGTCGGATTCGTAGATCACCCGCTCAACGATGGCGTTCTCATCACGAGCGATCTCATGGCGTTCGAGGATGTCGCCATCATCACACCGAGCATGCGAGCAACAGATCGTGAGCAGAACGGCACTGTATTTGGCGATGATTCGATTCACGAACATCGGAAAAAGATATCAGAATATCCGAACTCGTCAAGATCAGGGCTGCAGTCGCGTCGCGCACCAGACACCAGATCTGAAGGCTTCGCTGCCTCGTTCGATTTCCGGGTTACGGTTCAACACCCGCTCCCAGCGTGCCCGATCGTGGATGCGTCCAACCCCGCCGTTCCAAAGCTCAACGCTCTGGGCGTGGATGCGGAATCCGCCCCAGTGAGGCGGGCGGGGGATGCTGACCTCGTGCTCGCCCATGAGGTCACTCGGGCTGAGCCCCAACGAATCCATGACTTCGCCAACCTTCTCAAGCAGGGCTTCACGCGACTCAATGGGCTGGGACTGATCACTGACCCATGCACCGAGGCGCGACTCAAGGCGACGCGATGCGAAGTAGGCGTTCGATTCTTCTTCGGTTGCGTGCGTGACCGGCCCGCGGATACGGACCTGGCGTTCGTCGTCGTCCCAGTGGAAGACCACGCTGGCGAAGGGGGTCTTGGCGAGCTGCTGCCCCTTAGCTCCGTTGTAGTTGGTATAGAAAACGATGTTGCCCGCTTCGGGCTCGATGGCCTTGCACAGCACGATCCGTGAATCGGGGTAGCCGTCGGGGTGCATGGTGCTCAGGGTCATGGCGTTGGTGTTGGGCGTCTTTCGCTCGCTCCAGGCCTGATCAAACCATTGCTTGAAAATGGGGAATGGCGAGTCGGGCAGAGTCTCGGGGAGCCCGCCGTCGGTGTCATAGAACTCGCTGGAGACTGAATCTGTGGACATGCTCAAGGGTATTCTCCACAATCGGATCGCGTGGGATGGTCTGAGCGGGGTTTCGCTCAGAGCAAGCTGTCGGTTGCGCTCCTGGCTCCGAATTCGTCGGCTTTTCTGCGTACAATCGATGCTGTGAGCGACTCGACGATGTTCGAACCCAAGCCTGATTCCCGCCGAGGCAGTAGCCGGCGTGAAGTCCCCGACATGGGGCGGTTGTTCGATCGTACACCGCCGCACCATATCGATGCCGAACGGTCGTTGATCGGCTCGATCCTGCTCGATCCGGCGGTGCTCAATGATGTCGTCGAGCTGATCCCCAACGGGGAGCTGTTCTACCAGGAATCGCACGGCACGATCTACCAGACCCTCGTGGAGACCTATGAGGCCCACCAGACGGGCGACCTGGTCCAGCTGACCGAGTCGCTTCGGGCCAAGGGCGTGTTCGATCAGGTCGGTGGTGCGGGGTACCTGATGGAGCTGGCCGAGGCGGTGCCGAGTGCGGCCAATGCGGTCTACTACGCCAAACGCATCGCCGACAGCGCCCGGCTCCGCAAGCTGATCGATGCCGCCGGGCAGATTCTTTACGACGCCTACAACCAGGGCGGCGGGGGCATCGACGCGGCCAAGAGCGTCATCGACTTGGCAGAAAAGCGGATTTTCGATATCGCCTCGGAGGACATCAACGCCGAGCCGGAAACCCTCCGCGAGCTGCTGCTGGCCGAGATGGAGCGGATCGAGCAGGCGGACGGCAAGGCGGTATCAGGCATCTCAACCGGCTTCAAGGACCTCGACGAGATGCTCTCGGGGCTCCAGCCCGAAGAAATGGTCATCCTCGCGGCTCGCCCCTCGATGGGAAAGACCGCGATCGCGCTGAACATTGCCGAGCAGATCGCTTTCGGCGGTGCGACGCCCTGGTCGCCCAGGAAGATCAATAACCCGGTGGCGGTGGGGGTGTTCTCGCTGGAAATGGCCCGCGGGGCGCTTGTGCAGCGTCTGCTCTCTGCCCGCTCGGGCGTTGACAGCAATCAGCTCCGTACCGGGCGGGTCAACGACAGCGAGTGGGACAAGCTCCATCGTGCCAGCGCCGAACTGGCGGAGGCGCCAATTTATATTGACGATACGCCGGGCATGACCGTGCTGACCATGCGTGCCAAAGCGCGGCGCATGAAGCAGCGGCACAACATCGGCTGCATCGTTATTGACTACCTGCAGCTGCTCTCCTCGCCCAGCAGCGCTCGCGAGTCGCGTCAGGTCGAGGTTTCGGAAATCTCCCGATCGATCAAGGCGCTCGCTCGTGAGTTGCGGGTTCCGGTGATCTGCCTGGCGCAGCTGAACCGTGGTGCCGAGCAGCGAGAGGGCAACCGTCCCAAGATGTCCGATCTGCGAGAATCTGGCTCGATCGAACAGGACGCCGATGTGGTGATGCTGCTGCATCGAGAAAGCTACTACCACCGCGGTGAGCCGGCGTGGGACCCAACCAGCCCCGAGTTCGACGAGGACAACCGCGAGAAGCTCAACCTCACCGAGCTCATCATCGCCAAGCAGCGAAACGGCCCGACGGGCACGGTGAAGCTGACTTGGGACGCGGGCACGGTCCGGTTCAAGACCCACGACGGCGTCCACACCGGTGGGAGCTATGGCTTCTCCAAGGAGATGGAGGGCGGGTCCTACGGATTCGATGGCCCGGACTTTGACCCCGCGCCCGCGTCTGGACCTGACTTCAGCGATGCCCCGGTCCAGCGACACTCGTTCGCGCCTGGCAAGAAGAGCGGCCCCGAGGCCGACTTTCGCGACGGGTCCGGGAACGATGTCAGCTTCGATGATGAAGAGCTACCCCCGTTCTGAGCGGTTGATTCTGCCTGTAATCCTTATTTCAGCACAACCGGAGGGCTTTTCTGCCCGTATCGGGCTGCATGATTCAGGCGGTCTCGTCCACGCGCACGGCGCACGATGGGCTTGAGCACCGGCCATGAGACGGGACGCTCATCATGATCAACTGGCAACGCGTACGGATGTCGCTCACTCCATGGGCACGCACAGGGACCATGCTCGCGGCTGGAGTGTTCCTTCTTGGGTTCTCGCCGCTGATCAATCTCGTTCACGCCCAGACGGGCGGCGTGCTGTGTTCGCTGCGAGGATATGAGGGGGAGTTTCACCCGACGATCGACGGGTACACCTACGACATCATCGTTGATGGCAATATCGCGTTTGTCCTTCATTACGACGAGCCAACGGATATCACCCAGCTGATGTCGATCGATTTTACGAACCCGGACTCGCCTGTGATCCTGGATGCGGTTGCCGTTGGCGATGTGCGGAGCATGCAGATCGTCGGGCAGACGCTGTATTACTCAGTTGATGATGAGTTTGGTATTCACCGTTGTGACATCTCCGATCCCTCTTTGATTACGGAACTGCCGCCGATCGATGTCCCGTTCGATGTGCGCACATACGAGGTCGATGGCGATCGGCTGTACTTCTTGGATGCAAACTTCTTGCGAATCATGGATATCAGCGACCCCGTGAATCCGAGCGAGCTTGTTGCGCTGAACTATCCGCCGCAGTGGATTGAGGACTTCATGGTCAACGGTGATCGGCTCTATATGACCACAGCCGATGACCAGTTGCGGGTGATGGATATCTCGGTTGCCGATACTCCGGTGCTCAAGGCGCTGTACACGCATGATTTCGTCGGCGCAGTTCAGATCGAGCTCGATCAGGATGTCCTCGTGCTCCGCAATAACTACCGCAGCTTTGAGGTGTTCCACCTCGATCCGGGCGGCAGTGAGATCCTGCTGCAGTGGAGCGGCAGGGCGAGCGATCTGGTCGATGGGTTTCTCAACTCATCAGTGCTGGATGTGGAGCTGCGCAACGGCATCATGTCGGTTGCGTTCTCGAACTTCAGCGTGATGAGCGTGTCGCTTGAACAGCTCGATTCACCCGAACTCATCGGTTACACCGGGTTGCCAGGAGAAGACTATCCGTCGATGGGTGTCACGGAGAACGGGACAATCCTCTCGACACTGGGCGTGATGGGTATCGGCAAGGTCCGAATGAGCGAGATGAACGCCGTCAACCCGATCAGCGAGGGATGGAACGCGTACCAGGAGATCGATGGCTTCCAGTACTTCTTCGATCGTGGGATGCAGATCGAGGGAAGTATCCTGTATGCCCCGGTGTACATCGATGACTATGAAGAAAATGAAGGGGTCGGTATCGCGGCGATCAATATCGCCGACCCGGCGAACCCGGAGCTGATTTCCCTTTATCTGAGTAATCGCGAATGGGTCGAGGATATGAGCGTCCGCGACGGCATCGCGTACATCTCCCGGGAAGGGCAGGGTCTGGAGATCGTTGATTTTCGAGACCCCGCGCACCCACAACAGCTATTGCTTTACTCAGTGTTTCCCGAGATTTACAACATTGAGGTCGATGGCGATACGCTCTGGATGCAGTTGAGCGATTATGAGTATGTGCTGCTCGATATATCGAATATCGATCAGATCATGTTTGATGCGTTCTACACGCTCATCACCAATCGGATGTACAGCGCCACCTTTGCCGACGGGCTGCTCTATGTCAGCCACAACTATGAAATCGAAGAAGAAGTATTCTTCGATGTGCTCACTGTCGTGGATCTGAGCGACCCATTCCGTCCGGTGCGTGTTGATCGTCCGGGTGTCGGCGTCTTCCAGACGATGAGGGTGCACAATGGCGTGCTCTACGGCGTGGGTGATCGTGATCAGGTCCTGTATACCTCACCAGTTTCTGATCTCAGCCAGTTTGGTTCGGTCCCGACATTTGGCGATGGGAGGAGTCTCTGGGTCCACGGCGAATACGCCTACTTGAACGTCAGCTACGAACGCCTCGGTGTCCTCGATGTGTCCGATCCTTACGCACCGCAGTTCGAGGGCATGATCCCGTCAATCGGCAGTTGGTTTACGGTCGCATACGACGACGGCTTGATGATGATGGTCAGCGAGTATCAGACCTTCGCCGTCGATCTGAGCGAGGACTGTAATCCCGGCTGCGCTGCGGACCTCAATGGTGATGGCGTGCTGGACTTCTTCGATGTGACACTGTTCCTCCAGGCTTACCTGGACGCGGACCCGAGCGTCGATTTTGACGGCGATGGGTCGCTGACTTTCTACGATGTGTCGCGCTTCCTTGTTGCTTACGGGCAGGGGTGCCCGTAAACGATTCGCTGATCAGTACCCCATGCTCTGGGCCACGCGCGAGTTGATGCGTTCCTGGCGCAGTCGCACGCGATATTCCGCACGCTCGGTCATGCCGGGGATCAGGAACAGGTCGATGATCTGCCCGATCAGGAAGAGCCCGCCGGTGAAGAACCAGATGAGTCCGGTGATCCATTTTCCGTTGTAGAAGCGATGGATGCCGCAGAACCCGAGGAAGCAGCAGCACCAGAGCAGGTATGCGAGTCCGGTTGATTTCATGGCGATAGACCTCCGATAGTGATTCGGAAGACTACGTAGTGCATTTCAGACCTAGTCGCCAAAGCAGGTATACACGCTGCGTGCCGCGGCGATCAGCGGGTGGTCCTTGGGCACCAGGCGCTGCTTGTTGGCCGCGGACTGGATGTCGACATCGCTCAGGTTCCCGCCCTGCATGACGACGAGGCGGTTCTGCTTGCCCATCTTGAGCAGTTCCATCGCGTGGTGCCCAAACTGGGTGGCCAGCACGCGATCGCCCGCGACTGGGGTTCCGCCGCGCTGGGTGTGCCCGAGCACAACATAGCGGGACTCGATCTCGGTCTTCTTCTCGATCTGGTCGGCCAGCCATTTGGCGATGCCGCCGAGGCGGATGGCCTCAGGCGAGTGCTCGATGACACGATCGACGATCTGCTCGCCGCCCTTGGGTTTGGCGCCCTCGGCCGCGGCGATGATGGTGAACCGCTTGCCACGGTTGCTCCGCTTGAGGCAGAACTCGCAGACCTTCTCAAGGTCGAACTCGATCTCGGGGATCAGGATGACATCGGCGCCACTTGCCAGCCCGGCGTGCAACGTGATCCAGCCCGCGTTGCGACCCATGAGCTCGACGACCATGACGCGGTGGTGCGACATGGCGGTTGAGTGGACCCGGTCGAGGGCCTCGGTGGCGACGCTGACTGCCGACTGGAACCCAAAGGTGATGTCGGTGCCGTGGAGGTCGTTGTCGATGGTCTTGGGGACGCCGATACAGTTGATGCCCTGCTTGGAGAAGGGCTCGGCGACGGACATGGTGCCGTCGCCGCCGATGACGATGAGGGCCTCGATCTTGCGGATCTTGAGGTGCGTCACGCACACATCGGTAAGATCCTTGTAGATGGTGTTCCCGTCTTTATCCTGGCCCATGGGGTAGCGTTTGGGGTCGGACTTGTTGTTTGAGCCCAGGATCGTGCCGCCCTGGGTGAGGATGTTGGAGACATCGTCGAGGAAGAGCTGGTGGATACGGTCCTCGATGAGCCCCAGGAACCCGTCCTCAATCCCGAAGACCTCAATCCCGTTGTTGATGGCGTCCTTGACGACGGCCCGGATGACGGCATTGAGCCCGGGGCAGTCGCCGCCGCCTGTGAGGACGCCGATTCGTTTGAGGTTGGAGACGGGGACGCGGTCGTTGATGGTGGCCATATGGTGAGAAGTATCGGCGAAAAAGTGACCCCCGGCCCAATGTCTGAGGCTTCTGGGTCTTGAAAAACCAGAATCTCGCTGTGGCGGGGGATCGCTATGATTCGAGATTCCATTCTCTTTGTTGAAAGGAGTCAGTTTTGTTCAGGTCTTTGACAACAGTCGGCGTGGCTTTGGTACAGGGCTCGATGGTGTCCGCGGCGTTCGCCGAGCCCGAGAAGCAGCCCGAGGTAAAGCTTGCGTACACCTACCAGATCGGTGAGCCGGTTCGCTATCGGTTCGATTCGTACCAGTTCATGGTTCAGATCGCGATGGATCAGGTTTCCACCACCAGCCAGTCCACCAGTTCGGTGCTCCGTCGGGAACTGCTGGATGAGCGTGAGGACGGCACGCTGGTTGTTTCCTCGCAAACGGAGCAGTATGCGTTTGAGCAGAAGGTGAACGACGAGATTTATGCCTTCGACTCTGAGAACCCCGAGCACGAATCACAACGGGACGATCCTCAAGTGCGTGCCCAGATTGAGACGCTGGGCTGGCCCACGCAGTTCGTCATGACACCGCTTGGAGAGGTCGTCGGCATCGCCAACGAATCTCAGATCACCCAGAAGATCGATGCGGTGGAGGATTCATCCTTGCGAGATGAGATCCGTGCCCAATACAGCACGCCGATCCTCATTCGCGAGGCGAATATCTTCAGCAAACTGCTCAGCGAGAACCCGGTCGGGGTTGGTGATTCGTGGTCGGTGAGCTATGTCTTCGATGAGGAGGCGATGAGCTTCAAGGTCAATCAGCAGATGACCGTTGCCAGCATCCTGGATTGGAAGGAGGGCAAGCGGGTCCGGGTCGAGTTTAAGGGCACGATCGACTTTGAGATGCCCGCCGAGTTCCCCGCGTTCATGAAGGTCGAGGAGCGATCGATCGAGGGTAGCTTTGTGTTCAACACGCATATTGGCACATTGACGGAGTATCGATCCAGAATGTCGATCGGCTTCGGAGGCAGCCCTGGTGAGGGTATCCCCAAGGTGAGCGTCTCTACGACACTTCGGACCGAGTTCGAAATGATTGATGACTGATCCAGTGGTACAGGCAGAGAAGGGCATCCCGGATATCCGGGGTGCCCTTTTTTCGTGGATGAGCGATCCGGATCTGGCGTACACATCGATGGACAGGAATCATTCACGCTGCAGCCGCGTTCGCTCTGTGAAATCTGCGTCGAAACCGACGAGAACCGGCAGTATCGGGCAGCCTTGAACCGTGGATTCGGTACCATAAAGAGCGTTCATGGATGAGCACCACCCCCAACCCGCAGCCGTGCAACCCGTCGCGGCGTCCGAGCGGTTCGATCCGCACCTGTATCTGCACCCGCAGACGCTGGCTCGCCTGTCGACGATGGAGCTGAGGGCGAAGATGATCGTCGAGGGGGTCATGGCCGGGCAGCACCGCTCGCCGTACACCGGTGTCTCGGTCGAGTTCGCCCAGCACCGCCCATATGTGCCTGGCGACGACATCCGCCATCTGGACTGGAAGGTCTACGCCCGGACCGACAAGCTGCAGGTCAAGCAGTACCAGCAGGAGACCACGCTGGACCTGATCCTGCTGGTGGATTCCTCCGGCTCGATGCGGTTCGGTTCGCGTCTGTTTTCTGATGCCTCGGGCTCGGCCCGCGAGACCGCTCCTGACGGGCGTCCCAACTGGTCCAAGTTCGACCACGCCACCGCAACGGCTGCGGCGATGGCCTACATCACGATCAATCAGGGCGACCGGGTCGGGCTGGCGGTCTACGCCGATGAGCTTCGGGCCATGGTGGCGCGCAGTGCGCGTCAATCGAGCTGGAAGCAGATCGTCGATGCGCTGGCAACCCACCCGGTCGATCGACACACCGACATCGTGCGGGTGATCGATCAGACCCTGGCGAAGGTGAATAACCGCTGCATGCTGGTGATGATCAGCGATTTCTTTGAGGATGCGGACCAGATCCGCTCGGCCTTCGCCAAGGTCAAGCACCGCGGGCACGACCTGATCGCGCTGCAGGTGCTGGATCAGGCGGAGCTGACCTTCGAGTTCGACGACCCGGCGGCCTTCGAGGGTCTGGAGGCCGAGCCGACGCTCCGCATCGACCCGCGCGCCCTTCGCAAGGCGTATCTTGAAGCCATCAACGCGCACATCGATGCTGTCGGGCACCATGCGCGCTCGTTCGGGTTTGATCATCAGGTCATCTCCACCCATAAATGGCTCGGCCCGACGCTCGCCAAGTTCGTCGCCCGTCGTAACGCCGCCTCTGTGACGAGGGGGCGAAACTGATGCCCGTCTCGGTGCTCCATCCGCTTCTTTTTACGATCGGGCTCGCCTGTGTGAGCATCCCGATCATCATCCACTTGCTGAAGCGCCGTCGCCGCGTAGTCAGCTGGGGCGCGATGCGATTTCTCGAAGAGGCCTATCGCAAACGCCGGCGCATCATCACGCTTGAGCAGCTCATCCTGCTCTCGCTCCGCTGCCTGCTGATCGCGCTGATCGCGATGGGTGTCGGATCGCTGATCCTCGGCTCGGGTCTGCCCGATCGTCAGGCACGCACGCTGGTGATCGTTCTGGATGACTCGATCGCTTCAGCACGCACGCTCGCCGGTTCGCGGGTGATCGACGCCAACAAGCGATCGGCGATCGAGCAGCTCGAATCGCTCGACCCGATGCGAGGAGATCGCGTCGCGCTCATCAGCGCCGCCCGTCCTGCCCGTGCGATCGTGTTGCCCCCGAGCGACGACTTCGCTGCCGTGCTCCCGCTGATCGAGCAGGTTGAGCCGTGTGATGCCGGCTTCGACGCGGTGGGGGTGTCCGAGCTGCTCCAGCAGGTCGGTGCGGGCGATGATCGCCTGAGCCGGGTGTCGGTGATGATCAGCAGCGATGGCCGAGCGATCGAGCACGCCATGCGAGAGATCGGGAGCGAGCTCGTTCGCGCCGATTTCGATCAGCTGATCCTGCCGACCCCAGAGCCCTCGCCCGCCAGCAACATCGGCATCGTCAGTGCAACCCCCGCGCGGGCGCTGGTGGTTCGCGACGGGTTATCGCTGCCGCAGACGGTGCGCGTGCAGCTCGCTCGCTCGGGCAGCGAAGCCGAGGCGCAGGGCACGCAGATTCAGCTGATCGACTCGGACGGCAATGTGCGTGGCATCGCCGCCCATGCGTGGCAGAGTGGGCAGCGCGATGCGAGCATGACCGTTCCGCTCGAGACAGGCGGGCTCAATCCTGGCGGCTCGGGCAGCGCTGTGCTCCGTGTTCGACTTGGTGAGGACGACAACCCACGCGACAACGAGGCGTTCGTGACGATCCCCGTGCACAGCACGCTCCGCGTCGCCATCATCGATCGCCCCGCGAGCAGCGGGCTTGGCGAGGCTCGGGACATCCCAGCGGCCCGCTGGGTCCGGGCGGCGCTGGCGCCACGCGGAGACGCGGGGGTGCGCGTGACAAGCATTGACGCCAGCCAGGCGGCTTCGCGTCTCGTCACGCGGGTCGATGCGGTCTTCGTGCTCGCGCCTGGAGCCCTGAGCCCGGATGCCTGGGATCGCCTCGCTCGACTGCACGAGCAGGGTGTGATGATCGTTGTCACTCCAGACGCCCAGAGCGATTCGCTCGCGTGGTTCGACCAGCTCCGGGCACTGAGCCCCGAATCGTTCGACGGCGTCGAGCAGCTGGTGACGCATGAGCCGCCCGTGTCGATCGAGGACAGCATCGAATCAACGAGCCTTCTTTCAGGCATCGCCGGCGAACTTCCCGAGCTCAGCGGTAGCGTGTCCATCGACCGGTCGCTGCTGATCCCCTCGAACGCACCGGCCTTGGCGCGGATGAGCAATGCCCAGCCGCTGGGTGTGCAGATCGCACCCGAAGCCGGCGCGGGCATGATCGTGGTGCTCGCGGTGCCGATTGATCTGCGCTGGAGCAACTTCCCCGCCCGCCCGTTGTTCGTGGCAATGATGCAGGAGCTGCTGCGTCAGGGCGTGGGGCGTGGGCAGACGCTCGCGCCGGTGCTCGCAGGCGCAGCTGCGCTCGATCCCGCTTGGATGCAGAGCTCGGCTCCGTACGCTCAAGATGCGATCGATGATGCCGCAGAGCAGATGCACACCCAGAACCAGCTCTCGGGCGTGCTGGCGCTGCGGGATGCCGAGGGCACGACACGGGCCCTGCGTGTGATCAAACCCGACGCGATGGGCGCGTTGGCCGACGCGGTCGAGCAGGAGTCGATTGAAGAGGAACTCGCACGACTCGTGGACGCCAAACGCACGACATGGCTCGGCACCGGTCAGGAGCAAGAAACAAGCACCGCCTCGATCACCAACGAGGATGCCAGATCGCTCGCGCTCTGGATGCTCTGGGGTGCGTTCGCCGTCGCCATCATCGAGTTCGTGCTCGCTCGGCTCTTCACCGCACGCCTCATCGCCAGCGAGCAGGCGATGGGGGCCGCGGGTCGGGGGGCGCGGGCATGAACGAACTGCTCAACACCCTCTTTGGACTCGGCGGTGGCGATGGGGCGCTCGGCTTCGGCACGCCGGAGGCACACCCCGGCTTCACCCACGCCATGCCCGCATGGTCGATCGTGCTCGTCACGCTGATCTTGATCGCGATCGCTCTCTGGTCGTACCGGGCGCTCCCCGGGCGGCGCAGCGCCCGCTGGGGGCTCGGGTTGCTGCGGGCGTTGACGCTGGTGCTGCTGTTCCTGCTGGCGCTCGGGCCCCGCATCGAGCAGACGCAGATCGAGAACGAGCCCGACTGGGTGCTCGTGCTCCTCGATCGATCGACCTCGCTCCAGACCCCCGACGCTTCAAGCGCTGGCAGCGAACGCGAGCGGCAGCTGCGTGACATGCTCGCTGCCGGGAGCGATGCGTGGGATGAACTGTCACGGTTCAAGCGTGTCCTCTGGGTCGGCTTTGACGAGCGCCCCCGACTCCTGGGAGAGGGGAACGGGTTCGACCCGCTGTCACTCGCGCCCCCGAGCGGGCAGGGCACCGATATCGATGGAGCGATCCGCGATGCCCTCCGCCAGGCCGCGGCCCGACCGATCTCCGCGATCGTCATCGCCAGCGATGGTCGCACCACCCGCGCCATCGATCCCGAACTGGTCGATACGCTGGGCGAGCGT
The DNA here is from genome assembly GCA_020427395.1 of Phycisphaerales bacterium. Lineage (GTDB taxonomy): Bacteria > Planctomycetota > Phycisphaerae > Phycisphaerales > UBA1924 > UBA1924. Next base: position 54,780 of record JAGQON010000022.1, read on the forward strand.
CAAATCCCGATCGTCTCCGTGCCGCTGGGCTCGCCCGACCCGGTGCGTGACCTGGCGATCGAACGGGTCGATCACCCCGACGCCGTGTTCGGCAAGGACATCGCACCGATCCGGGTTCGCCTCGGCGCTCGTGGCATCGATGCTGATGAACTCGAGCGTCATCCCTCGTTCGTTGAGCTGGTTGATCATGAGCGAGGCGAGGTGCTCGACCGGGCCCGAATCGACCCGTCGAACATCGGTGAGGATGCGCAGGCACTGACGCTCTCGCACACGCCATCGGGCGATGGCGACCGGCGCCTCGACCTGCGGATCGTCACTGATCGATCCACGCGTGACCTCAACCCCAGCAACGACACCCAGTCGATCGAAATGCGCGTCGTTGATCGCCCGCTCCGTGTGCTCTATATCGACGGCTACCCGCGATGGGAGCAGCGGTACATCAAGGCCATGCTGCTGCGTGAGCCCTCCATCGTGAGTTCATCGCTGCTGCTCTCCGCCACGCGTCGTTACATCCAGGAGGGCGACGAGCTCATCGCCAGCGTGCCATCCACGCTCGACGCGTGGGAGCCGTTCGATGTGATCGTGCTGGGCGATGTCCGCCCAGAGATGTTCTCGGCCCAGCAGCTCGAAACCCTCCGCGAGCACATCGAGACGCGCGGAGCCGGGCTGCTCTGGCTCGCGGGTCCGAGTTCCGTTCCCGACGCGTACATGGGCTCGTCGCTCGCATCGCTGCTGCCCATGCGCCCCGATGCGGGCGGCTCGCAAAGTACGACGCAGGTCTGGTCCGAACCGGTGACCATGCGGGCCTCGCCCGAGGCGACGCGACTGGGTGTGCTGCGCCTGAGCGACGATGGCCAGGGCTGGCTGGAACGCCTCAGCGAACCGGGCACCGGCTGGTCTGAGCTCAACTGGGCGATCGCACTCGACGACACAAGCTTCAAGCCCGGCGTGAGTGTGCTGGCCAGTGCCGAGGGCACCCAGACCCAACGCCAAGCCCCGATCATCACCATGATGCGCTACGGTGCCGGCGCGAGCGCCTTTGTAGGCACCGATGAGATCTGGCGATGGCGATACGGGCGCGGCGAGGACCTGCCCGAGCGGTTCTGGCTCCCGCTCATCCGATCGCTCGGGCGAGGCACCGTCGCACGCCGAGCAGCCCCAGCCCAACTCATTATCACCCCTGCCGAGCCAACCCCCGGCGAGGCAGCTCAGGTCACGCTGCGAGTATTCGATCAACGCCGCATCGACGCCATGCCCGAGCGCATCCGCGTCCGCGTGACTTCGCTCGCGGATCGCAGCGAGCCCACGGAGATCGAGCTGCGCGGCACAGGCGACACCCGCTCTGGCGTCTGGGTGCCCGCGCGGGCGGGTAACTTCGAGGTCCGCCCTGTGGGCCTGGACGCCGAGATGAGCACCATCGCCCAACGGGCACGCGTGTACCATCGCTCCGATGAGCGACGCCAGCTCGACAGCGACCACGAGCTGCTCGCGTCGATCTCCGCAAGCACCGGTGGCTGGGTCGCCCTGCCAGACGCGTTCGGGCAGATCCCGGATCAGCTGCCCAACCGCGCCCGCACCATCGTCTCGCCACCCCGTCGTGCATCGCTGTGGGATCGCCCCATCGTGCTGATCGTGCTCGTCACCCTGCTCACGGTCGAGTGGATCGGGCGCAGAACACTGCGTCTCGCATAATAAGGAAACACACCGAAGCCAATGACCCCTGACCAGCCCAACCCGAGTACCACGCTGATCCGCATGCGACGACAGCTCCGCACGATCGCCGCGCGTGTGCGTGTGCTGCTGCTCGCGCGTTCGCTGCTGCTCGTTGTCTCGGTGTTCGTCGCCGGGTTGCTGCTGCTAGGGCTCGCTGATTTTCTGCTCCGCCTGCCGAGCGGTGTGCGAATGCTCTCGCTATTGGGCGTTCTGGTTCTGATCGCTCGCCTTGTGCACCGGAGCGTTCTGCCCGCCCTGCGAACCCGCTTGCGAGATACCGATGTCGCGCTGATGATCGAACGCCACGACCCAGCCCTGCGTGGCTTGCTCGCCAGCGCCATCGATCTGGAGCACGAAGAGGAGGATCGTTCTTACCCGGACGAGCGAGAGACTCATGCCCTGCGCGAGGCGGCCCTTCGTACGGCCTCAAGGCGTCTGGAGCAGGCCAGGATCCCATCCGTGCTCCGCCCGCGTGTGATCGTTCCATCCATGCTCAGCACCACCGGCGTGCTCATCACAGTCCTGATGCTCGCGTTGCTCAGCCCGCTCATGCTGCGTGTTGGTGCCCAGCGCGTGCTCACGCCGTGGGTCGATGCCCGCTGGCCTGTCCGCTACGCGATCTACGATGTCACCACCCGCGACCCGCGCGCAGCGGATGTGCCCGTCCCCTTGCGAGCGCTCGTTGGGCGATCGACCTCGTCGCTCGACGATACCACCCGCACGCTGGTCAACTGGCGTGTGCTCGATGAGCAGGGCGACGCGATTGGCGAGTGGTCTCGCACGCTGCTGATGCCGCAGGGCAAGCGGGACGCGGAGCAGTCGATCCCGATCTACGAGCAGCTCCTGGATGTACGCGACCGCGTGGCACGCCGCCCCGAATCACAGCGGTTCACCCTCGAATACAGTATCCGTACCCGCGATGACCGAACGGGCACCCGACGCCTCATGCTCGTCCGCCCGCCACGCCTGACAGAGACCTCGATCATTCTCGAACTGCCTGAGTACGCACAGGTCATCGCCGGCTCGGGTGTGGTTTCGTCCGGCACCGTTTCACCCGAGCAGGGCGAGGCACGGATCACCCCGGTGCTGGCGGGCACGCGCGTCCGCGCCCGCTGGGCGTTCAGCAAGCCCATCGCCGAAAGCGAAGATGTTCCCTCGTGGATCAGCGCCATCTCGGGCATGGGCGATGTGTTGGCGCACGAGTTCGATACCGATTCGAGCATTACCATAGAGCTGATCGCGAGTCATCCGGGCATCATTGAGCCGACGATCAGGGATCGCAACGGGGTACCCGTTCGTGAGCCCATCACGCTAGCGCTCGAGGTGATCGATGACCTGAGCCCGGGCGTCCGCCTGACCGAGCCGGTCCGCGACGAGTCGCTCAGCGCCAACGCGGTTGTGGAGTTGAAGGCCGAGCTCAGCGATGACCTCGGGCTCACCAGTGCCCGCCTGCTGGCACAGGTGAGCAGCCCGCCCGCCGGTTCCTCTGGCGCACCCCCAGAACCCCGCGGTGATCCGGTGACCATCCACTCGCAGCAGATCGACAATCTCAGCCGATCACAGATCGGCGCAACGCTGTCGCTTGAGTCCCTTGATCTCGCGCCCGGCGACGAGGTGCGCGTGTGGGCTATGGCGTGGGATCTGCGGGCAACGCCGTCTGATGCCCTGCTTGGCAGCGCCGAATCCGCGACCCGAGTCCTCCGTATTGTCAGCACCGAAGAGCTGGTTGAGCAGGTCCGGCGGTCGCTCGATCCGCTCCGCAGCAACCTCCGCTCGCTCGATGAGCGGCAGGGCGAGGTCCAGGAACTCGT
>JAGQON010000023.1 GCA_020427395.1 Phycisphaerales bacterium
GCTCGAGCACCTCCAGACCAGAGGACAGCGGTGTCTGCAGCCGCACACGCCACGCGCCCGGCCCCTCGGAATCGTCACGCTCGACCAACTCCAGTATTGTGTCGCTCAACCGTCCGGTATGATCGTGCAACGCGTATCGCTTGCCGGGCTGGGCCCGCTTGGTCTTGATCATCGCGATCCACTCGACGCCTTCCGCATCGGGCGCGTCGTGCAGATACAGCCCCTCAATCTTGCTGCCCGAGCCGAGCCGCTCGCCGATGAGGCGTGCCGGTACAACGCGGGAACGATTAAACACGAGCAGGTCGTCAGGCGAGAGCAGCCCGGGAAGCTCGCGGAAGACCCGGTGCTCCAGACGCGTCGGGTCCGACCGCTGCACCACCAGCAGACGCGATGAATCGCGCGGCTCGGCGGGTTTGGTCGCGATCAGCTCGCTGGGAAGCTCAAAATCAAGATCATCGGTGCGCATCGACGCTGATCGTACGCATCACGCATGTTGCGTGGACACCACACGCCCGCACGCCCCCCGATCGCCACCGTGACACATGATAAGAAACGCCACGATTCTCGGACATTCCCGCCCGGCACCGCGATCGCATCATGTCTGGCATCATGGGCTCACACGCGATCCAAGACACGAACTGCACCGCTCGGGTCATCCCGACGCACAGCGGCCGCGTGCACCCGGATCGCAGGACGGGTTCATCGCCGCACGCCTGCGAATCCCCCGCCCGTCCCCTGCGGTACGCCCGTGTGCTCCAGCGCGACAACCAGACGCCCTACGCCTTCGGCGCCCAGTCACGCCCTCCCTGCACCGAGGGCCCCAGCATCAACCGAGCCCCCGACTGTGTCGAACTGAGCGAGCGTGCCAAGCTGCTGCCCAAGCTGGGCGACATGGCCCCGATCCGCCCCGAAGCCATCGCCACGCCTCGCATCGAGGTCACGCTGCAGCAGCACACCCCGGCGACCGGGCGTGTGCTGGACCTGTACGCCTGATCGGCGTCACTCAGTAGTCGATGCCCTGCAGTCCATTGCGAGTCCATCGGAACCGTAGATTCAAGTCTGTGGAATCGTTGAACCCACCCAGCGGGATCGGGAACTGATCGAGCGGAACATAACGCTGCCGCCAGACCGAGTTTGGGTTATTGGGGCTGTATGAATCGCCCGCCTCGCCGGAGGGGAGCGAGTTGATCGAACCATCGAACATCAGCTTCTCAACGCGGGCATGGTCATACGCGAACCACGGGTACCGCTTCTGCTCCCGATCGAACTCTTCGTACAGATGCACCTTGCGGCTCGGTGATGCGATCTCGCTCATCGTCCGCCGCCCGAGTTCCGGATTACCTGAGGCGCTGTGCAGGTGCGGGGTCGATGAAACCGGCACATACACATTGCTCGGCCCATCCCCCTGCCAGGCGAATGGTGTGATCTCGTAGCTGCTCCCAAACGCCCAGCGCTGTCGCACGGCCGTAGTCGGCCAGTTCGAATCCGAGTCGTAACCGTTCAGAACACCATCAGCATACGGAATCCCACTCCCGGGGCCATACTCCAGCGGGCGTTCGTGCCAGGTGAGCAGGGTCTGGTCCGCGGGGTCGATCGCGAGCGTCGTCGTCTGAAACTGCTCATCGTCCGCACCCGCCAGATAGTCGAGCAGGATCAAGTGGGTGTATCGCCGATGCGGGAGTCTCGCGCTGAAACTGAGGATTTTCGTTACCCCGCTGATCCGCCCCGTGCGGCGCATAAGGATCTCACGATTCTGCTCCGCTGCGGCTTCCTGATCGCTCGATGGCACCCGAGTCTGACCGTTCGGAAGCGTGTAGGTCTCCCCCGCGCGCCAGGAATACGCGAAGATGAGATCCGTATTGTCGCCAGCGTACTGGTCTCGCCCCTGCCCGATCTGCATCAGGTTGGCCTTGCTCTGCTCGTTTTCCGCCTCATCCCGCATTGTGCTCAACGCCGGAATCAGCGTCAGGGCAAGCAGTGTCAAAACAACGGTGCTCATCAGCAGATCAACAAGCGTCATCGCACGCCGGTAGTTCTTCATACGGATCATGGTTCTGGGTTCCGGATCATCAGAATCGGGTTCGGATCAATGAAATAGGCCCACACGAGCGGCGTGAGCGACCATATGCTACCATACAACACGCAAACAACAATACCGATTTCTCATATTCAATCGGTAATCCGAGCTGGGGACACACATCATGACACACGCTCGCACCATCGGTATTCTCGTCACGATCACACTGACCATGCTCCCGCTGACGGGTTGCCGATACATCAAGAAGGGCGACAACGCACAAGCCATGGCCCAACGCCTGGATAACGCCCCGCCCATCGCGCTCAGCGAGCTAGACCACCGACACATGCTCGTCATGCAGGCCCCCAACCCCGGCTGGTCATATGGAATCGATCGTGACGATCGCGACCGCGAAGGCTGGATCCTCTACATCACCATCCGCCGCCCTGACCCGGGCTTCCTCTACACGCAGCAGATCGTCGAAAAACGCCTGCTCAGCCGGGTCGAGGCCGACCAGCCAGTGCGGGTCATGGCCCGCCTGCTCGATCACGATGAGAAGAGCACCAAAGACGACTACGCACCCCTGACCCTGCGCGAATCACTCGAGCCATGAGCCCCACGACCCGCACACCCGGCTCGTGCAGCGCCACCGGGCGATCACTCCTCGCCCTCACGCTCATCCCCGGCCTGGGCCCGGTGCGGATCGCCGGGCTGATCGAGGGCATCGGATCGCCCGAGGGCGTGCTGGGCGCGAGCGCCTCCCGCATCGCCCGCGTGCCGGGCATCGGTGAAAAGACGGCCGCCAGCATCGCCAAGCACCTGCACGCCTCGATCGACCGCGTCGATGCCGAACTGCAACGCATCGCGGCATGCGATGCCCATCTCATCGCACTCGGCGACGACGACTACCCCCCACTGCTGGCATCGATCCCTTCGGCACCGCCCGTGCTGACCGTCCGTGGCACGCTGGACCCGATGGGTACCCACAAATATGGGTGCGCGATCGTCGGATCACGCGCGTGCAGTGTGTACGGCATCGAGCAGGCCGAACGCTTCGGCGGTGCCCTGGGCAGCGCCGGGCTCACGATCATCTCGGGCGGCGCACGCGGCATCGATACCGCCGCCCACCGCGGCGCCCTCGGGGCAGACGCCTCGACCATCGTCGTGCTCGGCTGCGGGCTCGAACACAACTACCCACCCGAGAACCGCGATCTCTTCGATGAGATCGTGGACAAGGGCGGCGCGATCGTTTCCGAGCTCCCCGTGGGCACCGCGCCGGACGCCAAGAACTTCCCCGCACGCAACCGGATCATCTCCGGGCTCTCGCTGGGTGTGCTGGTGATCGAAGCGGGCCGCAAGTCCGGTGCGCTCATCACCGCCCGCCACGCCAGCGAGGACCACGGGCGAGAGGTCATGGGTCTGCCGGGGCGGGTAGATTCCTCAAGCAGCGCCGGCACACTGGACCTCCTCCGCGAAGGGGCGCATCTTGTGGTTGAGCCGGGCGATGTGCTCTCGATCCTTCGCCAGGATGCCCAGCACCTCTTCGCCGGCACGCACGACGCGAAGACCCGTGATCCCAAACGGATACCCCCGGCTCCAATCCCAGAACCCGAGGGCGAGCTGGGCAGCATCGCACGGGCGCTTGCGGAACCTCGCACGGCCGACGAACTGGCAGAAATGCTGAGCATTGATCCGGGCTCACTCCGCTCGCAGCTGACGATGCTGGAGATTCAGGGCGTGGTTCGGCGTGAGGGTACCCGCTTCGCTCGGGTCCGATAAACGCGGTTTCTGGACCGAGAAGATCGATTCTGGCAGATCTTGCGCCTGAATTATTGATCGCTGTTCGGGTCTCCCAACCCCATTTCCGTGTAGATTCGCTGGGTTTGTTCGGTTTTCCTTGTCGTCTGGGCCATGATTGGCTAAGATCAACCAAACAAACAGGGTTGATTTGCTGTTGCTCTTTCGATCTGATACCCGATCAGAACAAAGACAGGCGGGACGAGACACGCCCCCTGACTGATCGAAAGTTGAAGACATGAGCACCAGCAGCACAACACTTGTTCGAATCGGACCCGGCGGCGACTTTGTTTCTGACTACCACGAGTCCCCGCGCCGGGAGGGACTCAGAAACATGCTCCGTCGCGGTTTCGGCGGCTGGCTCACACGCGTCGACTCGATCTCGATGACGCTCGATGAGCAGCACCCCTCGCACGCGGAGACGCTTGGGCTGCTGCAGATCGCGCAGCAGATGATCGGTATGCAACGCGATCTGCTGGGACAGGCCCAGCAGACGCTTGGGAGACTCAACGGAACGACGAGCATTCGACACTCGATGAGCCGTGCCTCGGCTTCGGCTCGCGATCTTGGAACACTTCGAAAGGATGGGCGATATGAACCTCACACCCAAACAGCTTCGAATACTGCAGTTGATTCGCGATTCTCGAATTCGCCGTGGCTATTCCCCAACGATGCAGGAGCTCGCCGACGAGATCGGGGTCAGCAAGGTCACGGTCTTCGAGCATGTCGAAGCACTCATCAAAAAGGGCGCGCTCATTCGCGAAGCGAACAAGGCACGCTCTTTGTCGATCGCTGAGGGCATCGCCGTCCCGGACGAGTCGCGTCCGCTCAAGTTCCCGCTCGTGGGCAAGATCGCCGCGGGCTACCCGATCGAGAAGGTTGCCGACGCCGACGAGATCGACCTCGTCGAGTTCCTCTCGACCGTCGACAAGGCCGGATCGACTTTCGCCCTGCAGGTCGACGGCGAGTCGATGCGCGACGAGGGCATCCTCGACGGTGACCTCGTGCTCCTCGAACGAGCCCAGGTTGCCCACAACGGGGACCGAGTCGTCGCACTGCTCGAAGACGGCTCAACCACGCTCAAGACCTTCTATAAGGAAGCCGACCACATCCGCCTCCAGCCCGCAAACCCGGACTTCGAGCCCATCCGAGTGAAGTTCTGCCAGATCCAGGGCATCGTTAAAGGCGTCGTGCGACGATACTGAACATCTGATATGCTCAGGAATCCATTTGACCTCTCTGCGGCTGCTCTGTACGGGCGGCCGTTTTTCATGCGCCGAGCACCCCAATCGCCTGTCGCTCAGAACCGCTTGTGCGTCGGACGCTCACTCGGGCCTTTCACGCCCATAATCGCCCGCAGCAGCGGCAGGTCCCGCTGACGGGTCAGCTTGATGTTCAGCGCATCGCCCTCGACGATCACGACCTCTTCACCAAGCCGCTCGATCAACCCCGCATCGTCGGTCGAGGCCAGGTCCGATTGCCCATACGCACGAACCAGCAGCTCACGCTCGAAGACCTGCGGCGTCTGCACCTGCATCAGGTGGCTGCGATCAATCGTCTCGCGCACGCGGTGCATCTCATGGGTCGTCCCTACGCCCAGGATCGACGCGACCGGGTCGAGATTACCGGCATCCTCGATCGGGTCGGGGTCGACCCGCTTGAGCGTATCGCTGACACGCACGCCGGGGATCACGGCCGGGTTGCTCTTGGCGGCGTCGAAGACACGATCGATCAGAGCCGCGTCCGTCGCGGGGCGGGCCGCGTCATGAATCGCCACATGCGTGCACGATTCATCGACATGCGCCAGGGCGCTGGCGACGGTCTCGTAGCGGTGCGTCTGCCCGCCGCGAACCAGCATCGCGCCCAACAGCGAGATCCGATCACCGTGGCGGAGCTGGAACGCACCGAACGCGTCATCCTCGTACGGGCCGGCGACGATGATCTGGGCGACCTCGTCACGGGTGTTGAAGAGCTCAATGCTCCGCTGGAGCACGGTCTTCCCGCCTAAGTCCTCATCGAGCTTTGATCGACCGCTACCGAGCGGGTCGTGCTCGCCCTGGTTGTATCGCGTGGATGCGCCCGCGGCCGGGATGATGACACTGATTCGCATGCACGAGTATAGAAACGCGGATCAGGCGTCGTTCGCGAAGACCCGGATCACCGCGTCCGCGATCGAATCCGCGTAATCGACGGCCGGTGCTGGAACGACGCCCTCATTGATCAGGCGCGGTATGTTGAGCACCAGCCCAGTGAAGAGCGCGATACCCAGATCCGGGTCGATCGTGCGGATCGCGCCGCTCTCCATCGAACGCACGAGGAACGCACGGAAGAGGCGTCCCTGCTTGGTGTACACCTCGCCCAGACGCTCGGCCATGCGGTGCGGCATGAGCAGCACATACGAGAAGGCCTCGGGGTTGTTGTCGTAGTACTGGTAGGTCAGCTTGATCCATGCCCGCACGGCGACCTCGAAGGGCAGATCGGTCTTGACGAGCACCTCCTTATCGCGAGCCATCTCCTCGACGACACTCGCGTAGGCTTCGCGGATCAGTTCATCCTTATTGGTGAAGTGCTTGTAGACCGCCCCCTCGGTGATTCCGACCTCGCGAGCGATGGTCCGGATGGAGGCACCATCAATACCGTCACGAACACCGAGACGGATCGCGGCCGCCTTGAGATCGTCCTTGGTCGATCGTCCGCCTGAGTTTGATCGTGTCGACATGAGTGAGATCCTGTTGGGTAAACAAGTCTATCCGATTTGTGCACAGTTGTTTACAATCTGTGTCGCGCGATTCGACCCGATTCACGATTTAATCCTACAGAATCGAGCTTTTTCGGCATATCTTCACTGGTAGGCACCGAATAGGGCGGGGGAGAACACGCCTGTGGCGTGAAGGAGGAGATGTTTCCATGGTTTCGATGAAGGTGATCACCGTTATGGGGCTGATGGCTGCTGCCGGAATGGTGCAGGCCGAGCCCTTCGTCTTTCAGGGTTCGCTGAGTGATGGCGGGATGCCCGCCGACGGCGCGTACGACTTCCAGTTCTTCCTCTACGACGCGGACATCGGCGGCAGCGAGATCGGCTCGGTCAATGTCCTCGACGATCTCCTGGTCAGCAATGGCTCGTTCAACGCTGAGCTCGACTTTGGAGCCGACGCGTTTGACGGCTCGGAGCGTTGGGTGGCGATCGTGGTCCGCGATGGCGGCTCGACCGGGACTTACACCCCGCTGACGCCGCGCGCCAAAATCGGCAACGCCCCGCAGGCGAGCTTCGCCAATAAGTCTGGGGAGGCCGTCACGCTGAGTGATCCGTTCTGGACGCAGGCACCGGGCATCCTCTACTTCGGTGAAGACAATGGCACCGATCAGTTCTTCATCAACCGCAATCGCGATGTCGAGGCAACCGATATCTTCGTTGTCCACTCCGCGATGAACGGCCCGGGCGGCATGACGCTCTCGAGCTTCGCCAACGGCATGCCCTATTACGGCTACGCCACCGGCGGCTTCTCCCGCGCCAAGACCTACTACGACCCGGCCACCGACGCATGGGTCGTGAGCAAGGGCGGGCAGGACATGATTGAGATCGATCAGAACGGCGATGTCATCATCACCAACAACCTGATCGTCAACGGCACCATCACTTCGATGGGCGGCGGCGGTGGCGGCGGCACGCTCGTTGGCTACAAGTCCTTTACCCCCGAGGCGATCTTCCAGGACTTCGATTTCAACCGCGGATTCAACGCCTTTGCCGGCGCGATCCATGTCCAGGGCAGCTCAGGCTACCTGCGTTCGGACCTCGATCTGCCCCACGGCGCGATGATCACCAACATTTATGTCGAGTATGTTGACCGCTCTACGACCACCAACCTGCGTCTGGAACTCTGGGAGCGGGACACCTCAACACTGGCATTCACCAACGATGTCCTCGCGACCTCGTCGGGATCGAACAACAACACCGTGCAGGTGTTCGACATCGTGCCCACCCCCCCGATCGTGATCGATCAGTCCACGACCACCTACGCTTTCCGCGCGTTTTCTACCGGCGGTACCTGGCCGGCCGCGGGCAACCTCGGCATCCGCACGATCCGTGTCGAATACGAGCAGATGCTTCCCTGATCGGAACGATCATCTGTCAGCAAGACCAATGAAAAACCCCCGCTCATTGAGCGGGGGTTGTCTTTTCAGGGTTCACCTGCGGTGATCAGCCGGGCAGATCAGGGGCAGCCGGTGGTGTACGCGGTCAGGTAGTCCATGACATCCATCGCGTTGATCTGTAGGTCGCCGTTCATGTCGGCGAGCATATCGTCACCGAGGTAGGCCACGACGTAGCTGGACACATCGTAGAAGTTGAGCACGCCGTCGGACTTGAAGTCTGCGGGGCAGGACTTGAGCCCGTTGAAGTAACGGCGGGCTTCGGTGAACGCCTCGGGACCGGTTGCCAGACCGATGTGACGACCGGGGATGTCGTCGGCCGGCGGGTGGATACCGCCCCAGATTCGCGAGAGCGAGCACTGATCGGAAGCATCGCGGTAGGAGGCCCACTGCAGGGTCACATCCATCGACGGCCCGTCCTCGAAGACGAGGAACTCGTTCATCGGCGCTTCGAACTCACCCATGCCGCCCGGGAAGAACTCGCTGCCGGTGAGCAGGGTCATGATCTCGGCGGCACCTCGCGAGTAGGTCGAGTGCCCTGAGACATAGCCGGGGAACGGCGGTGTCACGAAGCTGGGACGCTGGTATGGCCACCAGTTCTCGGCGAGGATCCAGCCGACACCCGCGACATCGCTGTCCGGGTTGTTGATGTAGTCCGGGCCCTTCCATGCCTTGATCGCGATCTTGCCTTCGTTGCCGGCAAGGTGCTGGTGACGCTCGCCCGGGGCCGTGGTTTCAGCGGTCACCACCTCGATGATATCGGGAACAAGGTTGATCCCATTGGGGTGGTAGCTGGGACCGTCGGGGTCGGAGCACTGCCCGTTGTCACACATGGCACGGATTGCAGAGACGGGACGGATGTAGTCGTGGTAACCCTTGACGGACCACGACGCGATGGCGATGTCGTGCATGCCGCCGCCGAGCGCGAGGTAGGACTTCACATCCCACTCGAGTTGATCGAGGACCGGTCCTGAGCCCATGAACTGATTCACGTGGAGCGGGTGATCGCTGACATAGTTGAGGATCGTGAACCAGTGTCCCGGAGGCGTTTCAGATGCCGGGCCGTCGGCCCAGAACTCGGCCAGAATGCGACCGTAGTCGCCGCGGGGAACGATCTGCGGCTCATACGGCAGACCGGTCACGGGGTTCGTGTCCCAGCCCTGGCCCCAGTCGCCACCCTCGAGCCACTGGTAGAAGTCCTGCTCGTCGGCGACATCGGGGAGGACCGCGTTACCGATCGTCGCGGGGGAGACATCGATCATGACACCATCTGACGGGTCGAGATGGCCGGACCAGATCGCGACCATCTCGTTGCCCCACTTGTAGCGGGCGTCGCCCTCGCCTCCGATGTACGGCGGGTTTCCAGGGTTATGCCAGACCCACCACTCGAATCCATCACGCTCGAGGATCTCAAGATCGTTCTCATTGAGCGAGAACGGAGTCACGAGCCCCCACTCGGGGCTCAGTGCATCGGGGTATCCCGTCGGGATCGGATTGCCGGACTGATCAACAAAGAACTCAAGGGCAAGTGGTTGCCAGCGGTTGAGGTCGATGATGTCCGGGTTGCCGGGGAACTCGGGGAGCAGCGGCGGATTGACCGGCTCATAGATCAGGTTTGCATAGTTGAGTTGCTCGTTGGATCCATCGCTGAGTCCATAAGCGATGATCGACTGCGCAATCCGGTTGCCCAGGGCCGCGGGGGTGTCCGCCTGGGTATCGGTGTAGTTGATGTCGTAGCTGAGGTCCGCCATCAGCGCGTCGTACTCGGGGAACGCAAACGGTGCGGCCGGCGAGTTGAGGAAGCGGTGACGCAGCAGGCGGTACATCGCGTAGCTGATCGCCTCATCGCGGGCGGCTTGCGCATCAGCGGCTTCCATCCGCTCGTGGTGGATGACCTGATCGGCGTGGGCGTCGAATGCAGCCCAGGCATCCCACATCGCGGCCGAGGTGTGGTAGAGGTTGCGAGCATGGATAGTCGGACGCGCCAGGTCGTGGCGGATCGAGTCCAGCAGGACTTCATTCCAAAGACGAGCGGTGGAGTGCTGGATGCCACGCTGCGAGTCGAGGTGACGACGGACGGCCGTCGACTCGTGCTCGATGGCACGCATCTTGGTTGTCGGGATCGGGTTGATATCCGCGTTCTTGGTCACCGTCTGTGCAGTCTGGGCGTTCGTCATCGCGGACGCGATCGCCAAGCCTGCGCACACGGTCAACTTCATCGAGTTCTTCATTTGCTGCTCTCCCCATTCGAAAAGGATGACTGGTGTGTGCCCCCACATGAGGCGTACCTATAAAGTACACGAATCGAGCGTCGAATCAATAAAAAAACAGTCGTTGACCTGCAACCGCTGGGATTGTGATGCGTCCGTGTGCATTATCACAGCATGGAATCTTGCTGACATTTGTGTCCGATTCCTTTATCGGCGTAGAATCAGTCACAGCCCGGCGGTGGTCGCCGGGTCTGCTCGGGGCCGAAGTGGCATTCGACCGGGCTGGGAAAGCACAGTGTGGCGTGTCGAGGAGCGTGCTAGCCTCGTAAAAAGTACGCAACCCAATAACTGCCGAACCGCAGTACGCACTCGCGGCCTAATACGGCCACGGTTCACGCGCCTGACGCCCGATGGGGCGTGTGAACACGATCATCGGGCTGGCCGGCACCTGGCGCCTCTTGGGGTGTCGGCGAGGAGGTTTCAAGCGGCTGGACCAAAGCACAGGGCGTCATCTCCCGGTGTGAGGTCGAGAATAAACAGATGACTACACACGTAGAGGCGCTGCGCGGACAGCTCCGGGACGGGGGTTCGATTCCCCCCGGCTCCATTTCTGTAAGGCTTACAAAGCTGATGCGAACTCAGAATCCCCCAGAGAACTGCTCTGGGGGATTCGTGTTCAACTGGGGATCGCTGGATGTGATCAGTCCCTGACTGGGAAAGTATTCGAGGCCCAGAAGCTCTCCCAGTCCGCCTCGGTGCTGTTCTCGGCGCGGACGATATGCAGGGTTGTCAGCATCCAGTTGCCCGGCTCGGCATCGAACTCGATCATCCCGTCTGCGTCGGATTCCAGCTCGATCAGTTGATCTGGATGTGCCATGCTGGCTGCGACAACACGGATGCCTGCCACGGGCTCGTTCTCGAACTCGATCAGTGCTTTCACCCGCGGTGTCTCGGAGTCTGATTGAATGTCCGTCAGGATGATCTCGAGTGGCAGTCCCGTGTCATGGTCAACATCGCTGGCATCTAGTTTCTCGTTGCTGATCAGGATGACCGATTTGGCGCACCGGGAGTAGATCTCTCGGCCGGGCAAGTCTGATTCGCCGAGTGTTTCGCGGCGTTGTTCGATCTCTCCGAGCCCCTCCTCTCGCAGGTAGGCCGTGAACTTCTCGGGCGGCAGATTGTTCTGATAGTGATCGGTGTGGTAGACGATCACCCCCGCGTGCTCCGGGCGGAGGTAGGCATCGGTTGTGCCGTGAAGACCGGCGACGGGCACGGGCTCGTGATCAGGGTGAAAGAGCTCGTATCGGCGGATCATCGGCGAGTTGCGTGCGACGGGGTCGCCCTGGTATCGCTCGCCGTGCATCAGTGAGAGCTGGAGCAGCTCATGCTGGTTGATCACTTGAGAGACGGGCTGGATCCAGAACTCGTGAGCTTCAGCGGACACACTGAGTGTCATGATTGCTGCGAGGATGGAGAGGCAACTGCGGCGGATGTTGATGTTCATGTTCGTTCTCGCGATGGGTGTGAAGACACCTGCTGACCGTTCGGCCAGCGGGCGTGGATTGATCGAGTGGTGATTAGTTGTTGCTGGACTGGTAGGCGCTGAGGAATGCGCTTACATCATAGAAGTTGATCGTCCCGTCACGGTTGATGTCAGCGAGCTCAAAGTCTGTGAGCCCGGAGTCTTTGCGGTTGAATGTGCCCGAATGGGGCGTGGCCGCGTAGGGGAAGACATTGTTGTACGCGATATCGTTTCCGGGCGAGTTATCGCCAACGACGGTGATGGTGTCGTAGCTCGGACCTGATGCGATCGCGGTCAGGGCGATATCGATAACATCATCACCGAAGCGTCGGCCGTTGGGCCAGCCACTCGAGACTCCGCCCGTCGTATCGCCGCCGACGAAGCCGAATCGGGAGTAGCCCTCTTCACCAGGCAGACGGACCGGCCCGGTCTGGGTTGACACACGGAGCACATCGGGGATGAAGACCGCGACCAGGTCGGCCCGGTCCTCGGTCTGGAAGCTGGTGCCGAACACGGTGTTGATCAGCAGCGCGAGTTCCGGGTTCGATGCGTAAGTTGAGAACTGCGAATCGTCTGTTGGTTGCAGCGCGTTGTAGCGGTCCTTGTCCGCGAATGGCACGAGCGCTTCGTTGAAGAGCGGGTTGCCGAGGCGGTTGACCTGAACGAGATTTCCGTAGGAGTTGATATCGTCGCCGGCTTCGCGGATCGTGATCGATGATCGCCCGACGGAGGCGAATACGCCCACGCCCATCTGCGGCCCGAAGAACGGATCGTTGTACTCGAACTCGGGGAGCTGATCGAGGGGGATCTGGATGCCGTAGGTCAGCACATTGAAGCCCTTGAACCCATCGACACCATCGCCGTCCTGACCGAGCCCATCGCCGAGATCGCCGTTATTGTCGAGGATGCGGATGTTGAGCAGGTCGAAGATCCCCGGAACATCGGCGTAGAAGCCGTCGTCACGCGGGCCCGCGAAGACCGCACATCCATCGATGGTGTCCGCGATCGCGTCCCTGGTATACGCATCGAGCTCGCCGTAGCTGGTGGCACCGGAGACGGCGCGCCCTGCGTCATCGTTGTAGAGCGGGGTGGTGTTCTTCCCGACATTCGGCGGCGCGACGACCTGATTGTTCACGGTGACCACCGCGGTATCGTTCCCGGGGATCTGGCGGGCCACGGAGTAACGCTGGGTGTAGTTCTGGCGTGCGTCGTCGATCTGCAGGATCGGGCCGACCTCGGTACCCAGCCCGTAGGAGAGTATGGTGTTGGGGTTCTTGTAGCCGGCATCCTCGGGCGAGAACCTGAAGTCGTAGCTGCGGACGATCTCGCCCGTCGTCGGGTTGGTGATGTGCAGTGAATAGACCGCATCATGGGCGAAGCGCTCGTAATGCGGGCCGTCTCCCGGTTCGGAGAAGGGCCTGACATTGGCGATGACATTCAGCACCTGGACCGAAGGATCATCGTACTTGGTCCCAACAAACGCGTAGACATCGGTGAGGTTCGCCTGCGGGTCCTGCTTGATGAGCGGTGCATCGTTATGGCTCGATGCCTCGGCGATCGGGGTCGTGATGTTGATCAGCGAGCCGGCTGCAAAGAATAGTGCGCTGGCACCCATGAGTGATTTGGTGAGTGTTTTCATCTCGTGTCCTCGTACAGAGAAAGTTTCTGGGAGTGCACGGCGTGTGCACGGGACACCCGTGACGATCGACAACGCGTCGATCGCGGCGTGCTCGAAAGCAAGAACGGGCTCTCCCTCTTCACCGCTTTCGGAATCAGCAAGCAGGGTGTTTTTGTGAAACGAGGAAAGTCTCCTTGATGGCATCTCATGCGGCTCCGGTGCCCGTGCCGATAGTGCTCCAATGCAGGCGCACCATTCAACTCAAAGCAGGGCGGTCATCTTTGCGACCGGGTGCGGGCGCAGCGGGACGACCGCGATGCGATCGGCTCTCTCAGCCCATCCGGGTGTGCTCAGCTCGAACACCGAGAACAACATGGTGGGCGACCTGCTGCTGGCCTGCGATATCAACGCCACGATCGAGAGCCGGCGGGTTGCCATGCAAATGACCGAGGAGGAACACAACCGGCGCTTCGCGGATTTTGTCCTCGATCTTGTGTTCCCGGATACTGATCAAGTGGACTCCTCGCGTGTGCCGCTGCTGGCGAGCTATATGACGCCGCAGATCGCTGAGCGAGCCGCCCGGATGTATCCGGGGTCGCGGTTTGTGTGCATGCTTCGGGATGGTGTGGCGACCATCGAGTCGCGCATGGCGCACTCAACCTTCGGGCAGCAGTCCTTCCAGGCCCAGTGCGAGAAGTGGGCTACATGGGGCTCGTTCTATCGCTGGGCGATGGAGCGAGAGGACTGCCTGATTGTTCGCCATGAGCAACTGCTCGTGGACCCGGACGGGTGTATGACCCGCGTGCTGGGCTTCCTGGGCTTGGAGCCGAACTCTGCACCGATCGAGACCCTCCGCACACACCGCTATCACCCGACCCCCGACGCAGAGCGACCCAGGTGGGCATCGTGGCCCGACGAGGATCGACGGACATTCGAACGGATTTGTGGGGAATGGATGCGTGCTTATGGGTACGCGATACCTTGGGGACACGCTGGCGAGACTCAGGCGGCTCGATGCGATGAGCGGCCGCCTCTGTAATAACTCCGGCAGGTGGCGATGAGCTTCTCCCGATCGATCGGCTTGGCAAGGTACTCATTGCAGCCTACTTGAAGGCATCGTTCACGGTCGCTCGACATCGCGTGCGCGGTCAGGGCGATGATGGGCAGCAAACAACCTGAGCTGCGCAGTTGTGCGGTTGCTTCGTAGCCGTCCATCTCTGGCATCTGCACATCCATGAGGATCAGGTCGTACGCCTCGGGATGGGCGCGTATCTCCTCGATCGCGTGTCGTCCATTCTCGGCGATCTGAACCTCTGCCCCGGCTCGTTTGAGCAGCAGCTTGATGAGTTTCTGATTGTCTGGCCCGTCCTCGACCAGAAGGATCCGACAGTCCTGGAGCGGGAGAACACTATTGTCTTCCGGCTCGATCGGCGTGCTTGTGCCGGTGCGGTGCCGGTGCTCGATCCGGCTTGAGTTGGCTGCAACTGAGAAAGTGAAGGTGCTGCCCTCGCCCAGCGTCGATTCGATCTTGATATCACCGCCCAGCAGTTCCGCGAGCATGCTGGAGATCCGCAGCCCCAGCCCGGTGCCGCCGAACCTGCGTGCCGTTGAGCCGTCCGCCTGGCTAAAGGACTCGAACGCGGCGATCCGTTCGCGTTGCTCCTGCGTCAGACCGATGCCGGTATCGCTCACGCTGACGATCAGCTTATCTTCGATACGATCGTGCCCGAGGCGGAGCGTGATCGAGCCCTTCTCGGTGAACTTGATCGCGTTGCTCATCAGGTTGAGCACGATCTGACGGATACGGGTGGGGTCGGTGAGGACGAGCTCCGGCATATCGGGCATGATCTCGAGTACGATCTCAAGCCCCTTACCCGCGGCGTTGGGGGTCATCAGCGTCATCACTTCGTTTGCAATCGTGGTCGGGTTCGTGGGGAGCATCTCGATATGGAGCTTGCCCGATTCGATTTTGGAGAGATCGAGGATGTCGTTGATCACGGTCATCAGGTGCGTGGCGTTTTCCTTGATTGTCCTGATGTGATCGGAGAAATCCAGCGCGCTGGTGGCAGGATCAAGGATGAGGTCGGTGTAGCCCAGGATGGCGGTCATGGGTGTGCGGATTTCATGGCTCATATTCGCGAGGAACTCGCTCTTGGCCTTGTTGGCGTGCTCCGTCTCACGCACGGCCCGCTTGAGCCCTTCACGGATGTGCAGCTGCTCGATCTCCGCCGCGGCCCGTGCGCCGAAGATCCGCAGCGTCGGCTCGAGCTGGTAACTCGATGGGATCGGGCTGGTGTGCAGAATGACCAGAAGCCCGACCGTGACGCCCTGGCTGTTCTGGAGTCGCACGCTCGCGTAGCTCCGGGCGCCCATCTCACTGAGCATGATGTCCCTCGGGAACCGCTCGGCGATGCGGTCCTGAAACTCTGTGTACGGCTGCGTCGCGGCGATCGCGCACGGGGTGCCGACGAGATCGTACCGAAGCGTTGAGACCGGCCGTCCAGACTCGATCCCGCCGATCAGCTCGGCGTATGTCGAGTTTTCGCCGTCGGGCAGGCTCATGACGGCCGCGAACTCCACGCCGTAGAGCTCGGCGATGTGTACGCAGATATCCTCGCAAGTCTCCTTGAGCGATGATTTGACCTCGACCTCGATAACCTGCTCGAGCGCGATGTTGAATCGCTTGAGGTGGTCGATATCGAGATGGACACCAACCATCCGTGCGGGCTTCCCGTTCGCATCACGATCGACAATCTCCCCGATGTCGCGGATCCAGAGCCACCCACCATCTTTCTTGCGGAGGCGGTGCTCGTTGACATACACCGGCGTCTGCCCGTCGAGATGCCGCCCGATGTCGGCGATGGCCTCGTCGAGCTGGTCGGGGTGGCAGAGCCGCTTCCATGTCTCGATCGTCATGGGCAGTTCGCCTGGGGCGTAACCGAGCATGGTGTAAAAAGTATCGCTGAAATAGGTCTCGTTCGTGCTCAGGTCCCAATCCCAGAGCCCGATGTTCCCGGCCCGCATGGCCATATCGAGGCGTCCTTCGAGCAGCTTCTTGTGCGTGATATTCACACGCAGCGAGATGTATCCTTCGATCCGCCCGTCGTTGCCAAACTGCGGCATGTTGATCGAATCGACCCAGTAGAGCGACCCATCCTTTGCACGGTTGCACACCTCAGCACGCCACACCTTCCCCGAGGCGAGCGTCGCCCACATCTGCTTCCAGAACGCCTTGTGGTGGTAGCCGGAGTTGAGGACGCGATGGTTCTGCCCGATGAGTTCATCTCGTGAGTAGCCGCTCACCTGGCAGAAACCATTGTTGACATCGATGATCTTGCCCGTGCGATCAGTGATCGAGAAGAGCGTGTGCTCCTCGATCATGGATCGGAGCGCATTGAGTTTGCCTACCAGTTGCTCGCGTTCCTCCGCCCAGTCCCGATGCACGCGAGCGCGGTGCATGATCATGGGTGCACAGATCAGCGAGAGCACGATCGGATCGATGACCAAAGCGAAGCGTGCAGGCACAGGCACGATCATGAACAGCCCCATCACGAGCAGTTCAATCATGCCCACGATCAGGAAGATCTCGACGAGGAACCGTCTCCAGGATGGGAGTCGCGCTGCAGCCACGAGTTGGCTATCGGGAGGTCGAATCACCCACTCAAGCAGCGATTTGCGAGTGATGGAAGTCCATTCTTGCGAGATAGAAATTCTCGCCAACTTATCGGGCGTGACCTAAATGTGGTGCATGAACACGATCAAAGCCCCGGATCTCTTGCGGCACGCACACCGCAGGCAGATATTGAAAAAACCCGGCGCTAAGCGCCGGGCTCGTGGAGAAGTCGATGTTCAGATCACCCGATCAGGGGCAGCCCATGTTGTACGCCTGGAGGAAGGCGCTCACATCGAAGAAGTTGAAGTTCCCATCGCCGTTGAAATCGGCCACGGGGTTCATGGCGTTGTAAGCCGTCAGGAACGCGGACACATCGAAGAAGTTGAGCATGCCGTCACCGGTGAGGTCGGCCGGGCACGCCGGAGCGTTGTTCACGCCGGGCCAGAAACCGCCCGAGAGCGAGAACTGTCCGCCGGTCATCACCGCCCCCGCGTCGGGCTGCCCAATGGTGCCCGACAGCTCGAAAGCACCGCCGGTGGAACCATTCGTGCCGCCGGCATCGATGGTGTACCAAGTGATCTCGAACGCACCACCGGACGGGCCGGCGAGGGCTGCGGTTGAGAGCAGTGCGAGCGACGCAATCATGGCAGGGGTGTACTTCATGCCGCGAGTATACCAGCCGGGGGGTCGGGCTCCAAGCCCAGAAATGCCAAGTACGCATGAAAAACACGGTTTTACGGACCTGAACGGGGTTAGAAGGCACACCCGCCCGAGTACGCCCCCAGGAACGCACTGACATCAAAGAAGTTGAGCAAGCCGTCGCCCGTGAAGTCTGCGGCCGGCTCACCAGCGCTATACGCGCTAAGGAACGCACTCACATCAAAGAAGTTCAGCACGCCGTCGCCGCTCAGGTCGGCCGGGCAGTTGTTGGTGCAGAGCCCATTGAGTGAGCACACATAGGTCATCTGGGCCACGGGCGAGGCCGCCAGACCGCCGGGGGCGCTGGGATCGGCCACGAGCCACTGCATGTACGCGACCTGCCCGTCGAGGGCGACGATGTCGGGGATCGGGTATCGCATGGTGCCGAATCCCTCGCCGGCACCGCTGCCGTGCAGCGTGATCGGGCCGAGGAGTTCATCGGCGTCCAGCATGCCGCCGACCGGGGGCTGCGATGAGACAGCGACCCACGCCTGCGCCCCGCCGAGAGCGCCGTCGATGCCGACCTTGAAGTCCGCGTTGCCCAGATTGGGCGGCGAGAGCGCCACCATCTGCGGCGTCAGCGCCCCCGCCCCAGCGACACCCACGCTGATCAGCAGCGGATTGTCGATGCCCTGCTCGCTCAGGAGCATCGGGCGATCGAAGGGGAACTGCTCGTTGGCGACGCGCGGGTCGGTGAGCCCGTTGACGAGGAAGTTGATGATGTCGTTCTGCACAGGCTGGGGGAACGCGATGGGTGTGTCGAGCAGCGGGTCGCGGTTTTGCGGGAAGGAGACCTGCCCGTTGCGACGGGCGTAGAAATCGAAGACCTCGCCCAGCGTGCTCAGCTGCCCGTTGTGCATGAACCGTTCGCGCAACCCGACATTGCGTAGCGAGGGCACCTTGAATCGCCCACGATCGGGCGGGTTGTTCGTGACCTCGAAGCGTCCCGCATCCTCGTTGATGGGTCGGAGCCCGATGTTGCGGAAGCCGTTGCCGGTGAACTGCGGGCCGACATGGCAGGCGGAGCAGCGAGAAGCGACGAACGCGTTGAGTCCGTTGATCTGCTGCGGGGTCAAGGCGTTCTGGTTGCCGGCTGCAAAGGCGTCGAAGGGCGACTGATCTGGGAGTAGCGTGCGCTCGTAGGTCGCGATGGCCATCGCGATTCGGGCGGCGGTGATCTCGTCGTCGCCGAAGGCGGCCGCGAAGAGATCGGGGTAGCCGCTGCCATCGAGCACGGCATCGGCAAGATCCGGCGGCAGGTCGCTCGCCAGTGCCAGTGGGCGAGCGGTGCGCAGCTTCGCAACAACCCGGTCCCAATCACGACTCTGGTGGGCCATCTCGACCTCGGACACGATCGGACCGACGGCCTGGCTCTCGAGCGCGCCGCCTGTCGCGATCACGACGGCACCCGTCTGTGGGTCGATAAACTCGTTGCTCGCACGACCGTCCCAGAAGAGCTCCGGGGCGAACATGGACATGATGGCGGGCTGGGCCTGGCGGGTGGTGGTCTGGGGGAGCAGCCCGAAGAGGATGGACTTGAGGTACTCGTCGTTCTCATCGCTCGATGAGACCCCGGGCGAGCCGAGGATGTCGTCGGCGTTGCCCGCGATGCCGTCGCTGCCGGGGTGGACACCCACGCGCGGATCGGTGCCCGAGCTGGCGTGGATGTGGCACGAGCCGCACGACATGGTGTTGTCGCTGGAGAGCTGGGCATCCCAGAAGAGGGCCTTGCCCAGTGTGCTTTTCTCGACACTGAACTGGTTCTCGGGCGGGAACTGCACCGGCGGCAGCCCGCCGGGCCCGGGCTGGGCGAGGGCCGGTGAAGGAAGGATCGCAGCCACCGCAAAGAGAAGCGGGAGCGATCGCGCGATGCGCTGGGCGCGCACAAAGCGTGCTGTTCGTGTCATGTCGAAACCCCTATTCATGCCTCGCACCGGGCCTGTGCGCGGGGTGCGGGATAGGGCTTGAACGGACAATGCCATCCACATATTGCAACGCGAGATGAAAAAACCGCCCGAAGCGGGCAGTGTCAAACTGGGTCGTTTGAACTGCTCAGGGGCAGGGCGTGTTGTAGGCCGCGAGGAAGGCCGACACATCGAAGAAGTTCACCAGCCCGTCGTCGTTGATATCGATCGATGGGTCGCCGGCCGCATACAGCGTGAGGAACGCGGAGACATCGAAGAAGTTCAGCGTGCCGATCGGGTTGGCCAGATCCGCAAGACCCAGTGGATTCGCGGCTGAGGGTGTGGGCGAGAAGAACAGGCGGCAGTCAGACCCGTCGGGCCCGCGCCCCTCGGCGACATCACCCGTCTGCGCCCCGAAGCTCACCGCATCGATCTGCGCAAGCTGGTTGCTGTCTCGATCGAAGAGCCCCACCGCTTCGCCGCCCGCGCCCAGCTTGAAGGTCGCATGCAACGGGCCCTGCTCGGGCTGATCGTCGGCCCAGATCACCAGGTAGCCGCCCGCCTCAATCGTCACGCCCGCGGGGATCTCCCACTTGGTCCGATCGGCGAGGTCATCGGTGAGGTAGCGTCCGCCGAGGTCGATCGCCATCGGCTCGGCGTTGTAGAGCTCGATGAAGTCGTCGGCATCGCCGAACTCGTCGAGCACGACGCCATCGTTGCTCGCAAGCCACTCGTTGATGAAGATCGCGGGTGTCGGGTCGGGCTCGCTGAAGCAGTCGTCGCGCGGGTCGTTGGCAAAGCCCGGCGTGACTGCGCAGAAGACCTCGAAGGTCTCGGCCCCGTCGGGTGTGCGCCCGTACGACTGATCGGTGATCAGCCCCGGGTAGGTGATCGCATCAATCAGGACCGAGCCCTCGTCGGCGCGGTGCGAAAGCACGGCCGATTCACCGCCAGCGCTGAGCTTGAAGGTCGCGTGCAACGGGCCCTCGGCGGGCTCATCGTCGCACCAGACAATCAGGAATCCGCCAGATTCAATCGTGGTGCCCTCTGGGAAGGTCCACTTGAGCGGCTCGAACAGATCGTCAGAGAGCTGCATGCCTGAGAGATCGACGGCAACATCGTCGGCGTTGTAGATCTCAATGTAATCCTCGAAGTCGCCGGCCTCGTCCATCACGATTGAGTCATTGCTGGCCAGTACCTCGTTGACAAAGAGCTTGGGGAGCGATGCCGGTGCCGGAACATTGGCTCGTAGGAACGCGGTTCGCGCCTCGATGTAGGGCTTGACGCCCCACGCCCACGGCGAGCCGCCCGAGTAGCTCGATGGGAAATCGAACGAGTCGTAAAAGTCGTCGGCCGTGTATCCGTAATCGGCGTTGCCGTTGGCGAATGAGCCGGTGAACGCGTAGGGCTCAAGCGTATCACGGAGTGCATCGATGTGCGCCTCGCGCGTGCCGAGGGTGAAGATGGACTCGACACTGCTCGTGCCGCCGGGGATAAAAGGCATGAGCGTGTGCGAGCGGTACACGCCCGCCTGCGACGGCGTGTCGTAGTTGGGCGTGGCCTGCGCTGCGTTGGAGAGGTGATCGACGCCGGGATCGAAGCCCACGCCGCGGTCGTTGGTCGTGACCACATCGAAGCTGATGCTGTCCGTATCACTCAGCCCCATCGACGCCAGCGGGAAGGTGTAGCGAGCGATGCCTTCGGTCTTATCGCTCAGGTCCTGCGCGAAGCCGTTGGGGTTGTCGAAGCTGGCGTGGCGCAGGTCCCACCCGCCGCCGTCCCACGCGTAGAAGAGGAACCCGCCGCCATTGTCGGTCCATGAGCCGATGAAGTAGTCCGCCTGCACGCCGGTATCGATTGCACGCCCCCATGGGTTGCTCGTCGATCCGCCGGGCTTGGTGTCGAGGAAGAACACGATCCGCGCCTGATTGGTTGAGCCGCCCACATCGATCGGGCCTGCGACCTGTACTTCGACGAGCAGGTTGGATGCATCGTTGGCGAGCGTGACCGAGTCGAGATCGAATTGCGGGTCGCTGCCGGCGTTGAAGGTGTCGCCGAGTGTATCTTCAAAGATGGTCTGAACCGGCTCGCTGGGTTCACCGACCGCTCCCACCAGCTCGCGCACATAGCGCAGGTACTGGTCGTGGTACGCGTCGATCGCCAAGATACGGCGCACGAGCGGCGGCTCAGCCCCACCACCGAAGGCGCTGCCAAAGTCCCAGCCGAAGCCGCCGTTGCCAAAGCTCGACGCGGGGCGCGATGCCCAGTCGGTGGCGAAGAAGTCGATGCCGTAGGTGTTATCCAGATCGTACGGGATGTACTCCACACGCCCCGTGTCGTGGTGGACATAGAGGAAGTAGTTGTTCGCCCCGTACCACATGCTGTCCCAGTGCCCGTTCACACAGTCCACGGCCAGCGCTCGCAGGAACCCATCGACACCGAAACGCGACGCGATCTCGTCTGCGAACACTGCATCGCTCGCGTTCTCAATGAACGCGATGAAGTCCGCCAGGTCCTGGTGCTGGTTGGCCCCGCTGTCGTTCTCCAGCTCGTAGGTGGGCGAACCGAGGTTCGCATAGGTCGCGGCGTCACCGGGCGCAACAAATCGCAGGTCCGCCCGCTCGCCCTTGTAGGTGCACTGGTACAGGTTGCCCGTATCATCGCCGTACCACGCGGCCAGGAACTCGTCGTCGATCTGCTCGACATTGACGAACACATCATCCACCAGCGAACCGTCGTTGAAGATCACCCGTGCCATCGAAGCACGCGGCGAGGGCACACCGAACTGGTTGTAGACATCCCACCCCAGCTTGCCGCGCACGACCGACGGGTCGTTCTGGTGACCGTTGAGGTTGAGCTTCTCGAGCCCGAAGACCTCACGACCGGGGACAAACTCGTTGAACTTGAGCTTCCAGGATTTCTTGACCGCGCCGCGGCTCGTGTTGCCCCGCGGGCGGATGGCCACATCCTCGATCACCGCGTCCACCTCGCTGCTGAGCAGGTGCACGCTGCAGGGGTAGTAGGTGTTGTCGTACGGGTTGGAGAGCATGGTCTGCAGATCCGCGGGATCGATCGTCACGGTGATCTGCAGCAGCTCGCTGTCGTTGAAATAGACCCGCCCGGCCTCGACCCATCCCGCGTCCCCGCTCGGCAACGCCACCTGGGCCGCCACGGGGAATGCACACATGGAGAGGCCGACGACAGCAATGGACAACGAAAGCAGGATTCGAATAGGCATGAAGATTCTCTATCTTGACATGTGGGCGCAAAGAACAGGCGGCGCAAGCGCGCCGCCTGTTATACCGTACTTCTGCCTATTAGGAAAGTAGATTCTTGAGCATTCGTGCTCAGGGGCAGCCTTCGTTATACGCCACGATGAACGCGCTGACATCGAAGAAGTTGAACAGGCCATCACCCGTGAAGTCCGCGATGGGATCGAAGATGGTGTAGGCCTGAATGAAGGCGCTGACATCGAAGAAGTTGAGCGTGCCGTCGTTGTTGAGGTCGGCATCACAGACCGGCTGGTCGATCTCCGTGTAGATGTTGCCCTGCGCCGAGACGGTCGGGTTGTTGTCGCCCAAGCCCAGGTCCGGCTCGAAATCGAGCTCGAGGTTGGGGATCGTGAACCCGAGGGGGATACCGAAGGAGCCGCCGGTGACGACCGCGGGCATCGGACCGCTCTGGTCGCCCTCGGTGGAGAAGGGGAACGCGGGGAGGAAGCCGATCTGCACCATCGCGTCGATCTTGACGCGCATTCCGGTGAATGTCACCTCACCGGTGGGCGCGACGGGTGATGGGTCGGACGCGCCGCTGAGACTGATCTCGACCTCGCTGAGCGTGATGTCCATGCCCAGAGGGCCCTGCAGCACATACTCGCTCTCTGTAGGGATCAGTGAGAAGTTCTCGAGCACCGCCTGTACCGGGAGCTCGTCGCCTGAGCAGTTCTGCGGGTAGGAGATGTTGAAGAAGCCCAGCAGCTGCACGAAGAGCGACTGCGTGGACAAGCCCGGAAAATCGAAGTACACGAACATCGACGAGCTGCCGGACGAGATCATGAAGTTGGCATCGGTAAAGACCCGGTCGGGGAAGTTGATGCGCCCATGGAAGAAGCCGCCGGGTGGAGACCAGCGTGGCTCGCCGACCACAAAGACATCGGGGTCGTCGGCGAGAGCGGCGGCATAGCCGTAGCCGGTCGACTCGAACGGGTCCGGGTCCTCGCTCTGGAAGATGGAATCGAACTTCCATGTCCGAGTGGGGTCCTCAATGTCACGGGTGTATCGCGCGAGTCCGCGATTCTGGGTGTAGTTGAATGGCGAATCACAAACCAACATCGTGTCGTTTCGTACCACAAATTCACCCGCGATGGGCGATCCGATGGGTTGATACATCAGCTCATCGGGGCTCGCAGGGTAGCTGCTGCCCGATCGCTTGTAGATGCAGATCGGACGCCCGGGCTCACCGCTTGGGCCGATCGAGTTCTCATCGAACGGGTCGCAGACCATCAGGTCGAGCCCGTCGAAGCCGACAGCCTCGCCGAAGATGTTGCTGGGCGAGGACGTGGGGCGGGTGAGCAGATCGGTCTGCACCCAGCTCCCCCCCTGGTTCTCGAAGATATACACTCGCCCTGATACACCACCGCCGAACGGCGCGAGCGGAGCGCTCACAGCGATCAGGGTGCCGTCGTTGGAAATGGCGACTCGCTGCCCGAAGTTGAACGAGTTGTCCGGCGCGGGGCTTGGAACGAGCTCGATCGGTTCACCCCAACCCGAACCATCGCGTGTCACGACATACGCCGCATCGGGCAAGACCTGATACTCCGAGCCCAGGGTGTTCGCCTCGCCGATCACGGCGGTCATGCCGTCGCCCGAGATGTCGCAGCTGGCGCCGAAGTTGTACTCGAGTCCCGGCGCCGGCGAGTTCCACATGTGCACCTGCGACCATTCGCCGGTCATCGGGTCGCGATCGAAGGCGTACGCCCCGCCCGCGGCCAGAAAGAAGCTCGGCGAGAACACCGGCTCGCGCGGCGCGGTGACGATGAGCGTATTGCCATCGTCGCTCATCGCGAGCGCCTGACCAAAGTTATCGCCAAAGAGCAGGCGGGCGCCCTCGGCGGTGCCCTCGATCCACTCGCCGCCGATGCGCTCGAAGAATCGGACCAGCCCGTCACCCGAGTCGTAGCCGGGGCCTGAAACCACGGCCACCGTGCCCGCGGCGTTCATCACCGCGGCGGCACCGAAGCCGGCACCCTCGATGTCATTGGGCGGGTTGCCCGGAATATCGCCGCACTGGGCGTAGGTGAGCGAGCCAATCGAAGCCGCAACGATGGCGGCGCAGGTGGTCAGTGACTTTGTACGCATTGATAGTTCCCCTCCGAGCGGCCGAGCCCGCCGTCGAACAAGGATACCTCAAACGGGTGCCTCGAAACAAGAAAAAACCGCCCCCCGGGTCCCGAGAGGCGGCTGTATCAAGCTCAAAACAGGCGAGTTATGGGCAACCCGCGTTGAACGCGTTCAGGAACGCACTGACATCGAAGAAGTTGTACACGCCGTCGCCAGTGAAGTCCGCGACCGGGCTCATGGCGTTGTAGGCATTCAGGAATGCGCTGACATCAAAGAAATCCAGCTCACCATCACCCGTGAGATCCGCGAGGCAAACAGCATCGCACACGAGTCGCTGGGTCAACGGGCCGCTGTCGGGTCGGACATAGAGGCCCGCACCCCAGATGGTCCCGTCCGGCGATGCATCGGCGACCATGTACTGCTGCCCGAACCCGCCGGTCGGCGCGGCTGAGTTGGATACATTGGTCCAACTCGCACCGTCGAAATGGTAGATCAGGAGCTGGTTGTTGCCTCCCGCGTCCTCAAACGCCCCCATCGCATAGATATCGTCGGGCGACCTGGCGGCGATGCCACGCAGCAGTCCGCCTGCCCCGGGCAGTGGTTCAAGATCGATCTCGCTCCAGCCCGTGCCGTCATAATGAACGATCATCGGCTGATTCGAGCCGTTCCCGCTCTTGTACCCGACGGCCCACGCGTCGTCGTGCGCGATGGCTTCCACATCGTTGAATGTTGATCGCTCGAGGAACGGGAGGGAATCGTCGAGCGTCCACTGCGTGCCGTCCCAGTGCACGATGTACCGCGTGAACGCAAAGCTCGGGCCCGGCGTATAGACCTGCCGCGCATCACCGACCGCCCAGGCATCATCCGCGGAGACGCCGTCGATCGCGTTCAGGGGATTCGTTGCGCGACCGAAGGCGGCGAAGGGTGGCACGAACTCTTCGACCCAGCCAGAGTCCGTGCGACGAAGCGCGAGCGCGATCCCCGATGCCGCGGGAGGGATGGTCTCGCTGTTGCGGCTGCCCACCGCCCAGATCTCATCGCCCGCCTGCCCCATCGCGCCGATCGAGCCAACATCATTGATCACATTGAGTGCCTCAAGCTCCCACTCGTCACCATCCCAGCGGAAGATCTGGACCTGGTTCGACCCCATCCACTTTGTCGCGCCGCCAGCGTACGCCTCATCTTGGGAGACTGACACGACGCCCCAGAGTTCGTTGTGATCACCAAGCGGGTCGATGCTGGGCACAGGAACGTTGGTCCATTGTGTCCCATCGAAGTGGGCCGCGTAGTTGTGGTACTCCCAGAACGGGAACTGACCCACGGTACGCTCGCCGACGATCCAGATGTCATCCGCGGCCCGGGCATGGATGGCGAACGGGCTGGCCGTGGCATTCTCCACCACAGGAGTGAGTACATGCTCCCATGAGCACGGCTGTGCGACGCTTGAGGCGGCCAGAGTACAGAGTGTGAGCAGTTGCGATAAGGTGGGTGCGGCAGATCTGAACATAGGGGATTCCTTCATACTTCAGGTTATTCATGCATTTGGCGTTGATTGGTCAATATGCCCATGCCTGCAACTTTCATGCCGACTCTCGATTCCCATTCACACGCTAAAACCCCCCTCCACATGCGAATACGGGCCAGTATTAGCCCTCTATCGCGTGCCTTTGATAGCCCTGGCCAGGTATTGATCTCCAGTACCACATCGAGACAACACGAAAAAACCCGGTCTAAGCCGGGTTTGTGAGTGAATCAGGGATCGTGTTATGGGCAACCAGCGTTGAACGCGTTGAGGAACGCACTGACATCGAAGAAGTTGTACACCCCGTCGCCGGTGAAGTCCGCGGCTGGGCTCATGGCGTTGTACGCGCTCAGGAACGCGCTCACATCGAAGAAGTCCAGAGCTCCATCGCCTGTCAGGTCCGCGGGGCAGGATTCAGTACCCTGATTGAAGACATAGACTGCACCTTCAAAGGTGCTATCACCGAATCCGGTAGCGCCGACTGCGATCACTCCGTTCTCTATGTTTACACTGGAGCCAAACATATCGAAATCCGCCCCGTCACTCGCGAGGAGCTTGTCGACCTGCGATCCACTGATGGCTTCGAAGAGATACGCCGACCCTCCTGACCATGCGGTGTCATCATCTTCATTCGCACCGATCACGAGCATGCCGTCGTTGTCGATTGATACCGAAAAACCGAAGTGATCTCGGTCCTGCCTGTCCTCAGGGAAGATGAATGCGAGCTGTTCCCCGCTGGTGGCATCGAAGACATAGGCAGCGCCCGAGAAATCAAAGAAGACATTCCTGTGAGGCGCGCCAACAGCGATCAGACCGTTGTTGATATCGATGCAGTCTGCGAACTGACCACCCTGATCACCGTTGTAGTTCTCGATATCGGCCTGAAGCACATGAGTCACCTGTCCTGTATCAGCATCGAACAGGTGCACCTTTGCAAAGGTAAACCCCTCACCGAGTACAAAGAATGTGCGAGATCCGACGGCGACGACACCATCATCGATCGCGATGGACACGCCGAAGGTCTGGAAGTTGTTTCCTGCATCGGGAAGGAGTTTTTCCAGCTGAGAACCGCTCGAGGCATCAAAGAGGTATGCAGCCCCAGACCCGTCGCCCAGATCGTCCGCCCTCCAGGCACCGACCGCAACGATGCCATTATCGATCGCGATCGAGTTGCCGAACTCGTCACCCGCATCCGGGTCGTTTGGAACAAGCTTCCCGAGTTCAGCGCCGGTTGCAACATCAAAGATGTACGCCGATCCGGACGCAACTCCATTGTGCACATCGCCAGGCGCTCCAACGACGACAACCCCGTCCTGGATCGCAACGGAGAAACCGAACTGATCACCTGCCGCCCCATCGCTCGGTAGCAGCTTCGCAATCTGATCACCGCTTGATGCGCTAATGAGATAGACGGAACCAGAGTTGATGCCATTGTCATCATCGTTACGAGCACCGACCGCGATGATCCCGTTGCTCATGTCGATCGCGTAACCAAACTCATCGTCCGCGGCACCGTCGCTTGCAACAACCTTGTAGCCCTCATTGATAGTCGCGCCGTAAGTTGAAGCAGCAAGCAGTCCGATACCGACACATGTGGTGGCCATTTGACTGAGCTGTGTGATTGTGTGTGTATGTGTCATCATGGATCCCCTTTGTTTGAATTTTCCTGTTGTATAGAAAGATGACATACTGATTTATGGGCAGCCCGCGTTGAAAGCGTTCAGGAACGCACTGACATCAAAGAAGTCGTACATCCCGTCGCCCGTGAAGTCGGCGGCCGGGCTCATCGCGTTGAACGCGTTCAGGAACGCGCTCACATCGAAGAAGTCCAACGCACCATCACCCGTCAGGTCCGCGGGGCAGACGCCCGTGTCGGGCACCAGCACCACGATCGCGTTGGTATCGCTCCCGGCGTTGTACGCGCTCGTGTACACGCGCCGATCGTTGCCCATGTACCCGATCGCGACGGTCCAGTGCTGATCCTCAGGAATGATCAGCGAGCTGTACCCGAGCACCAGCGCGTCCTCGGGCGCGAAATAGATCCCGCCAGAGGCCGACACATCGCCAAGGTTGTTGTTGTCGTAGAACCCGACGAAGCGAGTCGCGATCTGCGACGGGTTCAGCGGCGACCAGGCCCCATCATACAGGTAGGTCAGCCACTGATCGTTGCCCGATGTCGCACGATGGGCCGCGGCGACGACCTGCTCGCTGTCGTTGATCGCGTAGCCGAGCACATGCGTGAATCCCACCGTACCAACATCACCGGGCACACCGATGTGGGTCGCCGTATTGGTGTTGAGATCGAAGATGTAGTTCCCGCCCACGGCCACATTGTTGTTGTTGATGTCCTCCACCGTCGCTTCAAAGCCGAGCTCTCCGAGATTGATCGGTGCCTGATCGATCGAGAAGACCGTGCTCGGGCCGCCCTGGAATCCCTGATAGCGTGACCACCCGACCACCACGCCGGCTTCGTTGATCGCCGTCGCCATGCCGCCATTGATCCCCAGCTCGCCCAGCGGGCTCGGCTGGGTCGCGAACTGCTGAGGGATATGGACCGTGTAGCCACCGCTCCCATCGGGAACCCAGATCGCCGGCTCGCCGCCGTCGAAGACAAAGCCTGAAGTGTGGACAGCGCCGACGATAACGCCAGAGCTGTTGGCATCCATGGCCGTGCTCGAGGCATAGCCCGCCGGCAGCGGCAACATGCTGATCCCGTTGCCCTGCGAGGCCACAAAGCCCCTGATCATCCCGTTGATAATCTGATCGCCGACGATGAGCCCCGACTCACTCGCGCCACGGATGGTCGTGGTCTGGCTAAAAGTCGCGACGACATCGACGCTGTATGTCGGAACCTCGGCTACAGCGGCCGTCCCACAGGCGGCGATCAGTGCGAATACGGAGCGTTGAATCATGTTCGTGTTCATGGACTTTCCCCTCGGGAACCTGGTGCATTGGACCGCCGCTCAATCGACGGCGTGTAATCACGCATGCAACTGCCGTGCCACTCTGTATTATGGACATATTCATCCCGAATAACAAATAAAACCACCCATCATCTGGGTGGTCCTGAAAAATGGCGAAATGGAGCCATCTTCGATGGCCGATTGTGGCCAGCTTTGATCAGGGGCAGCCAGCGTTATACGCGTTCAGGAAGGCGCTCACATCGAAGAAGTTGTACACCCCGTCGCCGGTGAAGTCCGCGGCTGGGCTCATGGCGTTGTAGGCATTCAGGAACGCGCTGACATCAAAGAAGTTGAGCAGACCATCGTCATTGAGGTCAGCAGGACACAGTGGTGATGATCTTCTGAACTGGAAGTTGTCCATAGCGAGATGGTCCCAATCATCCCCACCACCATCAAACACGAGTGCGACAATATCCACGAGCCCTGTGTAGCTTGGTTGAAAGAACTGAGGTGCGCCGTCGAATCGTTGGCGGCCACCGGGTACTTCGCGACCGTCATACACGAGCTGCCCGTCATGGTAGAGCACGAAGTAGAAATCGCCTTGAGCATCCGCGGTTCGGCGGCTCCAATAGTCGGCTCCATCGAAGTAGAAATCCTCTCCGTCTATGCCCGCTATCGTGCCATTGCTGCTGCCAAGCGCTGCATAGTTTTGACCGGGTTCATTGGCGAACTCGCCGTAGAACCAGCTGCTTGCTGCCCACGACAGGTCTTTGTAGTGATCTGGCACCCGTTGGAATAGGTCCTGCGTTTCTAGGTCCTGAAAGTCAGCCACGATCACACCATTCGCTGCACCAAGATTCATCTCGGACAAAGCCTGCTTATCGACTGTCGCTCCGTTTGAGATGAAGTTGAGTAGCACGAGTGGGAACAATGCGACGCGAGCTTGCCCCAAAGGTCGGGAAGTGAATGTGTGTTTCACGACTGTCTCCATAGTCATTGATGAACCGATCAACTGCGGAATGCATCTGATATCAGGGGCACCCTGCCGAGAACTCGCTAAGGAACAAACTGACATCGAAGAAACTGAACGAACCATCGCCGGTAAAATCCGCTGCCGGGTCCATTGCTGTGTACGCACCAAGGAACGCACTGATATCAAAGAAATCGAGCGCACCGTCGCCTGTCAGATCTGCTGGACACGAACTGCCGATCGCGTTGACAGCGATGTCATCGAACGCGTAGTTCCCGATCCCTCCCCCACCGCCACCGGGCCCGGATGGTCCGCCAACGACGCGGAAAGAAACCTCGGCGAGTGAATCGTTGGTCACGACTACGCCAAAGAACCCATCGAAATCGTTGTCATCCCACTCTTGCAGGATGAGCTCGTCACCACCAACGGTGCGAATCGTCACATCGTACTCGTCCTGTGCCTCAAGATAGAGCCTGATGCTCATCGCCGTGGCATCCGGTGCAAAGCCGCTGAAGGCGCGGAGCGCATCGATCGGGGTTGAGTTGTTGATCAGCACATTCCCCGTCACTGCACCGCTGAGGATGAACGGCGCATCCCCAGAAAACGCGATTCCGTTGCTAAGCACGAGCTCCGCGGCCAGCAGGCCAGGCGGGTACTGCTCGAGCGAATCGACATACATCGTCTGCCCCGATGTGGCCTCGGCAAACTCGCTCTGATCCAGAATCAGGATGTCTCCGGATGCAACCTGGGCTGCGATCGCGATCACCATGCCTACGCGGATTTGTATTCTTTCC
Organism: Phycisphaerales bacterium; assembly: GCA_020427395.1. GTDB lineage: Bacteria > Planctomycetota > Phycisphaerae > Phycisphaerales > UBA1924 > UBA1924. The sequence continues at coordinate 31,058 of JAGQON010000023.1, forward strand.
TTGTTCATCATTGAATAACCCTTTCTGCTTACCACTGATCCATCAGCACTCACGGGCAGCCGGCGCTAAAGGCATTGAGGAACGCGCTGACATCGAAGAAATCGAAGTTCCCATCGCCGGTCAGGTCCGCGATCGGGTTCATCGCGTTGTACGCGTTCAGGAATGCGCTGACATCAAAGAAGTCCAACGCACCATCACCCGTCAGGTCCGCGGGGCAGACGCCCGTGTCGGGAACCAGCACCACGATCGCGTTGGTATTCGTGCTGGCATCAAAGGCCGTGGTGTAGACACGCCGGTCATTGCCGATGTATCCGATATCGGTGTCCCAGTTCTGGTCCGCCGGATCGATCAGCTGGTCGTAGGAGCCGAACCACGCGTCCTCGGGTGCGAAGTAGACGCCGCCCCAGGCGGATACATCACCGAGATTATTGTTGTCATAGACAAACCCAACGAAGCGGGTGCCGACCTGATTGGGGTAGAGCGGCGACCAGTCTCCGTCGTAGATGTAGGTCACCCACTGGTTGTTTGTCGAGGTCGCGATGTGCGCCGCGGCGACCACCTGCTCGCTGTCGTTGATCGCGTAGCCGAGCACATGCGTGAACCCGACGGTGCCGACCGGCGCGGGAACGCCGATGTGGGTGACAGTATTGGTGTTCAGATCGAAGGTGTAGTTCCCACCGACGGCGATGTTATTGTTATTCAGATCCTCGGGAGCGGCCTGGAAACCAAGAAGGGCGAGGTTGATCGGCGGCTGATCGATCGAGAACTGCATCGCCGGGCCGCCTTGGAATCCGAAGTAACGGGACCAGCCAAGGACGACACCATCATCGTTCACGGCGGTCGCCATCCCGCCTTGGCTCGGCAGAGTGCCAATCGGGCTCGGGAGCGTTTCAAACTGCTCTGGGATATAGGCCTCGTACCCACCGTTACCATCAGGGACCCAGATCGCCGGCTCGCCACCGTCTACAACGAACCCACCACCGTGCACGGCGCCGACAACCATGCCGTTCTTGTTGACATCCATCGCGATGCTCGACATTGCACCGTTGGGCAACGGGAGCAGAGTGATCCCATTCCCCTGCGAGGCAATAAATGCTCGGCTCACGCCATTGACGATCTGATCTCCAACAATCAGTCCCGTGTCGCTGGCACCCCGGATGTTTGTAGTTTGTGTAAATGCCGACACGACATCGACGCTGTAAGTAGGGACTTCGGCTTGTACAACACCGCCGCTGAGTGCGATCAGTGCGAGTGTGGTCTTGAGAATCATGTCCGTGCTCATGGACTTCCCCCTTGGCATTGGTGATCTTTCTAGCCATCGAACGATGGGCTTTCCTGGCTCATGCAACGCTCGTGCCATGTAAAATTTGGGACATCAACATCGCTATTGACAAAAAAAACCACCCATCGCTGGGCGGTTGTATCACATGGCGAAATCTGGCCATCCGCTGTGGCCACAGATAGCCAGCCCTTACGGGCAGCCAGCGTTGTAGGCGGTCAGGAAGGCGCTCACATCGAAGAAGTTGAACAGGCCGTCGTTGTTGAAGTCCGCGGTCGGGTTCATGGTGTTGTACGCGCTGAGGAACGCGCTGACATCAAAGAAGTTCAGCAGACCATCGTCATTGAGGTCAGCAGGACACACACTCGGCGGCGCAACCTCAAAGGCAAACCACTGCGCCCTGTCAGGATCAACACTCGAAAAACTCAGCGTTGTTCCGACCTTGACCGGAACGAAGCCCCCAAGTGTCGATGCCCCGCCGACGCGGATGTCGATCGAGAAACCATCGTCGAAGAATACATTGTAACCCGCTACGGCGAGGTAGTAGATTCCTTCGGTCAGCTCAAGATCGCGCAGAGCGCTGGTCAAGATCGAGCCGGGTGCTTCGTCGTCGTTGGTTGCGATCAGCGTACCGGTCGCGTCGAAGAGACCGATCTCGGTGTCGAAGTCCGCACCGGTGGTTTCGATGTCAAAGCCACGCATCGCATCGGCAACCACACCGAGGTCTTCGTAGTCGAGTGGGGAGCCGCTGAGCCGGATCTGATAGGGCATGTCCTTCATCAGATCGAACGACAGATCAGGATATGAGTCGGGGAAGATATTCATGATGTATCGCCCAGGCATGAGATCGAGTGAGATGGACTCAACACCGCACGCATCGGGGCGAACAAAGTATGTGACCGGGAACGAGGGCGCCCCAGGGCATGGGACATCAATATCTTCCTCGGGAGTGATGGCGAGATAGGCCGGAAAACTCGATGCGAGTTCTACTGTGAGCTGTGTACGCTGCGGCAGATAAAACTCATACCAGTCCAGATCGTTCCCGTATGCAAGGATACCGGAACCGAAATCTGAATCGTAGAAGGTGCTGATCGTTCCGCAGTACGCGTTGCCCATCAGCGCATATGTGAATCTCGCTTCCGTACTCGAGAAACAGCCATTGTTGAATGAATCCTCCGTGAAGAACGGGTTGTAGTCCGGTTCTAACTCGTGCACCGGGTCCGGGTCGGTGCAGACATCCATGCACGCTTCATCAATCTCGAACGACCAGAGCGGCGCAATGTATCCGTCATCCCCCGCCGTGTAGAGCTCGTTGATGTTGTTGTTGATGCGAACATGCTCTGTCTCACCCAGAGCGGTCGGCAAACCCGTGAGCTGGAAGAAGTCGTTCGCGAACGCACCGAAGGGTGTCTGGATGCCGACGTAGTAACGCCCGGCAGAAAGACCCGCAGGCAGCTCGAGACGTCGCCCGTTACCATTCGTATTCTGAGTTGTCTGCGTGGTCAGGAGCACGCCATTCTCATCCCACAGACCAATCTCCGAATCAATACCCATCTCGTCGGTTTCGATGGCGATCGGTTGATGCTCAAACGATACGACACGGAAACTCATCTCGGTCGCTGGCGACTGCGCCGCGATATCGAAACTGTACCAGTACGGGCCCGCGTGGCCGTTGTTTCCTGGTGTAAGAGTCGGAGTCCACGCGAGAGATGGGTGCGAGATCTGCAGCTTGGCAGTGCCACTCGCACTCCCAGGCTGAACAAAGAAGTTCTCCCCGAAGCTCGCGTTGTACCCGACGATCGCGACATAATAACGACCCGGGATCAGCGCAGACAGGATGAGTTCGCTCTGTAGATTTCCCGGTGCAATGTCGTCATTGGTCATCACGAGCTGTCCCTGCTCATTCCACAATCCCATCTCGGTGTCGAAGTCCGAACCGATCGTGGAAAGTGTCACAGGCGAACCAGTCTGCGTACCCATTCGACCGAGGTAACCCGCCTGGGGTGCGGACTGACCAAGACAAAGGCCGCTGCAAACAGCGAGCGTCAACAAACGAATCGTGTTCTTCATGTTCCCACTCCAGAATCCCAACCCGTGATCTCACCGATCACAAGGCATCAATCGGCTGGAAGTTTACAACTCCTCCACGGGCGTGAAAACCCGTATAACTGAAGAATTCTGATCCAAGTACACACAGTAAGTCCCATAATCACCAAGGATGCATGAATAAAAAAGAGCCGGACGCATCCGGCTCTTCGAACATCTGTGAACGACTCGCGGACTAAGGGCAGCCATCGATGTATGCGGTGAGGAACGCGCTGACATCGAAGAAGTTGAAAACACCATCCCCAGTAAAGTCGGCGATCGGGTCCATTGCGCCGTACCCCACAAGGAACGCGCTGACATCAAAGAAGTTCAGATTCCCATCGCCCGTGAGATCCGCGGCGCACGGGATCGAGCCACCACCAAACGACGATGCGAGCTGAGCATAATCGTCCCCCGTCAGCTCGGGTCCCGAGTTGGCCGTCGTCATGCCCCCGGAGACACCGGCACCGTAGTTCGCGCTGCCCGCGAAGCGGAGATTGACGCTGTCCCAGTCGTTGAAGCCGCGCAGTGTCTGGTTGGTCGATGCGGACTGCCCGATGATCACCCGATTCAGATCCGCGGCCACGGTTCCCGAACTGAACACACCGTCCTGATTGAAATCCACAGGACCCGATTCGAGCACGTCATACTCAACCCGGATCGGTCCGGCCGTCGTTGTGTTGAACACGGTGTACCGATTCGCATACGCAGACGAAGCATCGAAGCCGTTCATTTCGTCGAGCGCCCCCTCATTGATAGTCGGGAGCTCATCACACGAAAAATCGAGCGACCACGCGTTATAGATCGGGTTGAGCGTTGACTCAAACTGGAACGAGTAGTTCATCACGCTCAGATAGTTGGGCTTGTAGCCAATATCATCACCCCCGCCGTGACGCAGCCCGAGCGTGTGCCCCAGCTCGTGCATCAGGGTTCCTGCGCGATCGTTGTTGTTGATGTTGGGGAATGTCGCGGGATCGAGCGTAACAATAAAATCATCGCCTGGGATCTCGCCCCAGCCGCTTGAACCGTTTTCCTGGCTCCCACCCCAGATGCAATAGCGGAACACCTTGAGACGCGCCGGGCGGATCTCGGTCATCCAGCGTCCGCCCATCCGATCGGCATTGCTCCCGAACCAGTTCGATTTGAGTGCCGCCACCTGCGCATTGGGCGGCTGCACATATGCTGTCGCCGGCAGGTTTGATTCGTCGACGAAGGTGTGCAGTGTAATGCCGTTCTGACCCGACGGGTTGCTCACCGGCGCGTTCGCGAACGCAGCTCGAACACTCGCCAACACGCTCGCAGGGACCGCCGCGGATCCCGAGAGCGTGTCGATCTCCAGGAAGATATCCTTGTGATCAGGATCAGCACCCATCGCGGGCAGATTGATCTCGGGCGTGCCGTCGCCGTCGGTATCAATACCGTCGGTCTCCCATTTATCCAGCAGCCCGTCCTCATCGCGATCGCCAATGATCAGCGAGCAGTTCCACTCGATCGTAAGCTCCTCTGTCGGGTCCGTTCCCGGCTCAACAAACGCGTTGTTGGCGGCAGTCACCCCCAGCGAATAAATACCGCCAGGGGCAACATCGAAGAACTCGGAGAACTCGATGCGCGTCAGCCCCGAGGGCTCAAGCCCAAGGGTGTAGCTGTAGCTAATGAACGCGGGGGTCGGGGGTGGAGTGAAGCCCACGAAAACAATCGTCACAAACGCCTGGGAAGTCTGCGACGACCCCGCCCCACCGCTCGGGCGACCGATGTCGATGAACCCGCTGAGTGCCCCGCTTGTGGCCTCGCTGACACTGAACTGCGTGCTTAGCGAGTACCCACCGCCCGCCGAAGCGCTGTAGCCGCTCCCCCGGTTGGCGATCGAGGTGATCCGACCTCGCGTCTCGGTTGCGGAGTCATCGACCGACCCCATCGTGATACTCACGATGGTGCTCGCGTTGCCCTGCGAGGAGACGCTCGCCGACAGATCTCCCTGGATCTGACCCGGAAGCGTCAGGGTCTGATCTCGCTCGTCATCACTCGTATCGCCTGGCCCGCCTGAGTTGTCTAGGTTCCTCACGCTCGCAGAGACATCGATGTACTGCTCTGCCATCTGATACTCAACCGGCCCCTGCCCAATAGCACAAGGAGCGCTGAGGCACAGAGACAGCGCACCAACAAACAACACATGATTAAACATGACTTCTCCCCAGAGCCGGAAACAAAGCCAGCCGCCATTCAGATGCTGTTATACCGGGCTCGTCGAATCGAACCGGGCACCACCATTCAGGTGTTTTGTATCCTTACGGGCAACCCGCGTTATAAGCGTTCAGGAAGGTACTCACATCGAAGAAGTTATACATCCCATCGCCCGTCAGGTCGGCGGCCGGGTCCATCGCGTTGTACGCATTTAGGAAGGCACTCACATCGAAGAAATCCAGCATGCCGTCGCCGGTCAGGTCCGCGATGCATGCGGGTGCGCTGAGGATGGACGCCACCTTGCTGGAGCTCAGCCCGTCGGCGGTGGTGAAGCTACCGCCGAGCACGAGCGCTGGGCCGTCGCCGTAGTCGAAGACGCCGCCGCCGAAGATGGTGTTGTTGGTGCCATCACCCACGGCTTCCCACGAGCTGCCGTTCCACTTGGCGATGCGGCTGACGGGGGTCGCGCCCGAGTTGTTGAAGTTGCCCATCGCGTAGAGGGCCTCGCCGGTGCCGTCGTCGAACACGACGAGCTCCTGGACATCGGCGTCAAAGCCGTCGCCCATGGATGACCACGAGGTTCCGTCCCACTTGGCAACATTGGTCGAGACGGGGTTGCCGCCAGCGATGTTGAATCGCCCGCCGACATAGAGCGCCGTGCCTGAGCCATCGTCCCATGTGGTCATGTGCAGGACCTGGGTGAAGCCGGAGGTGCGGGTGAGCCCGCTGTCAAGATCGGTCCACTGGCTGCCGTCCCACGCGGCGACATTGAGTGCCGCCACGCCGCCGATAGTCAGGAAGCGGCCGCCGGCGTAGAGCTTCTCGGTGCCGTCCACTGAGGAGACATGCAGGTCGAGCACGATCAGGGGTACGGCGCCGCCGATGGTGCCGCCCACGGGGGTGTAGGTGCTGCCGTCCCACTTGGCGATGTGGTCGAGCCCGGTCTGCCCGTTGAGCCCGACATAGTTGCCGGCGATGTAGAGCTGCTCGCCGGTGGTGCCGTCGTCCCAGACCTCAAGGTCCCACATGGAGTTGAGGAACGAGGCCGACAGGGCATCCATTGAGTTCCACTGGGTGCCATCCCAGCGGGCGAGTTTCTCGGTGCCAGCGACGCCGCCGGCGCTGTCGAAGTAGCCGGCCGCGATCAGATCGCCGTTGTAGGCCTTGATGGCGTTGGAGTATTGCCCCACGAGGCCCCCGCCGACGGGCTGCCAGGCGCTGCCGTCCCAGCGGGCGATGTTGGACCCGCCGCTGGCACCCGGGATGCTGAACTGCCCGGTGGTGTAGAACGACTCGCCGGTGCCGTCGTCGTACATCTCGAAGCCGACGGTGTACGAGCCATTGAGCCCGGGGTTGCCGAGGGTGTTGTCGTAATCCTGCGCGTGCGCGGCGGCACCGGCGCACACGATCAGTGCGGCAGCAAAGTGAATAGCCTTCATTTGAATCTCCTCCGTGGTGTGGACCACGCCCTGCACAGGGGGCGTGGGTGTGTGGACGCTCAGAACTGAGCGTTATTCATTACACTGTACACACTCTTGGGGATCTTGCCCAGAGGGAAAAGCCCCAGTCAGATGGGGAATTGTCAGGGGCATCCGGCGTTGTAGGCGATCAAGAACGCACTCACATCGAAAAAGTTGAGCATTCCATCGCCGTTGAAGTCCGCGATGGGGTCCTGGGTGTTGTAGGCGCTGAGGAACGAGCTGACATCGAAGAAGTCGAGGAGCCCATCACCGGTCAGGTCTGCGGAACAAGGCTGCGAACCCTGGCGGTGCTCGATGATCCGAGCGCCGTAGCCATAACCAGCGTAATCCCGGCGAACAATAAGGTCTGTGCGTCCATCCGTGTTGAAATCGGCCGCATCGATATGCTGCCCATAGGTCACAGAGCTGTAGAGCGATTCCGGATCGAATGCCCCCTGACTGTTTCCGTGAAACACGGTGAGTCGCTGACCTGTTTCAGAGATCGTTGCGAGGTCCGTCAACCCGTCGTTATTCAAGTCCTCGGCAAGCAGGTCCTGCGTCGGTACCGATGTTGAAAGCGTGTATGCGAGTTCCATCATCGGTGAACCAGAGGGATTGAAGTTGTAGACGGAGATCGTCTGCGAGTTGAACGCCCGGATCGCAAGCTCGAGTTCCTCATCCTGATCAAAGTCCGCGATTTCAAGCTGGTGTGCAGTCTCACCCGTGAACATTCTGGAGAGCGCCTGGAAGGTCCCATCGCCGTTGCCCCAGAGCACGCCGACGCGGGTTCTGGAACTGCTGACCATCACGATGTCCTGGTGACCATCCTGGTTGAGATCGGCAACCTCGAGCTCGCTTGTACCGACAATGGCCTCAAAGCTGAGGTTTGCACTGAAATATCCCGCACCATTGCCACGGAGCACACTGATGTCCTGAGTGCCGTCATTGAACGCGACAAGGTCGAGCTTCTGATCATGGTTCAAGTCGCGCAGAATCAGTTGGGTAGGCTGATCACCAACATAGCCCCGGGCATCGTCGCTGAACGATCCACCGCCCAGATTTCGGAACGCGCTGAATGTGCCAGATAGCTTGTTGAGTGCGACGATATCGAGCAGCCCATCGTTGTTGATATCGCCGATTTCAACATCGCTCGTCTCAAGGCTCGCCGAGAGCGTGAGCGAGTTGGTCATGTTTGCATGTCCATCGTTCATGTAGATCAGGACATCGCGACCACTCAGCCCGATGATGGCCAGGTCGGTATCGCCATCGTTATCCATGTCACCGTGGGCAAGCTCAATGTAGTCACTATCGATTGATGGGATCGACGAGTAATATGGCGTAGGCAAGAACACCCGTGAACCAAGATTCTCGACAAAGCCAATCGCTTCGCTGAACACAAAGGCCGTCGCGAGATCCAGATCGCCATCATCGTCGTGGTCGAGCAGGGTCAGGCCCGCGGGTGAGCCGTTGAAGACCGCATCGGAACCACTGCTGAACGAGCCCTGGCCATCACCCCAGAAAAAGATCACCCCCCTGCCGTAGTAGCCTGTATGCATCGCGAGCAGATCGGTATGGCCATCACCATCAACATCGCCGGCGTGCAAAGTATTGAGATCGGATAACTCTTGCCCGGAACGATTGGCCGCCTGACCGATGAGCTGAAAATCACCGCCGCCGACACCGAGCCGAACATCGATCGACTGCGCACGAATGATGGCGAGATCGGGCACGCCGTCCTCGTTGAAATCGTCGATGACCGTCTTGGAACCGAGTAGCGAGCTACCAAGATGCTCGTGGGCATCTTGGATCGCGCTTGCAAGCGCGAACTGCCCAACGCCGTCGTTGAGATAGACATCAACTTCGTTGCTCTGGCGAACAGGGATGACAAGGTCAATATCGCCGTCCATGTCGAGGTCGCCGGCCTCGAGCGTGTCTGGAAGCACCGCGGCAATGATTTGCGGGGTACTGAAGTTGCCGGCTCCATCGTTCTGAAGCACGACGGTCGCAGCCAATACGCTATCCCCTGTTACGATGTCCAGATCGCCATCCCCATCGAGGTCACGAAGCTGGAGGTTCTGTATATATGCACCGCTGCCCGTCGTCTGTGACACACTGAAGGCACCGTTCCCGTCATTCGTCAGTATGCTGATCGATCCGCTGGTCGAGCATGTCACCGCGAGGTCCAGGTCGCCATCCGAATCGATATCTCCGTAGGTGCTGAAACTGGGAAACTCCGCGACAGCAACCCTGGACTGCTGCGTGTATCCACCATTCTCATCTCTGATCGCGATGCCAACCTCATTCGTGTACGAGTGCATGGTCACGAGATCCGGCAGCGCGTCGCCGTTGAGATCAATTGCGTGGCTGAGCAGGCGAGCATCTGCACTATGCGTCATCGGGATCGGGAATGCACCCCAGACACCGACCTGCGCCGAGGAGATTGCTGAAACGAAACCGACTGTGGAGATGATGGCAGCGATGCGATTCAACATGGCGGACTCCTAATAATGTGTGAATGACCCCAGAGTACCGCTCCTACGCTGTCGCCGCAAGAGTCATTATGGGCAGCCGGCGTTGTAAGCGCTCAGGAACGCACTCACATCGAAAAAGTTGAGCATTCCATCGCCGTTGAAGTCCGCGATCGGGTCCTGGGCGTTGTAGGCGCTGAGGAACGCACTCACATCGAAGAAGTTGACCGCTCCGTCGGTATTGAGATCCGCCGGGCCGCAGCCGCAGGTTGCGGTGATGCGGACGCGCCGATCGAGTTCGAGTGGGAGCGCGATGCTCGCGCCGAGGCGATCGAAGAATGTCCACGAGGTTAGCCCGTCGATTTCGGGCTCGCCGGTGAAGCCGTCGGCGAAGCTGATATCAACGCTCCACGAGCCCTGCAGCGGGCCGATCGCCCAGCCGTCGGTGTTCGGCGATGACCAGTTGTGACGCGTCTCGAGCACGCTCGAACCTCCACCGCGGTAGAGATCGCCGCTTGGGTCATCACGCGAGACATAATCAGGGGTGACGCCGGTGAACTCCATGCGCATCTCGGCGCGACCGCCGGCGTTGGTGCCGACCCCGTCGTAGACATTGACCAGCGAGAGCCCGCCGGGCGCGGCCGTGAGGAAGAGGTGCGACTGATCGATCGTGAGTGCCGGGTCCGCGCCGTGGTAAAACTCCTCGGCATTGCTCCACTCGTAGAGGGTATCGATATCGGTGTCGAACTCGAAGGGCGAGTAGCCGTCGCCGAGCGGTGTGAAGACGCCGCTGTTGGCAGCGGTCTCGACCGACAACTCGATGTTCACGAAGCGGGCGAAGCCGATCGTGACCGGATCGCTGATCGCGACACGCTCGAGCACATCGGTCACCATCACCCGGTAGGTGTCACCCTCGATCGCGGCGACCTCAAGGGTCGGCTCGATCGCGTTGAGGACATCGATGTAACCGCCGCCGGGCTGCTGCTTCTGCCACTGGTAGGTGTAGATCGCCAAACCGTCGAAGATCTCGGAGCCCAGCTCGATGATGTCGTAGGTGCAGGGGTCGGTCTGGGGGACGGACGCGACGATCGAGGGTGCCGGCGGGATGGTCGTAGGCGAGAAGGAATCGAACGCGAGCCCGATGTCCGTTGCGGTGCCGGTGTAGCGGAGCAGGACAAAGCTGATGTCCGCGCTGGCACGCTGGAAGAGGAACGAGTCCGCCCGCCCATCACCCGGGCCCTGACCAGCATTGCAGTTGTCGGGCCCGTCCTGCGCGGTGATGACCACGGTCTCGAGCACATTCATCGACGCGTCGAGAGCCTCGACGGTCCACTCCTCATAAGTCGGGCCCGTGCGCGTGTCGGTGTCAAGGATGACACCGGCCGCCTGAGCCACCGGCTGGCTGTAGGTCACCAGCAGTGTTTCGACATTGCTTCCAACCGAGCCGTCGTCGGTGAGGAACGACTGCCCGACGCCCTGACCGGGGAGGGGGGTGTCCGCGCCACATGCCGTGAACGCGGTGCGGGGTGCGCCGACCTTGGCGATCTGCGGCGAGCCCACGACCTCCAGCGTGATCGGATCGACAAGATCGAACCGCACACCAAAGTCCGCGACATACTGATCGGAGATCAGCTGGCGATCGAGTGTTGGTGTGCCGTCCGGAAGTGTCTCAAAGTTGATGGACTGCGCGATTGAGCTGGTACTCATCCCGCACAGACAGACCGTGACCATCGCTCGTTTCAACATCCGTTCCCCCTCAATCCGAATGTATTCGGCTTGGTTTGAGTTTGCTCTCTCTTACGGGCATCCAGCGTTGAACGCGTTGAGGAATGCCGACACATCGAAGAAGTTGTACATCCCGTCGTTATTGAAGTCCGCGATCGGGTTCTGGGCGTTGTAGGCGCTCAGGAACGCGCTGACATCGAAAAAGTCGAGCGCACCATCGCCGGTCAGGTCCGCGGGGCACGCGGGCGCTTGGGCGAAGAAGATCCGCACACAGGTGTCGCCGGAGTAGCCCAGGGCGAGATCGCCGTAGCCGTCGCCGTTGAGATCACCGAAAGCGAGCGCGGTGCCGACCTCCGAGGCGTCATAAGTCCAGGTCGGATCGGTATCGAGCACGCCGCCGCGGTTGAGATAGAGATGGGCTCGCCCGTCGGAGAAGTGGATCTCGGCGAAGTCGTCGTCGCCGTCGTTATCGATATCGAAGAAGCCGATCTCCTGCGGACCCGTGAAGGGCGGGTTGCTGGCGTACCGCTCGGTGAGCACACCCGCGCCGATGTCGTAGACGCGGGACGGATCGCCACCGAAGGCGATCTCGCTGATGCCGTCGTTCTCCAGATCGCAGAACAGCGCACCGCGGTCCGTGTCGTCTGTTGCCACTTCCAATGACGGGAGCGAATCGGGGACGCCCGTGGTGTTGTAGTAGATGCCGCTGAAGAAGTTGACCCATTTGGCGACCGCCAGGTCTGGGTAGCCGTCGCCGGTGATGTCTTGGGCATCGATGCCGTTCTGCACGGCTTCATCGGCCGACTGCCAGACGCTCGTGGTGGTGAGCGTGCCTCCCACATTATCGAACATCAGCACGGGTCGGTACGGGTCTGGCGAGAGGCCCTGATTGGTTGTCACAAGATCGAGGTCGCCGTCCTGATCCATGTCGGCAAGCACGCCCGCGGTGCCCCACATGGTGCGTGCGGTGTTGCTCTGGTAGTTGGGCGTGGTGGGCACGCCCGAGCCTGAGTTGTAGAAGGCGCTGACGCTGTCGCGCCGCATGTTGCCGTGGATCGCGACGATGTCGGGGTTTCCGTCGTTGTTGAGGTCGCCGATCTGCACATCGCCGGTGTGGGTGTCCTCATCGCTGAGCCAGCCGGGCGTGGTACTGATGCCCGAGCCGGTGCCAAAGAAGATCATGTCCTTGGCGCTGTCGTAGGGCGGGAAGGAGTTGGAGATGTAGCAGACTGCGACGAGGTCGTTGTTGCCGTCGCCGTCGATATCCACGATTCTGAGCCCGCCGATCTGCCGGCGGAGCACGACGCTCTGATCCGGCATGGCGTTGAATGGCACGCCGACGCCGCGCTGCGCGACGGGCGGCTCATCGAAGTTCACGGCGAAGTGGTGCCCGTCCTTGGAGACCTCGTAATAACTGGTGGACTGGGCGTGGGCGAGCGAGCCGGCAAGAAAGACGAGCGAGAGGGCGGCTGATCGGGCAGTCATGGTGACTCCTGTGAACGGATCGGGATGGGATCGGGACTGCGAGTGTAACACAACCGAACGGGTGGGCTCAATGAAAAAGCCGGGCATTGCCCGGCTTGGAGGTTTCAAATCAGATATAGAGGTGTGTTACGGGCAGCCCTCGGCGAATGCAACGAGGAATGCGCTGACATCGAAGAAGTTGTACACGCCGTCGTCGTTCATGTCTGCGCTGGCATCCTGAGTATTGAATGCCTCGATGAACTCGGTGACATCGAAGAAGTCCAGCGTGCCGTCGGCGTTGAAGTCGGCGATCGAGCACTGGGCGTTCTTCTCGTGGGTGATGAAGATACCACTGAGGGAAGCCTCGGCCATGCCCGGCCCGGTCATGGTGGAGATGAGCCCAGCGCCGCCGCCGTTCTCGAAGAACTCGATGCGGATCTTGTGCCAGCCGGCAGAGAGCGGGATCGAGCCGCCTTTCTTGACCATGCCGTGCAGTCCGTCGTTGTTGACGACCTGCTCATCGCCGATGTAGAGCGCCGAACCGTCATCTGAGTCCGTGCTGAAGGTATAGATGCCGTCGCTGAGCGCCCAGACATAGCCTTCGATCACGGCGCCGATCTGGTCGGACCGACCTGAGTTCATGAAGTTGCCGCCGGTCGATGGGTAGTTGACATCGGTGGTGACATCGGTCGCGAACGGGGTGAGCGTGTCGAAGTCCGGCAGGACAGATGGGTTGGAGAGGTCGTAGTAGCTGACCGCCAGACCCGGGATCGGGTTGAGGCGATTGTCGGCGGGTCGCAGCGCACGCACATCGAGGTTGACGACGGTGCTGACCGCGCCGGCGTCGCCCATGATGGTGTAGCCGAAGAGGTCGTTACCCGCGTAGTCAGCCGGGGGTGTGTAGCGGAAGATGTCGCGCCCGTCGGGGCCGGCGCCAGCGAGGAGCTCAACGGTGCCACCCGAGAACGAGGTGGAGTCGTAGCTGCTGAGGACGAACGGGTCGCAGGACTGCGAGAGGTCGTTGCTGAGCGCATCGATCTCGATGGAGTTGTTCTGCAGGGTTTCGGCGAAGTCTTCCGCCGCGGTCACGCCCTCGCTGAGCAGATCGCAGCCCGAGGTGTTCATGAAGTTGATGATGGTGTCCTGCACGCGCGGGTGGAAGCCCAGCACGATGTTGGTCAGACCCCCCGAGCAGGTGTGACAGTAGGACATGATGGTCCCGCCGTATGGAGCGGAACAATCGCCGTTACCGCAGCCGTCGATCGGGGGCGAGTAGCTGTGGGTGTGTCCGGTGCCGAAGTTGTGCCCGATCTCGTGGGCGGCGACGACAACATCCCAGTTGCCGCTGTTGTGATCAACCAGCGGGTAGGGGAACGAGCCGTCGAGGTAGGCCGAGACGCCGTAGCCGTAGCTCTCGTTGCAAAGCACGCCGACATACGCCACACCGCCGTAGGAGGTGTTCTCTCGCCCGGTGAAGAAGTGGGTGATGGTGCGCTCGACGCCGCCCATGCTGGCGTTCCAGTGGTTGCGGACCTGATCGAGTGGGTCGCCGGTATTGGCGTCATAGGGGTCGGTATTGTCGGCCCAGACGCGAAGGAAGGGGATGGCCAGGCGTGCGTTGACATCACGCTCGTAGATCTCCGAGATCGCGCCGACGAGCGTCACGAGGTACGCTGCCGCGGCGTTGGTGTTGCCGCCGAAGAGGCGCTGGGTGAACTCGTAGTCGGACTCGACCGCGATGCCCGCGATGCGGCAGGTGCTCCCGCCGCGTGCGCCGTCGCCCGGGCTCTGCTCGGGCAGGCCCATGGGCTCAAGGTCGGTATCACCCTGCGTGTAGCCGCAGCCATTGGTGACCGCGTTGGGATCGATCAGGTCGTTCATCTTCGCGCTGCGGATGGCGGCCTGCAGGTCCTTCTCAACCTCGTAGGGTCCGGTCGAGATCGAGATGGTCTCGCCGTGCTGCTCGATAAAGCCGTTGGTTCCGAATGGCGAGAGCGAGATGAAGACGCGTGAGTCCGCATCCCCGGCGACGATGCCCGAAAGGAGCACCACATCCGGGCGGGGCAGGGCCCGCATCTGACCGTTCACACCAACGACCAGTTCGGCGTCGGCGGTGAGCACCTCGAAGCGGTCGAGCTCGAGATCAAGCTGAGCGTTGGGGATCTGGAAGTCCTCAATGCGGACATGGTCGCCGATCTGGACCTGCGCGAGCGACTCGAGCGACATCTGGCTGGCACCGAGGTTGAAGTGCTGCGACTGCTGCGCCAAGCTGCCGGCGCTGAAAGCACCGATGGCTGCGAGAGTAAGAAGTGTTCGTGCGTGCGACATGATTGCAGAGACCTCCTGGTTCACGATTCACCACGGACAACCCGATGCGGGTGCCTGGCTCGCTGTTCATTCAACGACCGATTGTCTATTCGACCCACACACCTCAGAACGAGGCGTGATACCGTGGAAACAGATACGGCTCTCGCACGATATCGGATCCCAGAATCAAACGCAAGGTCTTTCCGCGGGCCATATGGGCCAACCATACACCAACCATGACAGGAAACGCATCAAGGGCAACCGCTGTTGAACGCGATGAGGAACGCGCTCACATCGAAGAAGTTGAAGAGCCCGTCGCCGGTGAAGTCCGCGGCTGGGTCCATCGCGTTGTATGCACCAAGGAACGCAGATACATCGAAGAAGTTGAGCATACCGTCGCCGTTGAGATCCGCGGGGCAGTTGTTGAGCCCGACATAGATCGTGTCATCATCGAGGTTGATCCATCCGATGTTCTCGCCCCACGCATAGCCGCGGAAGCGCCCGTCTTCGATGCGCGCCGGGTTGGGTGGGGTGGCCATCGCGCCGCCGTTGAAGTTGATCCACCCGACATTCTCGCCCCAGGCGTACCCGGAGAGCGCACCCGTGCGTGTGCTGATGTTGACACCAAAGTCGAGCCCGGTGGTGTTGTCGTACGGGCCGTTGCCCGCGCCCACATGCACCCAACCGATGTTCTCGCCCCAGATGAATCCTTCGAGGTGATCCGGGTTGGCAAACACGCCCGCTGATCCGGGCGGGTCGCCCGCGTCGGCGAAGTTCAGGAATCCGATGTTCTCGCCCCAGGCGAACTTGTTGTCCGGGTCGATCGCCTGGGCGTGTGCACTTGAACTGATCAGGAGCACGCAAAGGATCGTGTAGGAGTTGATGGTTCGCATGACTTTTCCTTGCTGCTCAGTAGCTGAAGTTCGCGTTGGGGTCGGAGGTGCCAAGCGTGCCGCTCGCGGCGTTGCCGAACACGCCACCCGGGGTGACTGCTGTGCGATCGATGATGGGGCCGTAGAAGTTGCCCGCAACGATGAACCAGTTGACACCGTTCTCCCTGCACTTGTTTCCGGTGATGAAGTTGTCTTCCCCTTCGACACGGATACCGAAGTCATTGCTGCCGCAAAGATTATCGCGAATCACGCAGCTCACCGAAGCGACAATGCCCGCGCCGTCTTCATCTACGGTGTCGTTCGAGAAAAGCACATTCTCGATGACCATTGATGATCCTGCTTCGATGCCGGCACCGAAGTTATTGATCAGCACACAATCTTTTACTGTGCCGCGGATGATCTGGATGCCAACGACCCAGTTCGTAGATGCAAAGCACTTCGATGCGATTCCATCAAGAACATAGATGCCATACTCCAAGTTCCTATCCGCAACACACTCAATGACTGTCGCATGCCAACCGAAGATGCCACCGTTCTGATTCGCTGTAGCTGAGCATCGTGTGATGATCGACGAATCAGTGAACGCATTGATCCCGGTTTCAGTGTTCCCAATCGCATGGATGTCTTTCACGACCACGGACTCGTGGAGCGACTGACCAATATCCCTGAGCGATAACCCATCACCGCTCCAGTCACGGATCTGTCCGTTTTGAATCGTTGCACCCTTCAGAAGAACCGCTGCCCGTATGCCGTGATGCGTTCCTTGCCTCGGACCATCAGGACCAGCGATGACAAACCCGTTGAGATCCAGGCTGACCTGCGGCGTAGCGATGACGATCCCGTGCTTGCCGAGTTCGCCCTGCAGGTTCTCGGTGAGGTAGTAGCTCCCGGGCTGGGTGATCCTGTACACGCACTCGGCATCGCCCGGTGTGGTGTCAGGCCCGATCGGGATGCGGGGCTCGACCTGATCGAGCGTCTTCATCGTTGGCGAAATCGGGCCGGTGGGCGGATCGAGCGGGCCTGCCAACACAAGCGTCTGGCTCAAAATCACCAATACCAATAGCATGAAAGCTCTGAAGCGCATGTGTCGCTTTCCCCCTTCGGGATCAACCCCGGATCAGCTCAATCTACCTCAGCCAGAAAGTCATGCCAAGAAAAATATCTCGGGTCTCTACAACCCAGTTACGGGCAACCTGCGTTGAAGGCGCCCAGAAACGCGCTCACATCGAAGAAGTTGAAGAGCCCGTCGCCCGTGAAATCGGCGATGGGGTTCATCGTGTTGTAGGCGTTGAGGAAGGCGCTGACATCGAAGAAGTTGAGCACGCCGTCGCCGTTGAGGTCGGGGGTGCAGGCGATGATGGTCGTGGTGCTCAGGCAGGCATGAACGAGCACGCCCGCGTCGTACGGCGAGTTGTCTGAGAGATGCAGTGTCCAGGTGCCATCGGCGGGCTCGCCGACAAAGGCACCGAGCGGCTGGTTTGGGATGACCATGCCCGCGATGACGGGCTGGGCCGCATACGAGCAGACATCCTCAGCGGGAATCGAGGCGCTGTCGCTAAAGACCGCGTCGATGTCGCGCCCGCCGCACCCGAATGGGCCGGGGAATCCGGCGCTGGGGATGCCCGGGCGATCGAGCAGCGTGATGGTCGTGCCTCCGGGCGAGGTGAGCGTGATGACCAGATCCCCTACCCACGGGTGAGCGATGTCCAGCGAGACGCTGAGCGAATCGATGATCTCGCCGGGGCCGGCTGCGATATTCATAGGGACGGTGATCCCCGAGGTGGAGTTGTCGGGGATCGCCGCGTTCGGGGTCACGCAGACCTCGTCGGCGTGCGCGATCGTTGCGAGACAGAGCAGCATGGTTGTGCAGGCAAGTTTCATCGGCGGGCCCTCGCGTTGATGGTGGCGTTGCGTGAGGCGTCGGTGCATTGGGCCGGGTCGCGCATGCCGGTGGTGTGGCACCAGCCCTCGACATGGCCCATGTTGGTTGCGCCCGGAAGCTGACCGCGGTCGCGCTCGATGACGCCGTCGTCGGGGTCGCTGAGCAGCAGGTCGGTGATGATGTTGCAAAAGTCAAAGGCGAACGGGCGGTCCTCGAAGGAGGTCGTGTAGTACCACACCTGCTGGCGCGAGCTGGTCGGGATGAGCGAGAGCCAGTTGGCCGAGCCGGTGTAGGTCATGTCGGTGTTCTCGCCGCACCCGGAGCCGAAGAGATCGCCCAGCACCGCGGCGTTGCCCGCCAGGGCCGTGCCCTGATACGGGGCCCCCACCGACTGGATTAGGCGATCGCCGCGTGCCCAGTCGAGCCCGGAGAAGTAGAAGGTGTAGAGATGCAGGGCCGCCATCGCGCCCTGCGAGTGGGCGGCCACGCCAAAGGATTTCATCGCGGCGGTCTGATTGATGATCTCAAGCGCGAACGCATCGTGCGAACGATTGGAATCAGGATCGCTGAACGCGGCGATGTCGCCGCTGAAGTGCGAGGTGGTGAACGGGTTGCCGCCAGAGCAATAGCCGTGCACGAGCAGCAGACGATGACCGCCCGGGAGGGTGCCGCGCGATGCGTTCGTCGCGGTGTTGTTGGTCACGAGAATCGGGTTTGGCCCGGTACTGGTCTGCTTCGATTCGTCGGGCAGGAGCCCCGGCTCAATCGGCAATGCGAGTCGATCGATGACCTGCGTGGGCACCATCGAATCCACATCGTGCACACGGATCTGGCGAAGCTCAAGCGTGCCCGGGTCCGCGCCGGCGAGCGAGACCCAGCGGGTGTCGAGGAACAGCGAACGATTTGCATCGCACACGCGCGACAACCAGCAGACGGGCGACATGACGCCGTCCACCCGGCCCCAGACCTCGGCGGCCAAGATGGTCCGATCGTCGCTGTCTGCGTCGTCGAACACCAACTCAATCCGCTCATTGCCGGGCACGATCCGCACCGCACCCAGCGGCGTCGTGGGTTCCTCCACTTCGATCAGGTGCTGGGTCGAGAGCATCACCGACTGGTTCTCCGCGTTGGCATACTCGGCATAGACCTGAACCGCGTACTTGCCGGGCTGGGCTGGTACAAACGAGAGCTGCTGCTCGCCGACCTCGGCCTCGATCAGCTCGCGCGTGCCATCGGGTGCGCGCACGATCGCCTGTACGGAGACGATCCTGGAGCCATCGCTGAGCGAACTCACAAGCGTGATCGGCTGATCGACCAGCGTGCCACGCTGCTTGATATAGGTATAGAGCGCCCGATCGGACGATTGATCGATCAGGATGTAGCCACCCGATGGCTGCTTGAGCTGAACACGAATGTCCAGCCCGCCCTGCCCGGCAGGCAGCGTGACCGCATCGAACACACGCCCCTGGTCGCCCCACGGGAGCGGATCGCGCACGATCGAAACACCTTGCTGCTCGATCGGTGCATCGGTGCGCACTTCGATCTCATGCTGATTCATTTGATTGACTGCCTTCACGATTCCGACCCATGCGTCTTGTACCGCGGGGAGGAACACCACCCGCGTCGCGCCGTCGCCGATGACGAATGGGAACCCGAAGTCGATCACGCCATGGGCATCCGCGTTCGCGGGATCGACCTCAAAGAGCAGCGTGCGCGATGTCACGCCCAGTTCGACCGGGTCGGGGAGCTTGAGCAGCCCCGATTCGATATCGCTCGCCGGCGCGACGACCTGCTTGACAGGCAAGGCCCTCTGCCCCATCGCGGGCGCAACCATCAGCAACAGAACCAGCGGCGTGAGAAAAACTCGAAGTCGCATAAATACCCCTCCCGGTGTGCACGCTCACCATACCAGCACCAAGCCCCGGCGGAAAGCAAAACACGCCCGATCGGGCGTGTTTGGGGCGGGGTGACAGGATATTGCGCACAAACGCGGTGATGCGCAGGGTCAGGGGCAGCCGGCGGTGTATCCGCTCAGGAAGGCCGAGACATCGAAAAAATCGAACATCCCATCGCCCGTGAAATCGGCGGCTGGGTCCTGGTTCTGGTACGCGCTCAGGAACGCGGAGACATCGAAAAAGTCGAGTTGGCCGTCACCGGTAAGATCGGGGGGACAGCCGGGCCCATCAACAACCAGCGAGATCATCGCGAAGTCCAGCAGGAACTTGATCTTGTACGCGTGGTAGCCAACAAACAGCGATGTATTGGTCGGCACCGAGGTCTGATCGTAATGGAAGGTATCGCCGTAGTGCCCGGTGCCGTAGAACCGGATCGGCTCGTCGAACGCGTCCTCATCGTTGTAGATCGGCATGATCTCGTACAGCGTCTCGATCGGGTTGGTCTGTGTCCAGAGCATCATCATGGTGAACGCGTTGAGATCGAACGGTTCGCCATCCACGCGACTGATCTCGATGCGTGCCTTGTTGTCACTGACACTCGGCGGCAGCACGCTCAGCGCCTGCGCTTCAAGACCCTGTGGCAGTTCAACATCCAGATCCCTGCCGATGGGCTCACCCCCGGGAAGACCGCCGGTGAAGAGCTTGTCGCGGGTAGCGTACAACACGTAACCGCTGCTGGTATACAGATCCCAGACCTCGCCGTCTTCGACGAGCACAAAGACACGATCGGGCGTGAAGATTTCGACGGGCTGCCCCATCGCGGGCAAGCCCAAGAGCGACAAAGCAACGAGCACGCCAAGAGACCCCTTCATAATTACACACCTCCGTATCCGTAATATACGCCGAGTTGCCGCTCCTGTTCAAGCAAAACACGCCCGATCGGGCGTGTTTGAGGTGCTGTAACAGGCGATTGCGCACGAATGCGGTGATGCGCTGGGTGCAGATCACTCAAGGGCAGCCGGCGTTGTACGCGGACAGGTAGGCCGAGACATCGAAGAAGCTGAACTGCCCGTCGTTGTTGAAATCGGCAATCGGCTGCTGGTTCTGATAGGCACTGAGAAACGCGGAGACATCGAAGAAGTTCAGCAGCCCGTCGCGATTGAGGTCGGCAGGGCACGGGTTGATATCACAGCTATTGAAGATCAGACGCAGCTGGGTGGTGCTCATGTTCGTCGTGACCGCGTCAATGCCGCCATCGCTATCGAGGTCACCCAGCGCGACGCCTCGGGGTCCAAGCAGGAAATGAGTCCGAACCTCGGGTGTAAAAGTCGCATCGCCATTGTTGAGCAGCGTGCTCATGGCCTTGTCAGATTCACTGCTGGTAACGATATCGATGTCTCCATCACCATCGAGATCGGCGACTCGGAGGCCCGCTGGCCTGAATCCAACCGGGTAGAGCCCTGCTGGGGCGTATGACCCGTTGCCGTTGTTGAGCATCACCCGGACCTTTGAGCCCGTTGCTGGGTCGAACCCACGGTTGAGCACCGCCAGATCGAGATCGCCATCGCTGTCGAGGTCCGCGAGTTTCAAGGCGTACGGCTCATCACCTGTCGAGTACGCAACGGGCGTACCGATGCTGTCGTTGCGTCCGGTGCGGAGCACATAGACCTCATCGGTTGAAACGCCGGCGAGCACAATATCGTTATCTCCGTCGCCATCGACATCTCCGGCGTCGATGCCGACCGTGATGCCCGGAAGCTCGATCTCGGGGCGTGAGGAGAAGATGCCCGCACCGTTGTTGTTGTAGATCCGCAGGCGATTTGTACCGAACTGACTGACAATCAGCTCCGGCGCATCGTCGCCGTTCAGATCCACGCAGCTGACCTCGAACGGGTTGCTTAGTGATGAATCGATCAACGCACCGGCGGAGAATGTTCCGTCTCCCAAACCGCGGAAGGTATGCAGGAATCCATCGATAGCCGAGACGATCGCCATGTCGAGATCGCCGTCGAGGTCGAAGTCCGCGAGGTGCGCATCGCTCGCGTCACCACTGAATGCATCGAATGTATTGAACGGGATCAGGTTGCCGCTCCCGTCGTTGCGAACGATGCCATACCTGTTGGTTGTATCGTCCGCCACGACGATATCGAGATCCCCATCGAGATCGAGATCTCCGATCTCGATATCGCGCCCGCGTGCTCGGCTGTCGGTCTCATCGATCTGCGCGAACGCACCAACGCCGTTGTTCATGAAGATATTGACGGAATCGCCGATACCATTGGCGACGCCGATGTCAAGATGCCCGTCGTTGTTGACATCACCAATTGCGACGCTCTGCGAGAACAGCGCGGTCGTGTACGCCACGGGGGCCAGGAATGATCCGCCGCCTTGATTCATCAATACATGCATCTTGCGGTCGAAGAAGTTGCTCACCGCGAGGTCCTGATCGCCGTCGCCATCGAGATCGCCGATCGTAACATCGGAGGGGCGTACACCCGCGTCGTAGTACGCGGTCGCTGCGAACTGCCCATTGCCGAGGCCCAGGTGCACGCTCACCGAGTTGTCGACCTCGCTCGTCACAACCAAGTCGAGGAATGAATCGCCGTTGAGATGCCCGAGCGCGCCGTACTCCGGGCTGTTGCCGAGTGTGAGGGTCGCGACCTGCGAGAACACGCCAGATCCGTTGTTGAGGCGGACCATCGCGGTCGATGTTGTCTGCTCCGTGATGATCAGGTCGGGGTCGCCATCGTTGTCGAGATCGCCCAGCAGCACATCCTCTGGCTCGGTGCCGGCCGATATCGCTGGCATGGGTGTGAATGTGTCATCGCCATCGTTGATCAGAAAACGGATCGTACCATCGGACTCGTTCGCGACCACCAGATCAGCAAACCCGTCGCCATCGATATCGCCGGCATCTATGCCCTTTGGCGAGAAGCCGATCAGGTTCGAGTACACCGTCGGGAACTGCCCCGTGCCGTCATTGAAATAGGCGACGACCTGGTCGTCGCCGGCGATCGACATGTAGATATCGAGCCATGAGTCATTGTTCAGATCCACGAGCTTGACGCGAGTCGCGGGAAAGATCGTGTAGTACAAAGCGATCTGATTGAAGTTGCCCGTACCGTCGTTTTCGTAGATGCGAATAAAGTCTCCGCCAGGCACGACAAAGTCGAGATCACCGTCCTGATCGAGGTCACCGAAGTGGATAGCGCGAGCGAAAGCAAGCCCCGTGTACAGCCCGAATCCCGGAAAAGGCAGACAGGGTTGGGCGTGCGCAATCGATGAAAAAACGACGACAAGAACAAGCAACGCATTCGGTATCTGCATCATGATCCTCTCCAATAAAGATCTCAATCGTAACAGATTCCGAGTTGACTATACAAAGAAAAAACCCTCACGATCCGTGAGGGCTTCGATTCAAAGTATTCGTTGTAATCAGCCGTTCCAGCCGGCCTTGAAGTTGTTCAGGGCATCAACCAGCTTCTTCTCCAGCTCATCGCTGAGCGCCTTGGTCTCGTTGAGCTCGTCCCACACGCCCTTGGCGCTGGTCTGGAAGTACTCCTGCATCGCCTTCTCGAACGCCGCCACCTTGTTCAGCGGCACGCTGTCGAGGAAACCCTTGGTGCCCGCGTAGATCGAGATGATCTGGTTGGTCACATGCTGGGGCACATACTGGGGCTGCTTGAGCAGCTCCACCATGCGGGCACCGCGATCGAGCTGCGCCTGGGTGGCCTTGTCGAGGTCGGTACCGAGCTGGGCGAACGCTTCGAGTTCGCGGAACGCGGCCAGGTCGAGTCGCAGCGAGCCGGCGATCTTCTTCATCGCCTTGACCTGTGCGGCACCACCCACGCGCGACACCGAGATACCCACGTTAATCGCGGGGCGAACACCCGAGAAGAACAGTTCGGGCTCGAGGTAGATCTGGCCGTCGGTGATCGAGATCACGTTGGTCGGGATGTACGCCGACACGTCGCCTTCCTGCGTCTCGATGACGGGCAGCGCGGTCAGCGA
>JAGQON010000024.1 GCA_020427395.1 Phycisphaerales bacterium
TTCTCGCTCAGTTCAACCTGGGCGTGCTGGGCTTCCAGTTCCGAAAGGATCGTGGCAGGGGCACGCACGCGCACCTGCAGGGGCTCAGCGCGAGGTGTGCCATCGGTCTGGACCCCATCGGGCACGATCACCCGGACAGGCAGGTCGCGGGTCTCGATCTCGTCGACCTCGATCATGACGCTCTCGGGCACCACAGACTTGATCGTGATGCCGTGGATGTCCAGGTCCGCCGAGCGTCGCAGCTCGGCCCGCAGGTCGATGGTAAA
This sequence comes from Phycisphaerales bacterium, assembly GCA_020427395.1. Lineage (GTDB taxonomy): Bacteria > Planctomycetota > Phycisphaerae > Phycisphaerales > UBA1924 > UBA1924. The sequence continues at coordinate 267 of JAGQON010000024.1, forward strand.
GACCCCCGGGCGGGCGGGGATCTCGCGTCCAAGCTGGAGCTCGAAGCGGTTCTGCATGGCGCGGGCGAAGCGGTCGATGCCCGAGGTCGAACCCTCCAGCTCGACCTTGATGGTGCGGAGTTGCGGCTCGTCGGGTGACTGACGCACAACCAGTTCGATCCCGCCCGAGGCCTGCGATTTCATCATCGTGACCTGGGCTTCGAGCTCGCTTGTCCGCACCATGCGCGACTCGGCGAGCAGCCAGAGCATCGCGCTGATGAGCGTCACAACCAAGACGGTCCTGAGTCGAGCGAGAGGGCCGCGTTCCTCGTTCATGACGCGCCCTCCTTGGCCATACCGCCGCCCTTCTCCGGATCGCGCATCAGCGACTGCTCCGGCTCGGGCTCGGCCCCCAGATCGATGCTCTGATCGTTCGCGAACCCCGACGGGGTATCGTCATCTTGGTCACGCTCGGGCTGCCCACCTTCGCCCTCAGTCGTCTGCTCGATCGGCGGCTTGTGCCCAAGATGCTCCTTGATGATCTCTTCAAGGGCCGACGGCTCGATCGGGCTGCTCAGCACGCCACGCTCAGCGATGCGGATGCCGCCCGTCTCCTCGGAGACCACGATGACCAGCGCGTCGGTCTCCTTGGTGGCCCCGATGGCCGCCCGATGCCGCGAGCCCAGCGACTGGTCGGGAACATCAGACGCGTTGGCCATCGGCAGCTGAACGCCGGCGCTGTGGACCTTGTCGCCTTTGATGACCACCGCCAGATCGTGCAGCGCCGAGCCGGGGTGAAAGATAGTCTGGATCAGCGGGGCCGAGAGGGTGGCATTGAGCACCGTGCCGCCCTCGGTAAGCGACTTGAGCCCGACACGACGCTCGATCACGATGATCGCTCCGAACCTCGCCTTCGAGAGGAAGATGCACGCGGGTGCAAGCTCACCCGCGACCTTCTCCGCACCCTGATACACACCACGCATGAACCCGGTCTCGCCCAGGCGGATCAGCGCCCGCCGAAGCTCGGGCTGGAAGATCACCACCAGCGCAATAGCGATCACCGCCAGCACGCGCTCATAGAGGTACGCGATTCGGGCGAAGAGGTCGTCGCCAAAGAACCGGACCGTGAGCGTGCCCACGATGAGCACGAAGAGCAGGCCCTTGAGGGCTCGGGCAGCGCGGGTGCCCTGCACGAAGCGGAGCCCGGCGAAGACCACCATCCAGATGACCAGAAACTCGATCGCGACCTCCCACCAGGTGTAGGAGCCCAAGCGATTGAGCAGGTCTTGGAGGCGTTCAGCGGTGCCCAAACCGATCCCTTTCACGGAAACTGCGATGTACGCGAGGTGTCTGGTTCTGATTCTAACCGCTCGTCGCGGGCGATGCGGGCTCTCTATCCTCATATATGCCGTTTGAAGTGCTCAAGGTCGAATCTACACCCAACCCGCGCGCCCGAAAGCTGATCGTCGCGCCGGCGCCCGCCTCGATCCGGTCCTACTTCAAGCCCGCCGACGCCGCTGGCGATCCGCTGGGCGAGGCGCTCTTCGCCATCGAGGGTGTAACCAATGTGCTGATCCACACGGGGTTCATCTCGGTGTGCATCGCGCCCGAGGCCAAGTGGCCTGCGACCATCAACCGACTCAAGGAAGCACTGCGAACGGCGCCAGGGTCATGAACAACACCGCCCTGACGAGCTCGCTCGAACGCTGGTTCGCCACCAACGCCCGGGACCTGCCCTGGCGCACCACGCACCGCGATCCGTACCGCTCGCTCGTGAGCGAGCTGATGCTTCAGCAGACGCAGGTTTCGCGGGTCGTGGAGAAGTTCGAGCCATTTCTCGAGCGCTTCCCGAGCGTCGCAGCGCTCGCCGAGGCGACGGAGGACGAGGTCCTCGCGGCCTGGTCCGGGCTGGGCTACTACCGCCGCGCCCGGCTGCTGCACACCTGCGCCAAGGCGATCGTGGATCGGCACGAAGGGGTGGTACCGGACTCGCTCGATGAGCTGCTCAAGCTCCCCGGCATCGGTCGCTACACGGCCGGGGCGATCGCGTCGATGGTCTTTGGGCAGCGTGCTCCCATCGTCGACGGCAACGTGACACGCGTCCTGCTGCGGGTCCACAACAAACCGATCCCGCAGGCGGACAAAGCTACGGTGGACTGGGCCTGGCAGCGGGCCGAGGCGCTGGTGAACGCCTGCGACGACCCGGCCACCTTCAACGAGGCGATGATGGAGTTGGGCGCGACGGTCTGCGTGCCCAAGGGGCCAAGGTGTCTGCAATGCCCGATCAGCGCCGAGTGCGGGGCGCTGGCGGCCGGGACCACCGAGTCCATCCCGCTCCCCAAGCCCCGCGCCAAGCAGAAGCACCTCTACTGCGCGAGCGTGGTGATGCGCAGCACGCGTTCGGTGCTGCTCGAGCAGCGACCCGGCAGCGGCATGTGGGCGGGCATGTTCCAGCTGCCCACGCTTGAGCGTGAGGACCGCGCGCACGAGCCGGGTGAACTGGTCGAGGCGGGCTTTGCCGACCCGGAGCACATCGAGTCGTTCACGCATGTCACGACCCACCGGATCGTGGAGTTCGCGATCTACCGGGCGTCGGCCCCCACGAAAACGCCCGAGAACCTGCGGAAACACCCGATCGGTTCGCTCGATACGCTCGCGATCTCCAACGCGCAGATGAAGGCGCTGCGGATCGCGGGTATTCTTGAGTCGTGAAGATCGCCGTCGTCATCCCGGTCTACAACGAGCAGACGCTGCTGCCGGTGCTGTTCGATCGCCTGATCGCCACCCCCCCACCGACACTCCCCGATGGAACGCCATGCGAGCGGGTGATCTACCTCGTCGATGACGGATCGCACGACGATTCGCCCAAGATCATCGATGAGCTGGCGAAGCGAGCTGACACTACCGCGATCCACCAGCCCCACAATCAGGGCAAGGGGGCGGCGCTGGCCGCAGGGATCGCTAAGGCGCTCGACGACGGTGCCGACGCGATCATCATTCAGGACGCCGATCTCGAGTACGACCCGCGCGAGCACGATTCGGTCCTCGCCCCCATCCTTGACGGGCGTGCCGACGCCGTCATCGGCACCCGGTTCCTCGGGCAGACCCACCGCGTGCTCTACTACTGGCACTCGATCGCCAACCGGATCATCACGCTGACCAGCAACATGCTCAGCAACCTGAACCTGACCGACATCGAGTGCGGGTTCAAGGCCTTCACCCGCGACGCGATCAAGGACATCACGATCACGGAGAAGCGTTTCGGTGTTGAGCCTGAGCTGATCGCCAAGCTCGCCAAGGCCCGCCTGCCCGATGATCAGGGTGTACGCCGCATCCCGCTGCGGATCTACGAGGTCCCGATCTCCTACGCGGGTCGGACCTACGAAGAGGGCAAGAAGATCGGCTGGAAAGACGGTGTCGAGGCGATCTGGTGCATCATCAAGCACAATCTGGGCTAATGCCACGCCGAGATTGGGTATATTGGTCGGGTGCAGCATGAGGTGACCCAGATCTTTGAAGCCATCGACCGCGGCGACCCCCGGGCTTCCGCGGCGCTGCTCCCGCTGGTTTACAACGAACTCCGCAAGCTTGCCGATTCCCGATTAGCGAGTGAGCACACGCCGCAGACTTTGCAGGCCACCGGGCTGGTGCACGAGGCGTATCTCCGCCTGATCGGGCCGAATACGGATCAGCCGCCGGGCTGGGACGGACGCGGTCATTTCTTTGCCGCGGCCGCCGAGGCCATGCGGCGGATCCTGATCGAACGCGCTCGGGCCCGAAATGCCCAGAAACGGGGCGGTGGAACCGCGCGGCGAATCTCGCTGAACGCCTGCGTGGCGACACTGGAAGAATCGCCGAGCGATCTGCTGGAGCTCGACGAGGCCCTCGAACAGCTCTCGGGAATGGACCCGACGAAGGGCGAACTGGTCAAGCTCCGCTTCTATGCGGGGCTGACGATGCCGCAGGCCGCCGATGTGCTCGGGATCTCGCTGAGCACCGCGGAGCGTCATTGGGCGTTCGCGCGAGCATGGCTGTTCAGCCGGCTGGGCGAGGGCCAAGACGAGCACAAAAACTTTTCAAATCGCTGAGGGGTCTGTGCGGTCGTTGACGCATTGCCTCATGAACACACCTCGAAGGGAGTACACCATGTCAATTCTGGTCATTACCAAGGGCGAGCAAGAAGGAACGACATTCGAGCTGGCGAACCGACCGCTCTCGCTCGGGCGAGACCCGTCAAGGGACATCCAGATCCTGGACCAGCGGGTCAGCCGCAAACAGGCGATGATCCGGCACGACGGGACGACGCATGTTCTCTCGCCGATGCGTTCCACCAATCCCATGCGTCTCAATGGTCAGGAAGTCGAGAGCGACAGCCCACTGAACGATGGCGATGAGATCGCGATCGGTGAGACGGTCCTGCGGTTTACCACGCAGACACCGAGCGAATACACGAACGCGGTCAATCACCGCAAGGTCGCGAGCCGTGACGCCCGCGAAGCAAACACAATCATGTAGGGCGATGGCCCGAACGGGGATCTCGTGAGCGACATTGAAACTATCTTTGAAACGGCGCGTCAGCTGGACCCCGAGTTACGCGGCGCGTATCTCGATCGGGCGTGCGGTTCGAATCAGGAACTGCGTGCTGAGGTGGATCGGCTGCTCGCGGCCGACGACCACCTCGGCGCGTTCCTTGAGAGCGATGTATTCGATCCGGATGCGACGCTCCCGGATCTGCCCCCGAGCGCCGCTCAAACCTCCTCGCAACCGGCGGAAGCCGCGGGCGATCAGATGGGCAACTACAAGCTGCTCCAGCAGATCGGCGAGGGTGGCTTCGGCACGGTCTGGATGGCCGAGCAGCGCGAGCCGGTCAGGCGACGCGTCGCGCTCAAGATCATCAAACTCGGGATGGACACCAAGCAGGTGATCGCCCGATTCGAGGCCGAGCGACAGGCGCTGGCGATGATGGATCATCCCAACATCGCCAAGGTCTTCGACGCGGGGATGACCGAGACGGGGCGTCCGTACTTCGTCATGGAGTACATCAAGGGCATCCCCATCCTGCAGTACTGTGACCATGAGAAGGTCGATACCAGGGGACGGCTCGACCTGTTCACCAAGGTGTGCCACGCGATCCAGCACGCGCACCAGAAGGGCATCATCCATCGCGACATCAAGCCGGGCAATGTGCTCGTGACCATGCACGACGGCGTGCCGGTGCCCAAGGTGATCGACTTCGGCATCGCCAAGGCAACCAACGCGGAGCTCACCGACAAAACGCTCTTCACCCAGCACCGCCAGATGATCGGCACGCCGGTCTACATGAGCCCCGAGCAGGCGGAGATGTCGGGGCTGGATATCGATACCCGCAGCGACATCTATTCGCTCGGTGTGCTGCTCTATGAGCTGCTCACGGGGACAACACCGTTCGACCATCGAGAGCTGCTCGACCGCGGCTTCGGTGAGATGATGCGGATCATCCGCGAGGAGACACCGCACAAGCCATCGACTCGGCTCTCGAGTCTTGGAGAAACCGCGAGCCGGACCGCCGAGCAGCGCCACACGGATATCAGAAGACTGGGCCTGATCCTGCGCGGCGACCTCGACTGGATCGTGATGAAGTGCCTGGAGAAGGACCGCACGCGCAGGTATGACACAGCCAACGGTCTGGCGGCGGACATCCAGCGCCACCTGAGCAATGAGCCGGTCTCTGCCGGGCCGCCCAGCGCGAGCTACCGGCTGAGAAAGTTTGTGCGGCGCAATCGGGCGGGCGTTCTGGCCGCGCTCGCGGTCGGGAGTACCCTGCTCCTGGGTCTTGCGGGCACAACGGGCGGGATGTACTGGGCTGTTCAGGAAAAAGACAGGGCCGATCTCGCTGCGGAGCAGGCGCTTGAGGCACAAGCAGTGGCTCAGACACGCTCGGAAGAGCTCCAGCAGGTCGTCGAGTTTCAATCAGCACAGCTCTCAGGCATCGATGTCGCGCAGATGGGCATCAACATGCGCCAGGATTTACTTGAGAATGCAAGACTCGTCGGCGAGCGCCTGCAGGAGAACACGCCACAGATCGAAGAGCGCATCGCCGCGGTCGATCAATCGCTCCTTGGTGTCGACTTTACCGGGTGGGCACAGAGCACACTCGAGACCAATGTCTTCCTCCCCGCCATCGATGCGATCCAAGAACAGTTCGGTCAACAACCCGAGGTTCGGGCTGACCTGTTCACCAGCCTGTCAGAGACGCTGCACGATATCGGGCTACTCGATCTGGCGGAAAAAGCCATACTTGAATCGATCGAGACCAGGACCAAGCAGCTGGGCGAATCCGATCCCCAGACGATCGACGCGAATATGCGTTACGGGATGATCCTCACGGACCTGGGCCAGCTTGATCGTGCAGAGCAGCTGTTCCAGAACACACTGGCGAACGCGATCGATTCGCAAGGTGAGGACTCGCGATCAGCCATCGATGTGCGCTACCACTACGCCACACTTCAGTTTGCCCAGACGCGATACCAGGAAGCTGCCGACATGTACGCTTCGACCCTGGAGTGGTACAGGACACACCTGGGACCACTCGATGGGAACACGCTCGGTGCCATGAGCTCGCTCGCGGCTTCGTACAACTATACCGATCGCCAGGTGGAAGCTGAGCAACTGTACTCAAAGGCGATTGACGGGATGACCGAGTTGTATGGCCGTTTCGATCAACGCACGATCCGCGCCCTCAACAACCTGGCCGGCCTGTACCGTTCGATGGATGACCTCCCCAGGGCCGCCGAGATCTTCACAGAAGCCCTCGAACTGAGCAGAACGACACTGGGCGAGGACCACAATGTCACACTCATGCTCAAAGACAATCTTGGCGGGGTTCGCTACAACCAGCTCGATTTCGATGGGGCGTGGCAGCTGACAAACGAGGCTCTGGAAGGGCGAAAGAGAGTGCTCGGTCCCCTTCACGACGCGACGCTGCGGTCCTACTACAACCTCGCGCTCGTCAACAAGGATATGAAGCGGTTCGATGCCTCGATCTCGCTCCTGCAACAAGCCCTCCCCGGATTCGAGCGCGTCTACGGGGAGTTCCATGGGTACACCATCACGGTCCGAAAAGAACTCTCGAACCTGCTGTTCCAGGAAAAACGCTTCAATGAAGTCGAGACGCTCTTTCTCAACGAGTACGCGCTCTTCGATCACGTGCCCGATGCGCCCCTGGATCGGAAACGAAGCCTGACGAACAACATGGCGGTCTTGTACCGGCACTGGGATCAGGCGCAGCCAGACCGGGGGCATGCCGAGAAGGCCGCCGAATGGAAGGCCAGGTTCGAAGCAATGGACCCCGAGCCCCAAGCGGACCCGTGAGTCAACCCGCCCGCTTGGGCTCGCGGTCTGGAACCACCATCGGCTCGCGCCCACCCTTGCGCCTGATCCAGTTCACGGACCGGTTCACCGCGCGGCGCTGGATGAGCTTGCGTTCGAGCCAGAACTTGCCGGGGAAGTTGATCAGCGAGAGCCCCAGCAGCATCGTCAGCAGCCCCTGCCCCGGCAAGACGAGCATGGCGATGCCGCCCACCAGCAGCACCGCACCCAGCAGGTTCTTGAACACATGCACCGTGACCCGGATCATGGGATGACGCTGCGGCAGATCGAGCGGGACTCGCTTGTCGCGCACGAAGTAATCGCTGGGCAATCGCACAAGCACCCACGGCACGATGATCAGCGTCGCGATGAAGGTGATGACAGATACACCGGCGAGGATCGCGAAGACTTGTTCTTTCGAAATCGCAGCCGCCTTCCTCGTCCCCTTGAGTGTTTATCCGATCACGCGGGTGAATCTTTCAAGCAGCGCGTCGAGCTCGCCCTCGCTGGGGGCGTTGAGCGTCACATGCCCGATCTTGCGCCCCGCTCTGGGTGCCTTGCCGTACATATGAACATGCGCCTCGGGCATCGACTCAAGCGCACCCTTGCGGGGCTCGTCGCCGATGATGTTGACCATCGCACTGCAGCCGATCGGATCGGCGGAACCCAGCTCCATGCCCATCACGGCCCGCATGTGGTTCTCAAACTGAGAAGTCTGGGCGCCCTCGATCGTCCAGTGCCCCGTGTTGTGTACGCGCGGTGCGATCTCGTTGGCGACTAGCGTTGCGCTCTCGCCGCTGCCGATCTGGAAGAACTCCACGGCAAGCGTTCCAACATAGTCGAACCGGTTGAGGATCTGACGGGCCGCGTGCCGTGCCTGCTCGACCAGCCGTTCGCTCACATCACGCGCCGGGGCCTTCGAGACACGCAGGATGCCTCCGCGATGGACATTCTCGCTCAGCGGGTAGTACAAGATGTCGCCATGTGTCGATCGCGTCGCGACGATCGAGAGCTCGCGGGTGAACTCAACGAACTGGTCCAGAATCGCAGGCACCGTGCCGATGGTGGCGAAGGCCTCTGCCGCGTTCTTGGCGTCGTTGATCAGCACCTGCCCCTTGCCGTCGTAGCCCAGCGTCCGCACCTTGAGAATCGCGGGCGTGCCCAGCTCCTCGAGCGCGTCCTGCAATGTCTCCACATCATCGATCGCCCGGTAGTTGGGGATCGCGATGTCCAGCTCGCGGAACATGGTGCGTTCGTGGTGCCGGTCCTGAGCGTAACCAAGCGCGTCGGGGTTGGGATGAATCGGTCGCAGCGGCCTGATGACCTCCGCGGCCGCGGCGGGCACATTCTCAAACTCGTAGGTCACGACCTCAGAGCACTCCGCGAGCTGCCGCAGCGCCTCGGGGTCGTCGTACGCTCCGACGATCTGATCGCAGATCGTGCTGGCGCAGCAGTTCTCACTCGGATCGAGCACGGTGCATCGCACGCCAAGCTTCTGGACGGACTGGGCGAGCATCAGCGCGAGCTGCCCGCCGCCCAGGATGCCCACGCGTTCGACGGGTGCCAGCGGCTCGCTCATGCCTGCTCCCGCGGGTCGGGGTGGTCGAGGACCGCCTGCGTCTGGGCGGCGCGGAACGCTTCGAGCTTTTCACCGACCTCGGGGTGCTTGTTGGCAACAATCGAGGCCGCGAGCAGCCCGGCGTTTCGCGCTCCCGCCTTGCCGATGGCCACCGTCGCGACGGGGATGCCCGCGGGCATCTGGACGATCGAAAGCAGCGAGTCGAGCCCCTTGAGGGCCTTGCTCATGACCGGGACGCCGATCACGGGAATCGTGGTCATCGACGCGACCATGCCAGGCAGATGGGCCGCCCCGCCCGCACCGGCGATGATGACCTCGATGCCTCGCGATTTGGCTTCTTTCGCGTGCGCCACGAGCAGATCGGGCGTGCGATGGGCCGATACGACGCGCACCTCGTGGGGCACGCCGAGCTCTTCAAGGGCCGCGGCCGCGTGCTCCATGACATCGGGCCAGTCGGATTTGGATCCCATGATCACGCTGACGAGTGGGCTGCTCATGCCCAGATCGTATCCCGCTCAGGGCGACGCGGGCTCGATGCCCTGGAGCTGGAATGTGTCTTCGATGAGCTGGAAGCCGGGATCGGTGAGTTCCGCTGAGAACACCGGCTGTTCGAAGCGGATACCCAGCACCCGCCCGTCCGCGAGCGGGACATAGAACGCGCGCACACGCTTCTTCCCGAGCATCGGTTCTCGGCAGACCAGATCGACCCCTACGCCCGTGAGCCCAAGCATCGAGCCCATTGTCGCTCGCGACTCGATCGACTCGGTCCAGAGCGAGTGCTCGATGTAGGTATCGAGCTCTTTCTGTGGCGTAATTGGTCTGTCAAAGATCGAGCACCAGAACCGCCCGCCCTGCGGCGGCTTCACAACAAAGGAAGAGTACTGCTCGTGCGTGTATTCGGAGAGCCCCCAGTTCGGTGGAACTTCGAACGAGAACCCATCGCGTTCGATCATCACCGCGTGCGTGAGGTCCGGAAGCTGATGCTCGAACCCCTTGAACGCGATGGAATCAACGACCTGCATGGGCGCGAGCTTCCCGGTATTCCAATCCCTCTCGTTCGCGTGGTACCTGAATACGCCGAGGTGATCTGTTCCGAGTTCGTGCACGAAGTGGAACATGCGTGATCGCTTGCCGCCATTGATGAGGGTGTGCTCAACACCATACCCCTCCTGGCTACCGAGTATCACACGCTCCTCACTGACCAGTTCGGCCTGATATCCCTGCGCGGCAAGCTCGCCCAGACTCTGTTCAACCACTTCCGGGCCAACCATCGGCGCGGACCAGATTGTGAGCTTGGCGCTCCCGTGGTCAGCAGCGAACTCGATCCGGCCGTCGTCCGGATCAGTATCAGAGACGCTCCAGTTGCCGGGGTATTCCAGCTCGAAACGAGCGGAAAGAAACTGCTTGGGATGATCAACATCCGGCATCACCGACGGGGGCGACACGAACACCATCCACAGCAAGCCCGCGATCAGACCGAATCGCCAGATATACGGCAAGACCAGGAACAACAGGATCGACCACACAACCCGAACACGACTGCACGCAAGCAGCATGCAGTAACGCACACCCGGTGTGATGAGAAGGAACAGCATCACGACCACCGGCACAGCATTGCTCATCGATCCCAGCGCGTCACGGAGATCGTCATAGCGCAGGGCCATATAGCCCACGCCGAGCAGCGCCGGGATCTCCTCGATGAGTCGCGGGAAACAGTACAGGCGGGTGCTCAGTCGCCACTGATTGCCGCGCAGGCCGCAGATGCGGAGCAGCAGCCAGGTCCAGAGCCCCCCGAGTCCGTAGTGCAGCGCGCCGCGCAGCAGCCCCAGCCCGAAGAGCAGCGCGAAGACGCTCCCCCAGCTGTTCACCTGCGCCCACCCGGGAAGCGCGTTGAACTGCGCCCGGTTGATCACGCTATTGGTCATCCCGCCCGACCCGATCAACCACGCCCCCAGAAGCACCACGAGCACTGGAGCGTGAAACCCATAGCCCAGCATGAACCTGCCCGGGCGGAAGATCAGGTACAGCGGCGCGAGCAGGAGCGGGACACTTCCCTTTGCGCGGCTCAAGTCATCTGCTTTGAGCCCGTAGGCCTCTTCACGGATCATCATCACTCAGTAATCAAACGAGCAGCCCAGCACCAGGCTGCCGTAGCTCTGCCCATCGGGCTGGGACTCGAAGCGCTGGGTGATGAAGGTCTGCGACCAGCCGACATACCCGCACTTGTACCGCATCACCACGCCGATGCTTGTTCTCCCGATCAGTGGCTCGGAATCGGTCGAGCGGGAGGTCGCGAAGGTGTTGCCATCGAGGAAGATGTCGCGACCGACGGCGTCGAGGCCACCCATCGCGTAGACATAGAACGAGAAATCGCCCTCGCCCCAGTCGCTCGCCCCCACGGTGTGGTCCTTGTGCCCCAGCAGGCTCGCGGGGCCGAAGTCGTCAGGGAGGTTGTAGCCCAAGCGCATGGTCGCCTTGCCGTGGGCCATGATGGCGACATTGCCCAGCTCGAAGCCCACCGCGGGCAGCATCTCCATCTCCACGCCCCACAGCTCGGCCTTCTCGGTCTTCCAGGTGCGTTCGTAGTTGAAGTTGATCGCCAGCTCGTTGGCCAGCTGCGTGTTCCAGCCCTGAGGATCATCCTGATCGGGGTAGGCGTTGTGCACGAACTTCTGCACCGCCTCGGCCTGCGACCATTCGCCCACCACACCCAGATCGAGCCCGAGGTGGTCGTGCTTGTGGTCGTCGGCCCGCTGGAACGAGAACGCCAGGTACAGGTACCCGCCGTACGGGTGATCGTCCGCCGGGGGGTTGGTCTGCGAGATGTACTGGCTTGTATAGATACGCTGCTTGAGCGCCAGCCCAAGCCCGAAACGCGGGTTCTCCCAGTCCCCCGCCGGGGCGAGGCGGTCCTGCAATGAGGCGGGCAGGTTCGGATCGAACGAGAACTCAAGCCCGCTGCCGTTGGTGTAATACCGGTCGGTGTTGTCGATCAGGTTGACGAAGGTGCCGTCGTTGTCCCAGTAGAGCGTCACATCTCGCAGGGAGAGATCGCTGATCGACCACGACTCCTCGGTCTCAACGATGGCCCCCAGCGGATCGTCGTGCTGCTCGTCCTGGGCGAAGGTATTGGCGGAAAACAGGGCGATGAGGGCGAGACACAGAGGCTTGGCGCGGTCGATCATGCACCCACAATATCGACAACCGACGGGCTTGGCGCGCCCGTCGGCTGGTTCTCTCTCCACTTCCCTGCGGCTGCGATATATAGATCGTGTTCAGCGCCGTCGGCGAGCGCCAACGATCCCCAAACCGCCCAGCACCAGCAGCCCGGACGGCGACGGCACCGGCGCGGTCTCAATCACCAGCTTGGGCACCGGGAAACCGGTCGGCATCCCCCCCACCACGACATCGGTCAGCCCGAACACGAACTCGAACGGCGCCATCGGGTCCGGGTCGTAGGTTGCCAGCGCCCCGCTGATCACGAACTCCTCGCCCGACATGCCCGAGGCCATGGCCGCCGCGATCGCCGCCGGGCTGAGCACGATCTCTACAGGCCCGTCGGGCGGGCCGCCCGCGTCAAAGACGATGTCCCCAAAGAAATCGCCCGTGCCGAAGGAGTCAAAGATCGCAATAGGCGGCGTCGAGCTCCCCATCGGGTCCGCGATCGCGTCGTACCCAAAGCTCGTCGAGGTGAACACGGCCGTCTCGCTCCCACCACTGAAGTTCGCGAGCACGCCGCCGAACACATTCTCGAGCACCAGCGACATCGACACGATCTCCTCGCCCATCGGGACCACGCCGCCCATGTCGAACGCGAAGAACGATCGGCGTTCGGGCGTCGTGAATCCGGAGACCGTCGTGCGCCCCATGAAGTAGTTCTGGAAGGTCATGTCGTTGTCGGGCGCTGCGATCGGCATGCCCATGTCGTCGAGCCCGTAGAACCCGCCGGTGTGGAAGGTGTCGACCTCGATGACCCCGGCCTGCGCTGCGCCCGCGAGGAGCGCGAGCGTCCCGATGACAAATCCGCGTGTCCGTCCCATGCTGTGCCCTCTCTGAGAACCGCGTGTGTGGTGTCAGTAGAACATCGAGTCTAACGGATGCGGAAGGCGGCACCAAGGGAAATAGCAGGATTGGCCGGAGCTCGCGGGGTGTTCGTGCGAGCAGGGCGCGAACAAAGTCGGCAACTCAGTTCAATATACGGATATCGCCATCGTGCTCGGCACGCTGCTCATCGCTCAATGCATTCCATTCAGCCAGTGCATACCACTTCTTGGCAGATTGGGGCTGGTCTGCTTCACGCATCACTGGCCTTCCACCATCGTCATCTCGATCTGCACCGAGCGCCCAGAGACGAGGTTCACCGTTGATCAGTGTGTAGCGGAGCGGCTCACCGCTGTAGTAATCGATCGCAGGAATCGGGAGAACTCCGGGGTCAATCGCGTTGAGTGAGAGCGGCCATTCGCCGTGACATGCGCGGTGGCGGTAGATCGATAGCATTGCGACCTGATTCGCATTGTCGTAGTTGTAACTGTGGTAGAGGCCGAGCTGAAGTCGCCACAACGCCACTTCGACAAACACTGGGAGATACCGGTTCACATCTCGACCGCTCAGGTAGGTTCGCATCGCTCTGGATAGCGCCGGCTCGCGCTGGGTCACCGGGCTCGCAGCGAGATCACTGAGCATGGCTTCGACCAACCGTGATTGAACGGAGATCTGATCGCGGAGCTTCGCCAGCGGGATGCCCGCATCCGGATCGGGCGAACTAAAACGACCCAGATAATCGTAAAACGAGCCGAAGCTTTTGTATACCGCTGCTTGTTCAAGATAGAAATCGCGGAGCTCACGATTGGTTCTTGCATAATCCAAACTCTCAAACTGCAATTGCCAGTCGGCACGCGTCACGCGCTGCTCGAAACGCCAGACATTATCAAAGTTCGTTGCGAGATCAAGGATGAGCAGATTCTGCAAACGAGCGAGCTGCTCGTCATTGAATAAATCCGCATCGTACTGAACAGACAAGACTATCGCTTCCCTCAATGCGGCACGGACAGCGATTTCTGTCAGATAACCCAGTTCGGTGGGGAGTTCGAGTGTGAAACGGCACATATTTGAAGCGGCCTCGAAGCGCTCAATGGCCATGTCCTGTCGCCCCTCGAACGCGTGGTATACCGCGTCGGAGATCAGGTAGCGCACCGCGGTGCGGATCGGCGAGTTTGTGTTCAGGTCGTGCTGCTCAAACCAGAAACTCGGGAGGTACGGGAGGTCCTCATCCAGTTCCGGATCATCCTCGAGAGTCGGGATCGGTGCTGCAATGAAGGGGCGCTGCGCGATACGCGTCAGCTCATCGAACTCTGTCGCGTATGCGCCGTGTACCTCTTCGCGAAATTCCCAGTACTCATTCCAAGGTCGGCTTAGGCTGAGCACATCCATCGCATGCGCACCGGTCTCTGGGTTGACATAGTCGTACCGCTCGTCACGCATCCGCTCCAAGAGCCCCGTAAGTCGCTCGAAGACCGATTCATCCTCTGGCAACGCCTCCGCCCACCCGTTCCACTCATCCCGGAACGCCTCAAACGACTCCCCCTCGTCCCAGGTCGGCTGCGAAAAAACAACCCCGGCACACAGGAGCAACGGGGCTGCGTAGGTTCGGATAATTTTGCTCATGATTCCCATTACTTCGATTTATCGTCACGCAGGTTTCATGACTCTCTGAGGGATTTCTCGATCAACCTAGAGAACTCTCGTATTGTGCGTGGTTTCTGATCAACTGTTGAGGAGACGGCACGCTCCAAAGCCGCAGACGAGTACTGTGTCTCGTATACCAGCTCAAGGCCATACTTCAGCTCGCACTCAAGAGGCGGCGAATAGAATCTATGGAGCTTTCGCAGTGATTCCCGTGTGTCATCAAGATGAATGTTCTCGACTGGGACCCCGTACATATGGGCAAAGAGTTCGACGATCATTTTATCGATCCCAGTCTCGAACTCGTCGGCATCGTGCTTTCGATCGGATAGCCAAAGAGCCCGTGATCTTAACGGTATCGTTTTCATCACCAACCAGATAGAGAAACCAAATGCAAGTGTGATAGAAACGGATAAAGGTATCGCCAACCACAGTGGCATGTACACAACTGATGAGAGTACTGCTGCTGCAACTAAGATTAACAAAAAGAAACACAGAACGAACCGCACTATCGCGTCAGTCCTTGGTCTCCCCCAGACAGTTCTACCCTCGATTGATGATCGATGAAAATGCTTTTCGAACGCATCATTGAGGACCCACAACTTCTCGACAGTGCAAAGCGGCTTGTGGGTGCGTCTCTGGAAGAAGTAGGACATACCTTTTAGCTCTCATCCTTCTCCGCCAGCTTCGCCACCACCGAGAAATCCTCAAGCGTCGTGATGTCCTGCGTGATCTCGTGCTCGCCGGCCGCGATCGAACGCAGCAGGCGGCGCATGATCTTCCCCGAGCGCGTCTTGGGCAGCGCGGCCGTAAACCGGATCATGTCGGGCTTGGCGATCGCGCCGATCTCGTTGCCCACATGCTCACGCAGCGCCGCGATCAGCTCGTCGCTCGCCTCGAACCCCGGCGCGGGGGTCACGAACGCCGCGATGCCGGTGCCCTTGATCTCGTGGGGCATGCCGACCACGGCCGCCTCCACCACGCTCTCGTGCGAGACCAGCGCGCTCTCGACCTCCATCGTGCCCATCCGGTGCCCCGAGACATTAATCACATCGTCGATGCGCCCCATGATCCAGAAGTTGCCGTGCTCGTCGCGCCGGGCGCCGTCGCCGGCCGTGTACACGGGCTGCCCGTTGATCTTGACGGTGCTCCAGTAGGTATCGATGAAGCGCTGGCGGTCGCCGTGCACGCCGCGCAGCATGCCCGGCCAGGGCTTGCGGATGACCATGAGCCCGCCGGTGTTCGCGGGCTGCTCCTCACCGTCGGTGTTGACCACCGCCGCATCGATGCCGAACGCCGGGTGCGTGCAGCTGCCGGGGGTCGTGGGCGTCGCGCCCGGCAGCGGCGTGATCACATGCCCGCCGGTCTCGGTCTGCCAGTAGGTGTCGACGATCGGGCATACGCCGCGCCCGATGTGGTTGCGGTACCACATCCACGCCTCGGGGTTGATGGGCTCGCCCACGGTGCCCAGCACCTGCAGTGAATCGAGCTTGCACGACGCGGGGTGCTCATCTCCCCACTTCATGAACGCACGGATCGCCGTGGGCGCGGTGTAGAACTGCGTGACTTTGTGGCGATCGACCATCTGCCAGAAGCGCGCGCCGCTCGGATAATCCGGCCCGCCCTCATACATGACCGTCGGCACGCGATTGGGCAGGATGCCGTAAACGATGTAGGAGTGCCCGGTGATCCAGCCGCAGTCGGCCGTGCACCAGTAGACCTGCTTCTCGTCCGGGATCAGGTTGAAGGTGTACTTGCTGGTCAGGTAGGTGTAGACCATGTACCCGCCGTTGGTGTGCACGATGCCCTTGGGCTTGCCCGTCGAGCCCGAGGTGTAGAGCAGGAAGAGCATGTCCTCGCTGTCGAGCTGCTCGCAGGGGCAATCCGCGGACGCCTTTTCCATCTCCTCGTTCCAGCAGCGGTCCAGCTCGCCCCATTTGATGTCGTTGTGGCAACGACCATAACACAGCACATGCTCAACGGGCTGGTTGCCCGAGTCCTTCATGATGCTGATCGCCTCGTCGACATTGTCCTTGAGCGGCACGACCTTGCCGCGCCGCCACGAGCCGTCGCAGGTGATGATCATCTTCGAGCTCGCGTCTTGCACGCGATCGGTGATCGCCTGCGCGCTGAAGCCGCCAAAGATAACCGAATGCGGCGCGCCGATGCGGGCGCACGCGAGCATCGCCACCGCCAGCTCGGGGACCATGCCCATATAAATCGTCACCACATCGCCCTTGCCGATGCCCTTGCTCTTGAGCACATTGGCAAGCTTGCTCACTTCGGTCTGGAGTTCTTTATAGGTGATGCGGCGCACATCGACGGGCGCGCCCGAACCATCAACCGGCTCGCCCTCCCAGATGATCGCGACATCGTCGCCGTGCCCGCTCTCGACCTGCCGATCGACGCAGTTGTAACAGACATTGGTGGTGCCGCCGCCGAACCACTTCGCGTCCGGCGCGTTCCACTCGAGCACGCCGTCCCACTTCTTGAACCAGTGCAGTTCCTCCGCGGCCGTCGCCCAGAACGACTCGGGATCAGCGATCGACTGGTCGTACATCGATTTGTACTCAGCAAATGACTCCACCAGCCACCGGCTCGCCCCAACCTCACCCGCCTTGGGCGGCTGGAACACACGGTTCTCATGAAGGGTCGATTCGATGCCTTGCGATGTGCTGTCGGTGCTCATTCCTGTTGGCTCCTGAAATGGATGATCATGATCCGTTGAGGGAGTCCTATTCTACAGAAATGTCAATTTCGCACAAGCAAGTATGGAATGTTCCTGCCAAACCGAAATCGGGTGAGAGTCCATCCCGAGGCGCGAGTCGATCTGATCCGTGATTGATCGTTTCGTATCCCATGCAACAACGGGGTCCGCCGATCACTCGGCGAACCCCTGAGAGAGAATCAGCTCTTGATTTGCAGCAGTAATCAGACCGCGACACCCGCGGTCTCCACGATCGGAAAGTCGATCGTGGTCTGCGCGATGTGATTGAAGTAGTTGGTCAGCGTGTTGATTGCCACGGTCGCGACGACCTCGACGATCTCCGCATCCGTCACACCCGCGCTCCGGGCTTCCGCGATCTCGGCATCCGTCACGCTGCCGCGGCTCTTGACGATACTCGTCGCGAGCGTCAGCAGCGCCTGGACCTTGGAATCGCTGGCGTTGCCTGCGAGGTTCTGGCTGAGCTCCGAAGCGTCGACGCCGGTCATCTTGCCGATGGCGGTGTGGGCCGAGGCGCAGTAGTCGCAGGTGTTTGCACCGGCGATGGCCAGCGCGAGCTGCTCCTTCACCTGGGCTGACAGCACGGAGCTGCCCATCGCGTCGCCAAACGCGAGGGCCGCGGAAAGGGCGGCCGGGGAGTGCGCCATGGTGGCGTAGAGGTTGGGGATCATGCCGATCTTGGCCTTGATGGCGGTCAGGATCTGGGCGCCCTCGGGCGATGCGGTCTCGGTGGTCAGCGGCTGGATGCGTGCCATGTGTCTACTCCTTGCGTGGGTCGTGGTTTCTGTCTCGGCGATGCACTTCACCGCCGACCCCTTATATACTTACTGACTAGTCAGTCTATTTCAAGAGTCATTGATTTCTTTGCGTTCGCTGTGCGCGTTCTTCAGCCAGATTCTGAGACAGGCAACTTGTGCAAGTGCTTTCGCGAGTCTATGCTCGCTCTATGAAAGCACTTTCTCTCCACAGAATCGGTGTTTGCTCCCTCGTCATAATCTCCCTGTTCGCTGCGCAAACGATTGGACAGGAAGTACTTGAATCTCAAACCACCCCAAATATCCCGATTTCGGGCAATGAGATCGGGGTCTACGAAATCGCCAACAATCTCTGGCTGCTCATTGCCACGGCACTCGTCTTCATCATGCACCTGGGCTTTGCGTGCCTCGAGACCGGGCTCACCCGGGCCAAGAACACCGTCAACATCCTCTTTAAGAATGTCGCCATCGTCGGGATTGGCATCCTGACCTATGCCCTACTTGGTTTCAATCTGATGTACCCCGGCGAGGACTTTGCCGGCGCGTGGTTCGGGTTCGGCGGCTTCGGGATCTCGCCGCCCGATGGCTACAACCCGGCGACCTATGCCGACGGGGCTTACACCTATTGGACCGAGTTCCTCTTTCAGGGCATGTTCGCCGCCACCGCGGCCACCATTGTCTCGGGCGCGGTCGCCGAACGCATCAAGCTCGCCCCGTTCCTCGTCTTCAGCACGATCTATGTCGCCCTGATCTACCCCACCATCGGCATGTGGCACTGGGGCGGTGGATGGCTCGCAGAGCGTGGTTTTCACGACTTCGCCGGCTCGACCATTGTCCACAGTGTCGGCGGCTGGGGAGCGCTGGCGGGTGTCATCGTGCTGGGGCCACGCATCGGCAAGTATGTCAAAGGCGGCGACGGCAAGACCGTCGTGCGCCCGATCATGGGGCACTCAATGCCGCTGGCCGCCATCGGCGTGTTCCTGCTGTGGTTCGGCTGGTTCGGGTTCAACGGTGGCTCGGTGCTCAGCGCCGACCCCGAGAAAGTGAGCTATGTGCTCGTGACGACGACGCTGGCCGCGGCCGCGGGCATCTTCGGCGCCATGCTCACCAGCTGGGTCGTGCAGAAAGAGCCCGACCTCTCGATGGTGCTCAACGGCATCCTCGCCGGGCTCGTGAGCATCACTGCGGGCGCTGATGTCGTCGGCATCGCCGACTCCGTCATCATCGGTGGATTGGCAGGCGGCCTCGTGGTCCTCGCCGTTGTTGGGCTCGATCGCGCTCGCATCGACGACCCCGTCGGCGCAATCTCGGTCCACCTGATCTGCGGCATCTGGGGCACGCTCGCGGTTGGGCTCTTCGCCGAGGGCAAGAGCTTTGGCACCCAGCTCCTCGGCGTAAGCACCGTCGGGGCCGCGTGCTTCCCGGCCGCGCTGATCATCTTCGCCGTCCTCAAGCACACCGTCGGTATCCGCGTCTCACGCACCGACGAACTCCGTGGGCTTGACCTGAGTGAGCACGGCATGGAGGCCTATACCGGATTCCAGATCTTCACCGTTCAATGAACGAAACACCCGCCGATGCACGACACGACCAATCAGCACGAAAAAAGGATCTCGATATGCACCTTGTCATCGCGTACATCCGCCCCGAAAAGCTCTCGGATGTCAAGAAAGCCCTCATCAAGAACGAGGTGTTCAAGATGTCCATCACGAACGCGTTGGGCGCGGGCGATGAGCAGGTTTATCACGAGCGATATCGCGGGGCCGATGTCGAAATCGACCTGCTTAAGCGAGTGCGGCTGGAGATCGCCGTCAACGAATCGTTCATCCAGCGTACGGTCGATGCCATCCTCGAAGGCGGCGTCACCGGCGAGGATGGCGACGGCAAGATCTTTGTGCTGCCCATGACCCAGTGCTACCGCATCCGCAACGGCAACAAGGGCCCGCACGCGATCGGGTGATCGCTCAAGCGTCTGGCTCATCGCCGAGCGCGGCGTAATCCTGCCGCAGCGCCTTCATCAGCGAGACGCAAGCGAGGATCAGGATGACCGTGAACGGCAGCGCGACCGCGATTGAAGCCGCCTGCAGCGCGATCAACCCCCCCGCCAGCAGCAGCGCCGACGCAACCACACCCTCGGTGATCGCCCAGAACAGGCGAGTACCCACCGGCGGGTCCGGGTTGCCGCCCGAGGCGATGATGTCGATCACCATCGAGGCCGAATCCGAAGAGGTCACGAAGAACAGGATGATGCACAGCGTCGCGATGCCGATCGCGATCGTCGCCATCACTGACGAGTCGAACAGACTGTTGATCAGCGTGAACAGGACCGTCGGCAGGCGATCGATCCGCTGGGTGTGATCCACGGTCAGCACCGGTGCCGAGAGGTACTCGACCGGTGTGAGCGCCTCCTCGGTCGATGCGTACGCCCCATCAAAGGCCACATCCGGCGGGGGGACATACGCCTCGCCCGATCGAACCGAAACAAGCTGGCCGTCGTCGATCACAACCCGCGCTTCTGTGTGCTGTTCAACAAACACACCACCGCTCGCACCCCGGGCGTACTCGCCGCCGTTTGGCCCGATGAGTGCGCCGTCCTCGCTGAGCGCGAAGAAGCCGCCGGGTCCCTGCTCGAGCACGGGATAGCTGGGCAGGGACGCATCAGGATCCATCAGCCGCTCACCATTCGTACGCTCATCGCCAAGCGCCGACTCGTAGGCGGCCGTGGCGCTGATATGCTCGTTGTGCACCCGGAGCGTCGATGTCCCGAACGCCGTGAGCCAGACGATGCCCACCGCCGTGGGCACGAGCAGCACGCCGATGATGAACTCGCGGATCGTCCGTCCGCGCGAAACACGCGCGATGAACATCCCCACGAAGGGTGACCACGAGATCCACCACGCCCAGTAGAAGACCGTCCAGCTGTTGAGCCATGCACGCCCTTCGGCGTTGAATGCCCCTGTCCGGAACGAGTTGAACGGGAGGATCTGCAGATACGCGCCGGTGTTCTCGATCGCGGAGCCGAAGAAGGGCATCAGCCCGCCGGCGATGACGACGAGCACGAGTAGCAGCCCCGCGAGGATCATGTTCGTCTCGCTCAGACGACGGATGCCGGTATGCAGCCCCATGACGACCGAGACCGTAGCGACGGCGGTGATGGCCGCGATGAGGATGATCTGTGTCGGGGTGGTGATCGCAATCCCGAAGAGCTGCGCAAGACCCGCGTTGACCTGCTGGGCACCGATCCCCAGCGATGTCGCCACCCCGGTGAGCGTGGCGATGATCGCGAGCACATCGATCACATCGCCCGTGAAGCCCCAGACGCGATCGCCAAGCAGCGGGTGCAGCAGCGAGCGGAAACTCAGCGGCATCCTGCGATTGAACCCGAAGTACGCCAACGCCAGCCCCACGATGGCATACAGCGCCCACGGGTGCAGCCCCCAGTGGAAGATCGTGACCGCCATCGCCATGCGCGACTTATCCAGCCCGTCCGCAAGCCCGGGCGGCGTGGAGTTGAAGTGATAGACCGGCTCGGCCACGCTCCAGAAGAGCAGCCCGATGCCCATGCCGGCGCTGAAGAGCATCGCGAACCACGCGCCGCGTCCGAACTCCGGCTTTTCATCCGGCTGCCCCAGCTTGATGTGACCAGCCTTGCCGAACGCGAGCACGATCGCGAGCACCAGGAACCCCGTCATCGCCGCCACATAGAGCCAGCCGAACCGATCGCCGATCCAGTCGCGCAGGTGCACAAAGGTGCCCTGCACCTGCTCGCTCGGGAGCAGAAAGGTGCTGAGCACAAGCCCGATGACGATCAACGCCCCGAGCGGGAACACGATCGGGTGCATCTCGAAGTGCCGTCCCAGGCGGATGCGCCGCAGCTCGATGCCCGTGTGGTCGCTGCCGGCGCTCATGCGTCAACGGGCTTCTGGAACAGGAACACGCCCCACGCGAGCCATCCCGACTTGCCGCCCTCGACCCACCGTGTCAGGCCTTCCTTCATGCGCTGAAGGTAGTCTTCCGAGATCTGCTCAGCGAGATCGCCGTGCTTCTCGATCGTGATCTGGCGGACGCGCTCGTAGTGGTTGACCAGCTGCTGAGACATGTCCTCGTAACCGAGGTTCTCCCAGCCGAGCCGCTGGGCTTGCGCCTTATAAAAGCTCGGCGAGCCGAGATCGGGCAGGTGGATGCGCTGCAGGATGGTGTCGAGCACACCGTGGGGGCACGCGTCGGACTGCATCGGATCCGTAAACACGAACCGCCCGCCGGGCTTGAGCACGCGATCGACCTCGCGGAGCACCTGCTCTCGATCGCCGGAGTGTAGGATGGCGTCCTGACACCAGACGACATCGACCGAGGCGTCAGGCACATCAAGATGCTCGAAGCTGCCGTCGATCACGGTGATCTGCTCATCAAGCCCCGCCTGGCGACACAGCTCGCGGTTGCGTTCGTTCTCGGCCTCAGAGAGATTGATGCATGCGACATCGCAGCCAAAGCGCTCGGCGAGCTTGCGGGCCGCGCCCCCGTAGCCCGAGCCGATGTCGAGCACGCTGGCGTCCTTATGGATCGAGACGAGCCGCGTGATCATGTGCTCAACGGTTCGCTCGCTGGCATCGCGGATGGGCTCCTCGAAGCCGCGGTAGATCCCGATATGGATGTCCTCACCGCCCCAGACCTTTTCATAGAACCGGTCCGCATCGGTGCTGTTGTAGTACTCGCGTGCGATCTGGGTGGCTTCGTCGTAGCTGGTGGTCATGATTCACTCTCTTCGATCTGCGGAAGACTGTCGTAGGACTTCTCGGCGATATGCACATAGAAGTCCGGATCCTCTTCCCTGAATGTCTCCTTGAAATCGGCGACCGTCGTGATGTTCTGGAAACCCACCTCGTTCATGAGGCGGCGTGTGTAATCCACACGCAGCGGGAACATGTTGAGGTGATACGCCGAGCCGTCCTCGAAGCTGTACTTGAACCGGCAGAGCCCCTCGTCGACAAACTCAGGCTCGGCGGTGACCTGATCACCGCAGTAGTAATACTTGTGCTTGGAGCTGTAGCCGCTATCGAGGATGCCGTCGTAGTTGCGCTGATCAAGGATCAGGAACCCGTCGTGCTTGAGCGCGGCATAAAACTCCGCCAGCGCCTTTCGGCGATCACGCTCGCTGAACAGGTGCGTGAACGAGTTGCCCAGGCAGATTACCGCATCAAATCGCCCGAGGACATCACGATTGAGCCACCGCCAGTCGGCGTGTCGCGTCCGCAGCACATGCCCCCGCTGGCGTCCGTTCTCGAAGGCCTTGGCGAGCATGTACGGGCTGCCGTCCACGCTCACCACATCGAAACCAGCCTCGATCAGGCGGATCGAGTGGAACCCGGTGCCCGTGGCGACATCGAGCACGCGCTTGGCGCCGCGTTTCTTGAGCTCCTCGATAAAGAAGGAACCCTCGGACTTGGCCCGCTGCTCCCAATCGATCAGGTTGTCCCATTTCTCGACGAACCCGCGTACATACTCATCGGTGTACTTGTTGGTATCGCGTACCGCGCTGGGGTCGTCGCCGTAGTCCTGCTCCCGGTACTCAAGGAGCGAATCCTGCTTCTTGCTCTGTGTCATGTCGTCGATCTTGGCTTGTAAAGAAACTGGGCGTGTGTGTCGTCTATACGGCTGAATGACAGAATCGAGGCACATTCGTGCCCTCTTGAGACTATGGGACAGATCGCGCAGGAACAAACCGAATCTGGGGTATTGATCAAGACTTGCCGCGCTGATGCGGGATTTTCACCGTGCTTTCACGCGAACGCGCAGAAAAAACGGCGTACGCGGATGCGCACGCCGTCGGAGAGAGGTGAATCAGATTGGTCGCCTTACTCGCCCTGATGCGCCGGCGGGACCTGCATCTCGTGGGCTTCACCGGCGCCCTTGGGCACGCGGATGTCCTCAATGAGCTGCTGGATGTCCGCCGGTGGCGGCTTGGTGAACCCGCTGACGACGATCGCCACGATGAAGTTGATGATCATGCCGATCGAACCGATGCCCTCCGGCGAGATGCCAAAGAGCCAGAACTTCTCCTTGTCCCCGCCGCTCTCCCATGAGGTCAGGGCCGCGAGCAGCCCGTTGGCCCAGTTGAAGCGGAACAGGATGATGTAGACCCCGGTGAACGCGATGCCGGTGATCATGCCCGCCACAATACCCTCACGCGAGGCACGCTTGGAGAAGATCCCCAGCATGATGCACGGGAAAAAGCTCGACGCGGCCAGACCGAACGCGAGCGCCACCACCTGCGCGACGAAGCCGGGAGGGTAGATGCCAAAGAGCCCGGCGCAGATCACGCCCACGCCCGCGGCACCTCGCGCGATCCACAGCTCGTTCTTCTCGCTGATGTCGGGCTTGAGTACCCGCTTGGTCAGGTCGTGGCTCACGGCCGTCGAGATGACCAGCAGCAGACCCGCGGCCGTGGACAGCGCCGCGGCCAGCCCGCCCGCCGCCACCAGACCGATGACCCAGTTGGGCAGCTTGGCGATCTGCGGGTTGGCGAGCACCATGATGTCGCGATCGACATAGAGCTCGTTCTCGTTATCGCTGGGCGCGTTGGTCACCAGACGCTGACCATGCGAGCCGCGGGCGCTCTCGTCTTCGGCACCGCCGACGAACTTGGGCTTGCCCGCGAAAGGCGCTCCGTTTCGATACGAAACCAGCCCATCGTCGTTCTTGTCAACCCAGGCAATGAGCCCCGTGACCTCCCACTCCTTGAACCAATCGGGGATGGCCTTGACCTCCGGGTCCTCACTGACCGCGTACTGCGCGCCATTGACGGTCGAGATCAGGTTGGTACGCCCGAACGCTCCCACAGCGGGTGCGGTGGTGTAGAGGATTGCGATGAAGAACAACGCCCAGAACGCGCTCATGCGCGCGTCACGAACCTTGGGCACCGTGTAGAAGCGGATGATGACATGCGGCAGTCCCGCGGTCCCCACCATCAGCGCCAGCGTGATCATAAATACATCGAGACGCGACTTGCTGCCATCGGTAAACGCCTCGAACCCGAGCTCGCGGTTGATGGCATCGAGCTTGTCGAGCATGCCCACGGTCTCGCCGTTGGCGATCTGTGAGCCGACATCACCGCCGAGCGTCCCGATAAACCCGAGCTGGGGAACGATGTTGCCGGTGAGCAGCATCGCCATGAAGATCGCGGGGACCATGTACGCGAAAATGAGCACACAATACTGAGCGACCTGCGTGTAGGTGATGCCTTTCATACCACCGAGCACGGCGTACACAAACACGATCGCCATGCCGATGATGACACCGAGGTTGATGTCCACCCCAAGGAACTGCGAGAAGACGACACCCACGCCGCGCATCTGACCCGCAACATAGGTGAAGCTCACGAAGATCGCGCAGACGACCGCCACGACGCGGGCGAACTGTGAATAGCAGCGATCACCCACAAAGTCGGGCACCGTGAACTTGCCGAACTTCCGCAGGTATGGCGCCAGCAGTAATGCCAGCAGCACATAGCCGCCGGTCCAGCCCATCAGGTAGGTGCTGCCGTCGTAGCCCGCGAACGAGATAATGCCGGCCATCGAGATGAACGACGCGGCGGACATCCAGTCCGCGCCCGTCGCCATGCCGTTGGCCAGGGGCGGCACGCCGCCGCCCGCGACATAGAACTCGCTCGACGAGCCCGCGCGGCTCCACCAGGCGATGCCCAGATACAGCGCGAAACTCAGCCCAACGATCAGGAAGGTCCATGCTTGTACATCCATGGGTCAGTCCTCCTCTCGATAGCCGAACTTGCGGTCCAGCTTGTTCATGAGGTAGACATACACCGCGATCAGGACCACGAACACATAGATCGATCCCTGCTGCGCGAACCAGAAGCCCAGCTTGGCCTCACCGATCCGGTACTTGTTGAGCGCATCAACGAAGAGGATCCCGCACCCGTAGCTCACAATGAACCAGATGGAGAGCAGAACCCCGAGGTAGGTCAGGTTGGTCTTCCAGTACCTGTCCCGCGCGTCTTGGTCTTTGTTTGTCATATCAGATACTCCCATCAGCGATAGGAAACTCCCATACCGCCGAGATGATATTGCTTAGAAAATAGCCTGCATCTGTGCGCGGAAAACGAACTGCGAGTTGGCACCGGCATCGTCGCCGGCCCAGCCACGCCCCGCGCCGCCCCACGCGCCGCTCACCTCATCAAAGGCAACGCCCGCGTCAGCAGTGAACTTCATCGCGTGACCCGCGTAATACTTCGACGCACCCACAGTCAGGATACTCAGCGTGTCTTCCATCGAAGCGCCGGGGTTCGCGACGGCGAAGGCCGCGGCCTGCCCGTCAAGATCGCCCCACTCATACCGGGCGAAGATCTCGATGTCGTCCGTCACGAACATCTGACCCTGGATCAACGCGCCATACTGATCGTACTCCACGCCACCCGGGCTCTCCTCGTAGTTGCCGATGACCGCGGCGTAGATCGCCGAGCCGCCGAAGCCCCACTGGAAGTCCGCCGTCCACTGCGAGATGCGTGTGTCGTTGGTGTAGATGCTCGCGCCGCCCGCGCCCGCCAGCGTGTCACCGTCCTGAATATGACCGGCCACGCCGAAAACCATGAACGGGTCCTCGTCGCGGAAGCTGTTGAAGTCCGCACGCTGCGACCAGTCGCCCTCAAAGAGGAACTCGGCCCGCGCCGAGGCCGCCCACTTATTGCCGGGCGACGAGTCGTTCCACGAACGCAACCCGTCGTTGTACGACGCCATCAGTTTGAACTTGTCCTTCTGCCAGGTACCCTCGACGCCCTGCCCGTACAGGTTCGAGAACCGGGCCTCGAGCACCGAACGCTCGACGAAGGTCTGCTTGGTCTCCGAGACGGTCCACTCGTTCCATGTGTGCAGCTTGAACTGCCCCACCCGCAGCGAGAAGTTGTCATCAATATGCCAGTTCGCCCACGCGTCAAGCAGCAATGACGAGCCCGAGCCGGTGAATCCGAACCAGATGAAGAAGTCCATGTTCGGCTCTTCGAGCTTGCCCTTGAGGCCCACCCGCGTGCGGGTGTTCTCGAAGCCGATCGTCAGCTCGTCCTGCGCATCCTGCTGGTCTTGCACATCCGCGATATAACGGAACTGGATGAACACGATGGGGTCGATGGTCACCGCGGCGTTGTTGACCAGCAGCGAGTCGTACGCTCGCGCATCGGCGACGAGGCGGTCTCTCAGTGAGAGCGACGTGTCATCGCCGGCGTGCAGCGCCGGGGCAGCGATAATTGAGGCAAGAACGGCAGGGGCATACACACCCCACCGACAACGCGAGCAGTTGCCGAGCATAGCAGTTCTCCATGATGAAGCTTCAAGGGACTCATGTGTCTCCTATTTGAACGCTCACCATACAAGAAACTGTTTCATAGCACAAACGCGCCCGCCTCATGATCACTCGATTTGGGGATAACACCCTGCATCAGCTCGGCTTGGCTCAGTGCCCGCTGGTCACGCGGAGCACTTCTTGAACGCTCGTCAGCCCCGTGCTGGCCTTGTTGATGCCGTCCTGGCGCAGCGAGTTCATCCCGCGCTCAAGGCACATCCGCCGGAACTCCGACACATTTGGGTTTCGTGCGATGATGTCGCGAAGCTCGTCGTCCACCGCCAGCATCTCGTAGATACCCACCCGCCCGGCATACCCGGTATTGCGGCACTTGTCGCAGCCCTTGGGAACCCACATCTCGTGGCTCGGGAGGCCCTGAATCTCCAGGAACTCGCTCATCTCCTCCGAGGGCGCCTCCTGGGCCTTGCAGTGTGGGCAGAGACGACGCAGCAGCCGCTGCGCCAGCACGCCGTTCACGGCCGCGCCCACAAGGAACGGCTCGAGCCCGATGTTGACCAGACGCGTCACTGAGCTGGGCGCGTCGTTGGTGTGCAGTGTCGAGAGCACGAGGTGACCCGTCAAGGCCGCCTGAACCGCCGTGTGCGCGGTCTCATGGTCGCGAATTTCGCCAAGCATGATGACATCCGGGTCCTGACGCAGCAGGGCCTTGAGCGCCTTGGCGAAGGTCATGCCGATCTTCTCGTGCGTCTGGGTCTGCGTGATGCCCTCGAGGTGGTATTCGATCGGGTCCTCAACCGTCGAGACATTCAACTTGACCTTGTCGATCTGACGCAGCGACGAGTACAGCGTCGTCGTCTTACCCGAACCGGTCGGGCCTGTCACGAGCAGGATGCCGTGGGGCTCGTTGATCTGGTGCTTCCATATATCCAGCGTGTGCTCATCGAAGCCCAGATCTTCCAGCTGCACATTGATCGACTTGGTGTCCAGGATACGCATCACGACCTTCTCGCCGTAACCCGACGGGAGCGTCGACACACGCAGGTCGAGCTTGCGACCACCCACAACACAACGAATACGACCGTCCTGAGGCACGCGCCGCTCGGAAATATCAAGATCCGCCATGATCTTCAGACGCGACACGATCGCCGCGGCCATCTGCGGCGGCGGATTCATTGACTCAAAGAGCACGCCGTCCACACGCAGACGCACCTTGATCTTCTTCTCACCCGGCTCGATGTGAATATCCGACGCGCCTTCCTTCACGGCGTTCTGGATGATGTAGTTCACATAGCGAATAACCGGCGATTCGCCCGCCTGTGATTCGAGATCAACCGCCTCCGCGCTCTTGGCGGTCGTGACCTCAACATCAGACTCGTCAACATCGGCGAGGATCTCCGAGAGGTCCATCTCCGTGGCGCTGGCGCCGCCGACCATCTCCAGTGCCTTGAGCAGGTCACTGGGGGTCGAGATCACCACCTTGACGCTGGCGACACGCAACCGAGAACGGATCTCGTCGATCGTGAACACATCACTGGGGTTGATCGTGCCAACCACCACGCGGCTGCCCTCGGTGCGAAGCGGCACGACGAGATTGGCCTGACAGAAGTCGAGCCCGAGACGCTGGAGCAGCTTGCCATCGAACCCGCCGTCAAGCCCCTTCTCGAGGTTGATCCGCTCGAACCCAACCCCGGCGCAGCTCGCGACGACACTGAGCACACGCTCCTCATCGGCACCCTGCTCGAGCAGGACCTCAACGAGCGTGCGCCCGGGCGACTGACGCAGAACATTCTCCGCGTTGGTGATCTGCTCTCGAGTGACCGCCTCCTGCTCGATGAGCATCTCGCTCATCTCGCCGGAGATCGACTGATTCGCATCCAGCTCGTCCTGGTTGGGGCGGTACACCTCGCTCACGGCCCGACCGACATCGACCGTCGGTGCCGCCAGCCGCTTCTGGAGCACCGCAGGGTCCTCGTCGACACTCGGCGAATCCTCACCGCCGTAGCGGGTCTGCGAGCTGGGCATCGATGGCAGCGGGGAGAACGACCCCGGGCGCTTGTCGAGCGTGTGACGCGCGCTGTCAGGGCGAGGCCTGCGCGCGGTGCGCTTTGGCTGCCCCTCGCCGCTGACCCCGAGATCATTCAGAATGTCATCGATGTTCGCCAATGTTCAGTCCCTGTGGCGTTTCCGCGATTAGTCGATCTGCTTCGTTGGTTCACCCAACGCGATCTCGAACCTCATGCCATCGCCCTCGATGACCACGCTCCGACCCGTGATCTGGGTGACCTTGAAATACTCGCCGAGCTTCGAGCCAACTGCGACCGCCTGCCCCGAGACACGCGCCGCCGGACGAGAGCCGCCCACGACGCCCTGGAGATGGAAGCTCATGGCCTCGCTCACCACGGCGTCATGACGGCGCTGGCGCTCAAACTCCAGCTCACGCTCGCGCTGCAACGCCAGCCGCTCCTCCTCGCTCATGCCCGGCTCGGCCTTGACCACCGGTGCGGCCTTGTTGCTGACCGCGCGGGGTCGAGCGAAGGGCTCGCTGGTGAACTCGGTCTGCTCGCCGAACTGCACCGCGATCGACGACTCATCGAGTTCGCCGATCATCTGTCCGAACCGCTTGTTAAAATCGGCATTGCTCGACTGCGAGGTGTAATCGATGGCGACGACCTGATCGTCCAGGCCCGCCTTCATGCCGATGTAACGCATCGCGTAAATCATGCCCGCGCCCACCGCCACCACGCCGAGCGCTACAAGCATCTGGGGGCTCACCTTGGACTCGCTTGCCGAGGTGCTGATCACAGAGTCCGGCGCGTTCTTCAGCGAGGGAATGCCTGTCGAATCCGTCTCGTGCAGGTTCAGGAAGATGTTGCTCGAGCCCTCTTCGCCCGAGTTCTGATCGGGATTCATGTACTCGTTGTGCTCGTTCACAGTTCGCTCCCTTCGTCGCCCTGGAAGTAGATGCTCAGCGTGAACTCAGCGTCGACCTCGATGCCCTCGTCGTTGCTATCCTGCAGCACGAGATCAACCACACGCGTCAATCGCGGCAGACGCTCCAACGCCAGGAGAAACTCGTAGAAACCCTCAAAGCTGCCGGAGGTGCTCATGGTCAGCGGCTGCTCGCGGAAACGGGCCGCCGCGACGGGCTTCTCGCTCTTGAGCGTGGGCGGTGTCAGCCCAGACTCGACCGCAAGCGCCGAGACCTGACGAACGATCATGTCGATCTCCTTGCCCGTAGGCAGAAGCGACTCCATATCCACGATCCGCTGGCTGATGTCCTCGTTGGCGTTGCGGAGGTTCTCGTTGCGTGCCGTCTCGGCTCGCAGCGTGGCAAGCTTCTCCTTCTTGTGCTGGATCTCGATCGTCGCCTTCTCAATGCTCGCGTTCTGCGGCTTGAAGACCACGAAATAGCTCACGATGGGCACCAGCAGCACCGCGAGAAACAGGATCAGTTCGCGTGATGAGAACTTCATGGTTGCTCCTTACTCGCTGTCGGTCTTCGTCTCGGCGATGCCGAA
Source organism: Phycisphaerales bacterium (assembly GCA_020427395.1). GTDB lineage: Bacteria > Planctomycetota > Phycisphaerae > Phycisphaerales > UBA1924 > UBA1924. Next base: position 31,158 of record JAGQON010000024.1, read on the forward strand.
ATCGACTCGCCCGATCTTGAACTCTTCGGTACCCTCAACAAGACGCGCATCGGCCTGCTCACGAAGCACAAGCGTTACCTTGAACTTGCGGTAGGACTCCTTGTCGATGATCGTCTCGTCGATCAGCGGCAGCTCCACCTGCGAGAACAGCGGCGACGCCTTGATCGAACTCAGGAAATCCGCAACCTGGTCGTTCTCACCCGCGATGCCCTCGATGCTCAGCGTGAACCTGAACTTGGGAGGAAGCACCTTGGGCTTCTCTTCTTCCTCGTCCTTGCCCGCGGTCACGCCCTTGCCGTTGATCGAGCGCGTCTTGGGAGTCGCCTTGGGGTCCTTGGGCGGTGGCGGCGGCTTGATCCGCTCGCCCTCCATGTTGAACTCGGTCAGCGTCAGACCGCTGGGAATCGCCCGCACGATCTCGCCCATGATCACGCTCCGCGGAACACGGTCTTTGAGCGCCGTGACAACCTCGGCACGCTCGATCAGCTCCTCGCGTTGCTTCTCGAGCGCCTCGAGCTGCTTGATCTTGGCGGCCTCCTCCTCGAACGAGGCGGCCACGAGCTTCTGCTCATGGTGAACCCGGCGCCAACGCTGGTGGTTCACGACAAACGCCCCCACCACGCCGCCCAGGACGAGCACGAAGAGGAACAGGGCCATGATGTTGGCACGCAGCTGGCTGCGCCCCTTCACATACTCCTTGGGAAGGAAGCTCCCCCCCGCTTGACCGCTCGCTTGGCTCATGGCTTTGACTCCAATGCTCTCACAGGTCCATGGGGCTCAAAGCCCCGCCGACGATCGCCGCCCACCCGGGCTGCGCGGCTCGCAGATCAAGCCCGCTCACGGGCACCTTGCCGCTGCGCGCCAGGCACGCGAGCGGGTCAAACGATTGTGCTTCGAGTTTCAGGCGACGCGCCAGCTCCGTCAGCAGCGGCTGGTGCTTGGCCTGACCACCAACGAACACCACGCTCTCAACCTTCGTGCCGGGGAACAGCGCATCGTGATACCGCAGACACATCGAGATCTCATCGCACATGATCTCGATCGGCTCGCTCAGATCGATCTGCGGGCCGCGCTGAGCACCGAAGCCGCCGCCGGGCGCGGGCTGAGGCTCGCTCGCCTCGCTTGGTGGTGGCATGCCGGGAAGCCCCGAGCTGGCGACCGCGACCTTCTGCTTGGGGCGCAGCTCGGTCAACGCGTGGCGCATCTCGCGGGCCTCAAGCATGGTGCAGCGCAGCTGGTGGCAGATCGTTTCATCGAAATGGCGCGAACCCAACTCGATCGTCCGTGCGAACACGATCGATGAGCCGTGCATGATCATGGCCTTGGTGCTGCCCGTGCCCAGGTCGAGCACGAGACGGGGCTTTGAGTTCTTCCCGCCCCCGGCGCTGTCATCACGCAGCTGCATCGCACGCGACAACCCGTCGAACTCGTTGTGGATACCAACAGGATCGAGCTTCACGCTCTTGAGCGCGCCCATCAGGCGACCCACAAACTCGCGTGATGCGCCGTAGCAGATGACCTCCTGCTTGCCCTGCTTCCTGACACCAGGCACCTCGCGGCAGCGAACCAGCAACGAACCGGGATCGCAACCGATCTGCGAACTCAGCTGCGCCGCGGCGATCTGCTCGTTCGGCACGCCCTCGGTCGGGATGATCTGCATGTGCTTGCACACCATCTGCCCGGCAGGGATCAGGCAGGCGCCGCGTGTCGCGTTGATCTTTTCGCCCTTGAGGAACTTGGGAAGCGCGTCCATCTGGAACAGCAATCGCTTGGCCGGGTTGTCGAGCAAATCGTCGGGCGTGGGCATAAAAGCGAGCGCGCTGATCGAGCTGGGATTGTGCCCGCTCAGCTGAAGCACCTTGAGACCAGAAACCCCGAACTCGAGCATCAGCGGAATCGCACCGGGACGCATCGAACCCACGCTCTGCAGCGATGTACCGAGTTTCCCCTTGCTCTTTCCCAAGTGCTTCCCGAGCTTTCCAAACTGTGGTTTGCGTTTCATCGACTCGATCCCTTCCCACCCGGCGTCGGGCGGACGAACAGCGAGACGGCAGCGCCGTACCCGAGTTCGCCCTTCGGATAAGGGATCGACAGATCTCGATCATCAGTTCAGCACGTCAGCAACACACGCGATTGCGGGAGAACACCACGCGTGCCCTGCCGATCCAGCCCGCACAGTCCCAACACCTTCTCAGCAGAGCGTGCTCAGGGCCGGTCCGAGAACCTCGCCGAGGCGCTCCAGCGAATCATCAAGGGCCCAACGCTGACGGCCCCGATCGCCCGTGGTATTGGAAATCACACGCAGCTCGCCGGTCCGGATCGCCGGATCAATCCGCCTCGCCGCCAGCGCCACGCTCGCACCCTCCATCGCCTCGCAGATCGCCCCGGTCCGCTGCACAACACCCGACGCGCAGGCATCGCTGCCCGAGCACCAGGACACCGTGGCGATGATGCCCTCGGCATCGCAGTGCGCCATGAGATGGCCCCGTACCTGCTCATCATGCTCGATGCCCATCGAGCCGTCCGGGAATGCGCCAAAGCCCGCCCGGTCCATCGGGATGAACCCGCTGTCCGATCCGATGCCCTCATCGGCAAATACGCTCCGCGTCGCGCAGACCACATCGAGAAGCTCCAGGCCCGACCCCGGGAGCACCCCCGCGATGCCCACGCTGAGAACGCCGGCATGCACACCCGGATTAAGCACGCGGGCTGTCGCACCCGCCGCGTTGGACTTGCCCACACCCGTGCGCACCAGATCGAAGCGATCAGCCGCACGAATCAGCGACCACGGCTCAGGCAACTCCAACGAACCCATACCCAGCGCATCGAGCACCGCGCGAACCTCTCGCGGGGCCGCGACGCACAGGAGCCATCGCTTGGATGCTGCTTCGCTCATGACGGGATGGTAGACTGGATCAGGCCGCCTGCTCTGACGAGTCCTCGTCATCGACGGCACCCTCGAACGGGTTGACACTGGGATCATCGCTGAAGGTGTTCATCACCTCCGGCGAGACCGAGTAGAGCCCGTTGCTCAGCGAACGCTCGATCATCCGCAAGTCGAACGCGTGCTCGTGCTCAGGGTAGAAGTTGTACTCGCGCACATCGAACCCATCGCTCTCGACGATGCTCAGCTCACGCTGGCCACGAAGATCGATGATCTCCCCGGCCTCCGTGTCCTCGAAATGGGTCATCTCACGCAGCATCGGGCGGCATGGATCGCGCGAATCCCAGTCGATCACCACGCACTTGCGCCCGTCGCTGATCCGCACGACCGACCCCGGCGCATACGCCGGGCAGACCGAGATCAACGCCTGGAGCACGATCGGATCGATCCACGACCGATACGGCTCTCGGATCATCCGGTTCAGGGCATAGACCGGCGGCCGAGACTTGCGGGAATCCTCCGAGTCGCTGATCGTGTACGCGGGGTGCACCATCCGATCGTACAGATCCGCAGCGATCAGGATCCGCGCAAAGATGTGGATCTGCGAGCCCTCAAGCCCCTTCTCCTCGCCGTTGCGGACACGCGTCGGGAAGCCCGAACCATCGAATCGCTGATGGTGATTGAGCACCGCCGCGGCCGCCGAGGGCTCGACATGCCCGCGGATCATCTCGTACCCGATCCGAACATGCTCACGCCACTCCGGATCGGTAGCGTCGTGATGCTCGGCCCACCGCTCAAGCACCGACGCCCGCAGGCGCGTCATCCCGATGTCATGCAGCATGGCCGCGACACCCAGGCTGGTCACATCCTTGGCAAGACGCGGCGAGAGCCGCGAGCGTTCCCGCAGCAGATAGAAATCGAGCCGCAGCCCCATCAGCATCGCAAGAAAACCGACATTGGCACCGTGACGGATCGCGGGCGAACCGGTGTCGGCAATCTCGCCGATGAAGATCGCCGCGTCCGGGTCCTCAACCAGACGCGCCATGAGCGTGCTCATCGCGGCCGAGTAACTCGGGAAGTCCATCCTCGCGTGCATCTTCTCGCCCGCCATGTCGAACGCCTCGGCCACCTGATGGGCGATCTCGGCGCGGGCGGACTGCACATGGGGCGAGACGAACTTGGCGATCATCTCCATGTTGGGATACTTGATCCAAAGCTCCGGTAGGCGCAGCTCCATCAGCCGCTCGATCGTGCTCCGCTCGATGATCACCCCCGGACGCAGGAGCAGCCGCGCCGAACTCCGCGGGTGATATACCGGCATCGCCAGCTCCATCCCGGGCTTCGCGTGTGACATCGGAACTCGCAGCATCTAAGACTCCAGCGGCGTGCGTACGCACCGGGAGCATGATCGGGCGGATTCAGGCCAGAAATAAGCGAACCCGAGGAATCAATCAAGAGCGGGTGAGATCACCCCATATACACATACACCGTGAACACCGCGTACAGAGCCAGGAACCCGATCCCCACCATCCGCCCAATCGCCGGGCGGATCAGGGCGAACACAACAAGCCCGACGCTGACGCCCAGCATCACCCACGCGTGGGTCATCTGGATGTCGAGCATCGTCAGCGGGTGCAGCATCGCCGTCACCCCGAGCACGCTCAGTAGATTAAAGATATTCGACCCGACCACATTCCCGACCGCGATGTCCGATGATTTGCCCACCGCCGCCCGCACCGTCGCCGCCAGCTCGGGCAAACTCGTCCCCAGGGCCACCACCGTCGTGCCGATCACGCCGCTGGGCACACCCAAGCGCACCGCGACGCCCGACGCCCCGAAAACGAGGGCCTTGGCACCCAGCCCCAACGCGATCACGCCGATGCCCACCATCAGCACATCCAGCCACGCCGAACGCGGGTGAGTGACCACCTCCTCGCCCTCGTGCTCGATCTCAACCTTGTGGGCCCTGACGATAAAGATCACATAGCCGATCAGCCCCACAAAGAGCAGCACGCCATCGAGCCGGGAGATGCGTCCGTCGTACATCAGCACAAGACTGAGCCCGGTAATCGCCAGCATGATCGGCAGCTCGACCATGCGTACACGCCGGTGGATGCCGATGGGTGCGATGATCGCGCCCGCGCCGAGAATCAGCAGGATATTGGCGATGTTCGAGCCCAACACATTGCCGATCGCCAGATCCTCCACGCCCTGCAATGCCGCGCCGATCGACGCGAACATCTCCGGGGCGCTGGTCCCGAACGCGACAACCGTCACCCCGATCGCGAACGGTGAGAGCCCGAACACCCGCGCCAGCTGGGCCGCGCCACGCACGAGCAGATCGGCACCCACAATAAGCACCGCCAGCCCGCCCACGAGCGCCAGGATCTCCAGAAATACCGTCAAGGCGTGCCCCCGCTGGATTCATTGAGCGCATCGCCGCGCAGGCTCGGAACAAGCACCACGACAACACGCTTGGGTACATTGCGAGACTCGCCCGCCCGGGTCATCCGCGACCCCGGAGACACGAACATCAGCTCGCCCAGCGAGCGAACCGGCGGCACGCGGGGCTCAACGATCGCCCTCGAAACAGGCTGGCCCGTGGTCTCAGCCTGCCCCGCTTCTTCTTCATCCTCAGACGGCGTCTCGATCACTACGACCGGGTCAGGGATCCGGGACCAGTCCGCGCCGGGCTCTTCGCCGACGATCACCAGCGCCCGATCACCACGCAGCATCACCGAGCCGAGCAGCTCGTCGATCACCTGCCCCTCATCGTCAAGTGTCCGCTCGCGCTGATCGGGGAGCAGCAGGAACTGGTTGTCCCCCCGGGCCTCGATCTGCACACCAAGATCCAATCGCAGCACCTGACGCACCCCGTCGTCAACCAGCATCGGCTCGCTCCACGAGCGGGCGATGATTCGGGGACGACCCGCATCGATCTGTCGCAGCGACTCGCCTACGCGAACGCGCGTGCCGCCGTTCTCGCCCGAGCGGATGATCGCACGCCACGCACCGAACTCGCCCAGCCACTGGTTGCTGATCGGTCGGACCACGCGCAGCTTGGCAAGCGTCGCATCGAGCTGGTCGATGGGCACCTCGATCAGGCGCAGACCCCACGAAGACCAAACCTCCCGGGTCGATTCATCAACGCTGCTTTCCGCCAAAGCCCCCACGAACGGTCGGAGGGCACGAGGCGCGTCGTAATCCGTATCGTCGACCACCAGCATCCGCACCTCGATCCCCTGACGGGCGTCGGGGTCCGCGAGCTGCGACTCGCTGGCAATGCTCGCCCCATCGCTCAGCTCGACCTGCTCGGCCGGGGCAAACCACTTGCGCACGCCGTTGCAGCCCGGCGCAGCGAGCATCGCCGACGCAATCGCCAGCAACACGGCATGACGGGCGGCATCACGCATCGGCGGGTTCAAAGCTGTTGATGCGATCGATCATCGCCCGCACAAGCCCGAACTTGTGCCGCGTGTGCGTGAAGGCGAGACGCGGGAGCATCATGTGATCTCGCTCCTGCGGGTACGCCTCGGTCTGGTGGATCTTTCCACTCTTCACCAGCACCGCGAACTCCTCGTTGAGTGTTTCGATGTCCTCGTCGCGCAGACGCTTCTGCAAACGGATCACCAGGTCGTCACGCACATACCGCGAGGAGTGGTAGTTGCGGTAGAAGTTGAAGATGTGGTCCGCAGCGTCCTGCGGGTCCTTGGCGATGTGATACAGGCTGAAGTCCTCCCGGCTGATCCAGCCGCGATCCGCCAGCTGCTGGCGCACATAACGGTCCCAGCCCTGCCAGTACGACCCGTGCTCGCCGTCGTAATCACCATCGACAAACACGATCGGGATCATGCTCGCCTTGCCCGTCTGCACAAGCGTTAGCGTCTCGAAGGTCTCGTCGAGCGTACCGAACCCGCCGGGGAAGCAGACCACCGCATCGCACTGCGACAGGAACATCAGCTTGCGGGTGAAGAAATACCGGAAGTTGATGAGCTTCTCGTCGCCGATGATGTGCTCGTTGGCCGTCGTCTCAAAGGGCAGGCGGATCGCGACGCCGAAGCTCGCTTCGCGCCCCGGGCCCTCGTGCCCGGCCTTCATGATGCCGTCGCCCGCGCCGGTGATCGACATCCAGCCCGTGAGGGCCATGATCTTGGAGAACTCGACCGCCGCCTTGTAATCGGGGTGGTCCTCGGGTGTGCGGGCGCTGCCGAAGATGGTGACCTTGTGCGAGTCTGGATACTGCCCGAACACCCGGTAGGCGTAACGAAGCTCCTTCATCGCCGCCGTCATCAGCTTGAGCTCGCCCGTGTCACGCCCGTCGGGGATCAGCTTGAGCGCGGCCGTGATCAGCTCGCGAACCAGCTTGCTGTCGTAATCGTCCGAACGCCCCGCGACCAGATCGAGCAGCTCAATGATCCGGTCCTGCACCTCACCGTCGTCGGCACGGCGCACCTCGGGCTGCTCTGGCGGGGCCGCCTGCTCGTTCATTGGCTGCGTGCTGCTGGGTGGGTTCAGCTCGACCCGGTTGTGTTCTCGATCGCTCATTTCTGCCTTCTTCTGGGTGATTCAACTTCGTGGCGCGCGGGAACACTCTATGCGTCCGCCCGCGATGAGCCCACTATCGGTCTTCCCGACCCGGAACGATCGCGGATTGCGACCAGTCACGGTCGTCGGGCGGTTCGTTGCTGGGGCGGTGCACCTCGTCGCTCGTGGAACGCCGGACGCGGATGCGATCCCCCTGAACCTGCTGCTCGACAAGGCGGATACGCTGCTCCTGCTCGCTCAGCGGGTTACCCAGCAGCGCATTCACCAGCTGGCGGGTGCCGCTGAACTGAGAAACCGAATACTCCAGCTTGTCGATCGTGCCTGTCACACGCGTCGTAATCAGCTCATCACGGAGCGTCTCGAAAAGCGAAGAAACGATCGGGATCGGGTTGATCGCCCGCGACCTGAACCGGAGATCGACGCCCCGGTTCTCCCAGTTCACGGTGCCATAACCCAGGATCTCGACGCGCCGCGATGAGGCGCTGAGCTGCTCAAACGCAAGGTTCGGGCCATCGACATAAAAGCGGGCCTGCGCCAGGTCGATCGTCGCACCCGTGGGCAGCGAAAGGTTGCTCGCCTCGATCAGGTTGATCAGACCCGGCAACGCGAGCACCGAGCCGCCCTTGATCTCCACGCTCCCGCGACCAACACGACGCTCAGGCACACCAATCGGGCCGGTCATCGTCAGATCCGCCAACATCGAGCCCCGCGAGAGGTCCTCGGCCTGCGACCACGAGCTGAGCACGCTCTCACGCCCGGGCCTGGGCGGGCCCTCAAGTCCACCCGGCGGGAGCAGCAGATCGTCAAACACCGGCGCGGCGCGGATGCCAGAGGCGTGCAGCTCCATCCAGTACTGCGGCTCATTCAACCGATTGGGGCGGATCTGCGCGCTGCCCGCGATACGCCCGCCGTGCATGCCCGCAATGATCTCAGGAATGAGCACGACACCCGGGCTGTCGGCATCGCCGATGATCTGCACGCTCGCGTCGTGGACCCGCATCAGCCCCGCCCGAAGCTTCGATGCCTCCAGGCGCAGCTCGTAGCCGAGCGTGTCCTGCTCGCCACGCACCGCAAAGCCCAGCGTGCCGCTGAGCTCCGAGATGGGCAGCCCAATCACGGCGCTGCCCTGCGAGATCAACGCCTCGCCCCGGATGTCATAGACGCTCCGATCCGTACCCAACGCATTCGTGGTGATGTGCAGCGCGTCGATCGACACCCCGCCCTCGGCCTGCATCTGCAATGAATCGATCACTCGCCCCACAGCCAGCGGCAGGATCGCCCGCGTCGGGCCCTCGAGCAGCGAGCCCGAGGCGCTGGCGATGAGGTCCATATCCAGCCCCTGCCCGGGAAGCAGCGTCCAGGTACCCGTGACCCCGATCGAAGATTCGGGCCCCTCCGCCCGGATATCGGCGAAGCGCCCCTCATACCCCTCGAAAAGCACACGCCCCGTAACCGACTCGAACATCGCCTCACGATCGTTCATCGTCAGCGATAACGATTCCGGCTCAAGCGAGCCGTGCACGCTCACCGGCAGCAACCCGATGCTGGGTGCCTCCTCGGGGATACGGTAGAGCCCCGCGACCGGCGTCATCGTGATATCCAGATCAAAGCTCGCCCGGAGCTGGTTCCTCGTCAGCCAATCCTGAGTCGCCACGGAACCGAATCGATCGATCGCGAGCTTGGCGATTGGTGAGTCGAGCGTGCCCCGCTCATAGCTCAGCGAGAGCGTTTCCGGGTCTTCGATTTCGATCAGCTGCCCCGGTCGTGTCAGCGGCAGCGGCCCGTCGATGCTGATCACACCCGAGCTCCGCCCCTGCGTCTCAATCGGCACCCGGAAATCATCGAAACGCAGCGAGAGCCCGCTGGAGAGATCAAGCGTCGCACGACCCCACGAAGCGCCCAGCCGGTAGCGTGTCTCGTCGTAGGTGAACGAGAGCGACTCGATCCGATCGAGCGTGAAGCTGCTCTCGCTCGCCCCCCCGACGAAGCCCTCGAGCGTCGCATCGATCGCCAGCACCCCGTCCGGGTGATACGCGTCGCGGTACGCGATCAGCTCGCGCGCAATCCGGGGCGAAACCACCGCCACCGCGTGCTGCAGCGGCATGGCAAAGTCCAAGCCGTCCACACGGGCCGACGCGAAGATCTCCGCGCCGGGCACAGGCGGGCCGTACTCAGTGGGCAGAAGACCGATGGACCGGCGCTCGCCCCCCACGCCGCGCCGCTTGTCCGGCAGCGTGAGCTGGGTTAGCACGGACACCGGCGTGGGCGCGATCGGCAGCTCGGGCGAGGACAGCATCGAGCTGATATCTACGATGATCAGCTCCTCGGTGACATACACCGTGCCATAGAGATCATCGAGCGCCAGCGGGTTGCTGCCAGGCGTCACCGCAAGCGGATCATCGGGCGTGCGCAGCCCCTGATAGATCGGGCGGGCGTACCCCTTGGTGATCGTCGCCTCGACATCGAATCCCAAACGGTTGTCACTCCGCGGCCCGATCGTCGCTCGGCACTCCACACTCCCACCCAGACGCATGCGATCGAGGATGCGACGCAGCGAGATCGCGTCGGGGTCACTGCTCTGCTGGGCGTGATAGCCAGGGATCGCCGCGACGAGTCGCTCATCGATCGGGATGTCATTGGCGGTGATGCTCACAACCGGCTTGGCATCGGGCTTCGTGCGATCGATCACCGCGGAAACCTCCGCAGAACCGCCGCCGATACCGCTGTAGGTGCCCCCCGCCAGCTCGACCAGCTCGTCGCTGATCTGCAGCTCGACATCGTGCGCGACGATCGGCAGCGGGAAGTGCCCCGGCACCAGCCCCGCGGTAGGCAGCACGATCTGCACATCGGTCGTCCAGCGGTTATCCGCGGGGCGCTCCGGGTGACGCCGCAGCACCACCTCCGCGTTGGCCTTGCCACCGAAGCTGAACTCGGGGATGCTCAGCATGCGATCGATCACGCCCAGCTGCGCCGCCAGCGCATCGCGGGCCGCCTGATTGCCGTCACGGTCCGGGTCCCACCCGTCCAGCCGATCCCAGATCTCCCGCCGCCGCTCCGCCAGATCCTCACGGTCGCGCTGATCCAGCAGCAGCTGCTCGTCCAGCAGCTGCTGATAATCCTGCTCGCTGAAGAGCGATTGAGCCAGCTCGCGCTGATCGGCATCGAGCGCACCCATCAGGTGCTCATCCATCGGCAGCTCGCCCACCCGCAGGTTGATGGTGACGACCGAATCCTCACCCAGCGGCGAGAACAGCCCGTCGGCTTCAAGCGTCGCGCCGCTCGGCCCCACGCCGGTAATCCGCTTGATGATCAGCCGATCAGGATCGAAGGCGACCTCGCCCTCGAGCTGGTGGAACGGGTAGCGGAACTTCTTGTAGGTCGCGCTGCCGTTGCTGATGCTCGCTTCGCCCGAAACACGGATCGACGCCCCCTCCGCACGCTCAACCAGAACCCGAGCGTGCACATCGGCGACCGGGTTGCTGAAACGATCCAGCTTCTCCAGCACATTCTCCGGCAGAAACTTGGCAGGCCTGAAGCGGTCGTCGAGTCGAAAGTCTGTCGTCAGCACCACATCGAAAGCGCTCTGCGCATCAAGCCCGCGATAGTTCAGCTCCACGGTGTACTCAAGCTCGTCGATCAGCCCCCTGAGATCAGCCGTAAGCCCGCGTGTCCCGAAGACCACCGTCCCACGCGTGCGACGCATGCGGAGCAGATCACCAGATCCCGTCATCGAACCCGAGTCGTCGAACGGCAGGTTCATCGCCACTCCGTCGAGCATCAGGATGACCTCGACCTCCCCGTTGCTATCGATGTTGAGCATCGTCGGGGCAAGCTCCCCAGACAGCGCCAGTCGCTCATACATACCACGCGAACGAGAGGGCACAAAGTTGCTCGGCCAGTCCTGCAGCCGCAGCCCATCTAGCCGACCCTTTACGCCATCCGGGCCCATCTCGCCCGTGAGATTGATCAGACCGCCCTCAATCGACGCGTCCGGCGAGCCCATGCCCGCCTCCGTCGGCAACGCCACCAGCGCAAACTTCGAGACGCCGTTGGCGTCCGTCTCGTCAATCCGACCACGCAGCGAGAGCGCCTTAAGCTTGCGGTAAGTCCCATCCTCATGCTCGCCGATCTCAAGAATGCCGTTGCGCAGTTCGATCCGAGGCGTCGCCCCACCACCACCACCCGAGTTGTACTCCAGCTCCGCAAGGTTCACGCGCCCGCTCTGGGCATCCTGACTCACTCGAATCGTCGGGCGATCGATCTCGATCGATGACACCTGGATGCCACGCCCGCGTAGCACACCGCCCCAGTCCACATTGATCACCGCGCGATCAATCTCAACCAACCGGGCCGCCTCGCCCCGGATATCCCCGCTCTCGAACACCGCGTCCCGGATCACAATCGTGCCATCGGGCGCCAGCTTGATCGACCCCGCCTCCACCTCAACACCAAACTGCTTCGCGAGCATCGGTTCCACGAATGACTTGATCGCGCCGGTCTGCCCGATGATGTACACCGTCGCCACCAGCAGCACCGGGATGCCGATCAGCAAGACGATCAGCACGCGCAGCCATCGCCGCTTGCGCTTGGGCTTGGCTGCTGCGGGTATCGTCGGTTCGGTCTCGGGCACACGGGGCTCCCGCGATGGATCGCGTCTGAGGGGCAGCAGATCATAGCGCACCGCGGAGATTCGCCGCACACCAAGCCCGAACACAACCCGCCCAAACCTCCCGATCGGCTATACTCAGCCCATGGCCAAGACGCGCACCATCTTCCTCTGCACCTCATGCGGCTCAACCCACTCACGCTGGATGGGCAAATGCCCAGACTGCGGCGGATGGGACACGCTCGAGGAATCCCGCTTCGACAAGGCCGCCAGCTCCGACCCGCAGCGCGGCGGCGGCTGGGTCGAACTCAAGGGCATCGGCGACGCCCCGCACGCCACCCCCATCACCGAGGTCATCTCCAACAGCACCCCAACCCGGCGACTCCCCACCGGCATCAACGAGTTCGACCGCGTGCTCGGCGGCACCGAAAACGATCCATATAAAGGTCTCGTGCCCGGCTCCGTCGTCCTCGTCGGCGGCGAACCCGGCATCGGCAAGTCCACCCTCCTCCTCCAGGCCGCCGGCGCATGGGCCTCGCCCGTCAAGCTCGACCAGGCCAACCCCGACTGGACCAGCAAGGTCCTCTATGTCTCCTCCGAAGAATCCGCACAGCAGGTCCAGATGCGCGCATCGCGCCTCGGCGTCGCCGACAGCGACAACCTCTTCGTCCTATCCGATACCAACCTCGCCCGCATCATGGAGCAGGCCCGCAAGATCAAGCCCGATGTCTGCGTCATCGACTCCATCCAGATGATCTACAAGTCCGACCTCGAAGCCGCACCCGGCTCGGTCACCCAGCTCCGCCGCTGCTGCGCCGAGCTCGTCTACTTCGCCAAGGCCACCGGCACCGCCATCGTCCTCGTCGGCCATGTCACCAAAGAGGGCACCCTCGCCGGCCCGCGCATGCTCGAACACATGGTCGACGCCGTCCTCTACTTCGAAGGCGACCGCTACCACTCCGCACGAATCGTCCGCGCCATCAAGAACCGCTTCGGCACCACACTCGAACTGGGCATCTTCGAGATGACCGGCCAGGGCCTCCAGCAACTCCCCGGCGGCATGTCCGTCGCCGCAATCTCCGGCTCAGACGAACACCGCCCCGGCGCCGTCGTCTGCCCCGCCATGCACGGCTCACGCTGCGTGCTGGTCGAACTCCAGGCCCTCACCGCCACCGGATTCGTCGGCAGCGCCAAACGAAAATCCTCCGGCCTCGACTCCAACCGCCTCGCCATGCTCATCGCCGTCCTCGAACAGCACGGCGGCCTGCGCCTCGCCGACCGCGATGTCTTCGCCTCCGCCGTCGGCGGCCTCAAAATCATCGAACCCGCCTCCGACCTCGCACTCGCGCTCGCCATCGCCGGCGCCCACTACAAACGCTCGCTACCACCCACCACCATCGCCATCGGCGAGGTTGGTTTAGGCGGCGAGCTGCGACCCGCCACCCAACTCGAACAACGCCTCCGCGAGAGCGCCAGACTCGGCTACACCCACGCCTTCATCCCCGACCCCGGCAAGCACAAACTCCCGAAGATCAAGGGCATGGAACTGATCCCGATCCGGAATGTCTCGCAGGCGATTGAGCGGTTGATGTGATTGTCAGTTCATGATGAATGCCCACACGGTCATCACTCCGGCTATGTAGACGACCCACATCACCATCCAGATCAGATACATATACACCCCGAAGTTCGCCGTCGATACAGCTCGGTACTCACCAATGTACTTCAGCGTGCATCGGAATGACAGATAAGTCGCGATAATAAGCGGCATCCCAAGCAGGATCAGCGACGGGATGACGAGCAGCCCCCAACTGGAACTGAGCATCAATCCGAACGGGAACGCAAGCATCAGCCCAATCAGGCATGCCCATGCCCATGGCTTGAAGAAGCTGAGCAGGAACTTCCTCGTCGTTGTGAGCGGGCGCTTGTCGTCCAGGCTTGCATAGTGCCCGCACTCAGGGCAGTGCACGACGGATCGCTGAGTTTCTTCGATGCCAGTCAGCTCGTAGCCACAGATCTGGCACACCGGAGGATCAAGCTCAGACTCACGCGGGGTCATCCCACCAACCACCCCGGCAACGCCCGAGGCCTTCCATCCCCACCAACACACGCGATCTCCGTACTCCCCACCGCGCACACCCCATCCAGCGGCACACTCGCATCCACCGCATGATCCGGAACCTTCCCACCCCGTTCCACCAGCACCAGCTCGTAGCTGTGCATCAGCTTCACCTTCGTCGCGCCCGACACACTCGTCCGCAGCTCGATCACATCGTCATACCGGATCGGCCGCCGGTACTTCACCTCCAGCTTCGTCACCACCAGGAACACACCCGCGGCCTCCAGCGCCGCGTAGCTCTCCCCCACCGCCCGCAGCAGCTCCGTCCGCCCCATCTCCATCCACGGCAGATAGCTCGAATGATGCGCCACCCCCATCGGGTCACACTCCACATAACGAACACGGATACGGGTCGAACCAACGCTCGGCGGTGTCTCAGGCATACATCAACACTAGACCCACTCCCCGGGTGCCACTACTCGCGGCGCAGACGCGCAGTAGTGTCTTTGAAAGTCCACAAGAGCACTACTGCGCCGAAGACGGCGAGTAGTGGCACCCGCCCTTCACTTCTTCCCCAATCCCTGATCCCCAATGCCTATTCTTCCCCCATGTCATTCGGACTCGGACACGGAAAACCTCTCGACCCGGCGCTCGGCGTCGTGGGCATCTCGCGCGAAGAACTCCCCGAGCTCCCCGACTCCATCATCAACGACCCCGAATCCGGCCGCCTCGACATCCGCAACTGGTTCGCCCACCCCGATCGCCGCTTCGAGCTCGAGATCGGCTCGGGCAAGGGCGCCTTCCTCGTCCAGCAGGCCGACCTCCAGCCCGACACCAACTTCCTCGGCATCGAATGGGCCGGCGAGTTCGCGGCCTACATCGCCGACCGCATCCGCCGCCGACGCGAGAACGAGAACACCCACACCAATGTCCGCGTCCTGCACACCGACGCCGCCCAGCTCCTGCAGTGGCGCGTTCCCGACGCGATCATCGATGTCGTGCACCTCTACTTCTCCGACCCCTGGCCCAAGAACAAGCACCACAAGAAGCGCGTCATCCAGCACCAGACCCTCTACGACATCTGGCGCACGCTCAAGCCCGGCGGCGAACTCCGCGTCGTCACCGACCACGACGACCTGTGGGCCTGGGATCTGGCCCACTTCGACCACTGGGCCAAGGGATCATCCGCCGCCGAGGAACAGTTCAAACGCCCGAGCATCCCCGCCGCCCCACCCAAGGTCCGCGCCTTCCTCGACGCCCGCGAATCGCTGCCCTTCGAGTTCACCGGCTTCGACAAACCCGAGTCCGCCGGCGAAGGCGAACTCGTCGGCACCAACTTCGAACGCAAGTTCCGAATCGAAGGCCGAAGCTTCAACGCGGGTGTGCTGCGAAAAATCATGCCGCCTGCATGACGGTTGAAGCGCTCTGATCCCGGACTCGCTTAATCTCGATCAGTAGTTCATGCGGCTCAAGTGCAGCAGTCCAGAAGTTGTGCTGAAACCCAAACTCGCGCACCAAGGATAGTTCGTGCCCGGTTGGTTCAAGTTGCGACAATCCCGCCGCCAGGCGATGCAGCATCTCTTTGTGCTGTCTCTTCACTTGCTGGCTGGGACTCACACTATCCATAAAGACAATCGCCCAAACAAGGCTCCAGCCGACCGTCATGCCAATCGATGTAATGATGACGCCCGCCCAATAGTCTGGTTCCTTTGAGAGCACCAGACTGGTCGCCAGTACTGCGATGAAACCTGCAAACCAGATGACCGCTCTCAGCTTGATGCTCTGATGCTTTGGAGGCGCGGAGGCGAAGCTGGGCAGCTTTGCGTGTTCTGAGACAGCCGCGAACACCGCTCCGATTGCATCAAGCCGATCTTCGTCCTTTGCAAGCCCGAGCCTAATGTCTTCGTCGCGGACGCGCCAGTGTTCAGCGGAGTTCTCCTCCCCGAAGAGCTCGCGGGCGCATTCCTTGACATTGGTCGGTTCATGATCAAGACGCACACTGGCATCAGAATCACTGATCGGGGACGCGAGCCCACAATCTGGACAGCGTGCGATGTAGCCATAAGGTACCTCAGCCTGCCTGCGCAGTAGCGATTGCATCCTGCTGTGCACACGCTGGACATTATGGGCCACTGCACATCTGCACTGGTGGCAGAATAACGGCAGGTACCCGCAGTCTTCAAGACGATGAAGTGGTTCTGGCATATCTGACTTTTCTCCATGCTTCCGAGAAACATGGATCGAATCGTTCTTCGATTGAAATCAGTTGAACTCGCTGCTTCGGTATGAACGCGGTTATCGGGCTGGAGATCACGCCCCGCCCGCCCGCAGCTTCTTCATCTTCGCCAGCACCTTATCACCCCGGATCGCGTCCCCCGCCTTGATCCGCGATGCCTGCATCTCACGGCGCGCACGCAGGATCTCTTCCTTCGTCGGGTCCAGCGGCAGCAGGGCCGTGGCCAGCCAGGTCCGCACCCGTTTGCGCGGCGAGTGCTTCGTCACCCAGTACAGCAGCGCCGCGATGATCATCACGATCGCCCCGCCCGCGACCACCAGCGGCAGGTAGTGCCCGCTCCGCTGCATCGCCCACACGCCCAGCACCGTGACCGCGGTGATCGCGAGCACCAGCAGCAGCATCACCCACGGCTTGATGCGCTCGAAGGGATCCTCGTCATAGATCCGCGCAAAGGCATAAATCGTGTGGCGGATCATCTCGACCCGGTCCTCGCCCTTGAGTCGCCCGGACCGCAGCGCCTCCTCCATCGCCAGGCAGTCGTTGATGCGAGAGCGCACGATCGGCAGCGCCGTGGGCTCGTAGCTCCCGGCGCTGCGGGGGTCGGGCAGGATATCGATGGGGCGTTCCTCGGCCGGTCGCTCGCACTTGCACCCGCACACGAAGCAGGTCAGCTCGTGGTGCACCTGCCCCTCGCGGCCCTGATCGAAGCAGAGGAAGAACCGCTTTCGCTCCGCCTGAGCGAGGTGGAAACGGCGCTCCTGTCGGCAGACAGGGCAGTAGTCGGAGGTGACCCCGATCGGGCGAACACACAACACCCTCGCGCTGAGCAGTGAGAGCGGCATACTCTATCTTAACGGAAAATCGTCCCCCGTGTAGCACGAATTCAACCGCGAAAGCACTTAACCTTCTGTCATGCCAGAGCTTGCACACAACCCCGATTCCGCACCCCGGCACGCCGTCGTGCTCCTCTCGGGCGGCCTGGACAGCACCACCGTGCTCGCGATCGCCCAGGATCAGGGCTATCTGTGCCACACGCTCGCGTTCGATTACGGGCAGCGGCACCGCCACGAGCTCGCGGCCTGTACCCGCATCGCCCAGCAGATGGGCGCCGGCTCGCACCGCGTGTTCACCATCGACATCGGGCAGTTCGGCGGCAGCGCCCTCACCAGCAGCAGCATCGAAGTCCCCAAGGACCGCGACGAGGCGCACATGGACGACATCCCCGTCACCTATGTCCCCGCACGCAACCTCGTCTTCCTCTCCATCGCGCTTGCATTCGCCGAGACCCTCAACGCGACGGACCTGTTCATCGGCGTCAACGCGATCGACTACTCCGGCTACCCCGACTGCCGCCCCGAGTTCATCGAGTCGTTCATGCTAACAGCGAACCTCGCGACGAAGTTCGGCGTCGAGGGCGGGAAGATCAAGGTCCACACGCCCCTGATCGATCTGACCAAAGCGCAGATCATCCAGCGCGGCTCAGCGCTGGGTGTGGACTACAGCATGACGCACTCGTGCTACGACCCCGACGAAACAGGTGCGGCCTGCGGACGCTGCGATTCGTGCGTGCTGCGCCGCAGCGGTTTCGAAGCAGCAGGCGTGCCCGACCCCACCCGCTACACCGCGAGCCACGCATGAGCGAGACACTGCCCATCTCGGAGACCTTCGTCTCGATCCAGGGCGAGGGCAAGCTCACCGGCACGCCCAGCTGGTTCTGCCGACTCAGCGGCTGCAACCTGCGCTGCACCTGGTGCGACACGCCGTATGCGAGCTGGGCACCCGAGAAGACCGACCGGACGATCGAGTCATTGGTCGAAGAAGCGACCGCGTCGGGTGTCAAGCACGCCGTGCTCACCGGCGGCGAGCCCATGATCTTCAAGGGCCTTGTCGAGCTCAGCAACCAGCTCGCCAGAGCCGGCATGCACATCACCATCGAGACCGCCGGCACCGTCACGCTCCCGGGTGTGTCGTGCAACCTCATGAGCATCTCGCCCAAGCTCGCCAACTCGACCCCGATCGACGATCCGCGCGACCCCGACGGTGTGTGGGCGCAGCGCCACGAGCATCGCCGCCTCAATCCCGCTTCGCTCAACGAGCTGATCGCCTCAAGCCCCGATCGGCAGCTCAAGTTCGTCGTCGCCAGCCCATCGGACTTGCCCGAGATCGACAGTGTTCTCGCCCAGATCCGCGGCTACCAGCCCCACGATGTCATGCTGATGCCCGAGGGGGTGTCTGTGCCCGATAACCACTCGATCCGGTGGGTCATCGACGAGTGCATCAAACGCGGCTGGAGCTACTGCCCCCGCGTCCACATCCAGCTCTTTGGCGACACGCGAGGGACCTGACCTACAATCCCGGCCCATGCGCTACAGAGTCTGCAAATCCTTCGAGATCGAGAACGGGCACATGCTCTCCAAGCACCCCGGGCGGTGTCGGTTGCCCCACGGGCACTCGCGCCGGGTCGATCTCGTGATTAGCGCCGATCGCCTCGACGATCACGATATGGTCTGTGATTTCAAGGCTTTGAAGCTCGCGGTCGAGGACTACCTCGATCAGTACGACCACGCCCTGATGGTCAACTCGGACGACAAGATCCTCGATTCGCTGCCCGAGCAATATCGAGACCGGTTGATCGTTCTGGAAGGGTGCGATCCGACGACGGAGGTGCTTGCCAAGCGCATCTATGAGTTCGTCGAGGGGCAGATCAGGGCGGGCGGCTCGTTTGTCGATCCGAAAACGGGCAACTCGTTCTCCCTGCCATCGCATCTGACCCTCGAACGCGTGCGGGTCACGGAGACCAGCAGCAGCTGGGCGGAATACGGGATCGACTAATCCCATTCATTCCTCTGGTATCGCGCTGGGGTCTCGCGCCCGACGCGACATTTGCATCGAACCCCGTCAGGGGGCCGATCGTTGTATCAGTGATCGTGTAGGAGGCCACAACATGCAATCACCCAAGGCACTGCTCATCCCCGTGCTCGCGCTCTTCGCCGGCTCGACGCTTCTGATCGCCCCGCAGGTCATGGCCGCGGACCCGGTCGCCAGCGTCGCCGAGCCCGACGCCTCGCAGCGGCACGCGATGTCCACCGCATTCAATATCTCCGAGGCGTTCTCGTACGCGGCCGAGCAGATCGAGCCGTCGGTCGTCCACATCACCACCCGCACCGCCACCCGGCGCGGCGAGGTGAACGGCGGGCTGGGATCGGGCGTGATCGTCGATGCGCGCGGCTACATCCTCACCAACAACCATGTCGTTGAGAACGGCAACTCCATCAGCGTGCGGCTCTACGACGGGCGCGAGCTGCCGGCCGAGCTGATCGGCACCTTCGCCGAGTCCGATGTGGCGGTGGTCAAGGTGGAGGCCGACGACCTCAAGCCCGCGCGATTTGGAGATTCCGAGGCGCTGAAGGTCGGGCAGTGGGTGCTCGCGGTGGGCTCACCGTTCGGCTTCGATCAGACCGTGACGGCGGGCATCGTCAGCGCCAAGGGGCGCGGCTCGTTCGGGCCCGGCAATGAGAACCTGGGAAGCACCGGGCGTCTGCAGGAGTTCATCCAGACCGATGCGGCGATCAACCCGGGCAACTCGGGCGGGCCGCTCGTTGATCTGTACGGCAACATCGTGGGCATCAACACGGCCATCATCTCGCGAACCGGCAGCAACAACGGGCTGGGCTTTGCCATCCCGGCGGACATCGCGCAGTCGGTGATGGAGCAGATCATCGAGACCGGCGATGTGCAGCGTGGGTGGCTGGGCATCGCGATGGACCCGCTGGACCCCGTCGTGGCGCATCAGCTGAACATCGCTGGCGGCGTCGTCATCGGGCAGGTGCTCCCCGACGGCCCTGCCCAGAAGGCCGGGCTCGTGAGCGGCGACATCATCACCGCCATCGGCGGGCGCACCACCGAGAACCTGGTTCGACTGAGCAACGCGATCATGCTTATCAAGCCCAACGAGCCCGCCGAGGTGCGTTACATCCGCAACGGCGACGAGCGGACGACCTCCGCGATCGTGATCGATCGCGACCGCGAGATCGTGCGGAACCGTGGCGGCGAATACCTCGACAAGATCGGCATCGGCATCATCCCCGCGGTCTGGCAGCGCCGTTTGAGCCGGACCCGGACAAGCGAGGTGTCGGGGTTCCAGATCGTCGATATCACGGCGGGCTCGCCCGCGTCGGAGATCGGCTTTGTGCCCGGCGACTTTATCTTCGAGGTCGATGGCAAGCAGATCACGCAGATCGATCAGCTCAGCAGTTACTTCGAGGCCGCCGAGCGTGGGCAGTCGATCCGCATCGAGTTCATCCGCGACAACCAGCCGATGTACGCCAACATCACGCCCAAGTAATCACCCAAGAATCTGAGCGATTCAGCCCTGGTGCGCTTCCTTCTCGAGGAATGCGATGTCCGGGTCGGGGACCTTGGGGTTCTTGCGTGCCAGATCGATGTTGCCCGTCCACGCGACACGGAACGCGTGGGTGATGTCATCGAAGATCAGCAGCAGGCTCGGCAGCACGAGCAGGATGATGAAGGTCGCGCTCATGAGCCCGAAGGCGATGGTGATGGCCATCGGGATCAGGAACTTGGCCTGGAAGCTTGTCTCAAGCATGAGCGGGGTGATGCCCAGCACGGTGGTGATGGTGGTGAGCATGATGGCGCGGAATCGCGCTTTGCCCGTGGCGACGCCGGCATCGAAGACATCGAGCCCCTCGCGTCGGCGCTCGTTGAAGAACTCCATGAAGATGAGCGAGTCATTGACGACGATGCCCGCCAGTGCGATGAACCCAATCATGGAGAGGAAGGTCATGGAAGAGCCCATGACGATGTGCCCCCAGATCATGCCGATCATGGCGAAGGGGATGGCGAGCATCACCACGATGGGCTGGATGAAGCTGGCGAAGAGCCACGCGAGCACCACATAGATCAGGCC
>JAGQON010000025.1 GCA_020427395.1 Phycisphaerales bacterium
CGGCCAGATGACCGCCGGCTCGTGGATCTACATCGGCACCCAGGGCATCCTGCAGGGCACCTTCGAGACCTACGCCGAGTGCGCCCGAGAACACTTCAACGGCACACTCGCCGGCACCCTCAATGTTACCGCCGGCTGCGGCGGCATGGGCGGCGCGCAGCCGCTGTCCGTGACACTCAACGGCGGCACCTGCCTCATCGCCGATGTCGATCGCACCCGCCTGCAGCGCCGCCTCGACGACAACTACCTCGACGAGTTGGTCGACGACATCGATTCGGCGATCGACCGGGCATTGGAACTCAAGGACCAGAAAGCTGCAGTCTCCGTCGGCTGGCACGGCAACGCCATCGCCCTGCTCGAACGACTCATCGCCCGCAACATCACGCCCGACACCCTCACCGACCAGACCAGCGCCCATGACCCGCTGCAGGGCTACTGCCCCATCGAGCTCACCAACGAAGAGGCCGCCGAGGCACGCATCGCCGACCCGGAGGACTACCAGAAGCTCTCGCTCGCCTCGATGCGCCGCCATGTCGAAGCGATGGTCGAGCTCCAGAAACACGGAGCAATCACCTTCGACTACGGAAACAACATCCGCCAGCGGGCATTCGATCAGGGCTTCAAGGATGCCTTCGCCTTCCCCGGCTTCGTCCCCGCCTTCATTCGCCCGCAGTTCTGCCTCGGACGCGGCCCGTTCCGCTGGGCCGCCCTTTCGGGCAACCCCATCGACATCTACAAGACTGACTACGCCCTGCTCCAGCTCTTCCCCAAGGAAGACGGCGGCTACAACGAACGCCTCCACCAGTGGATCCTCGGCTGCCACAAGAACCCCGAAGCCCTGCTCAACCAGGACTTTGCCAACTGCGAACCCCGATTCGCCTTCCAGGGGCTGCCCTCGCGCATCTGCTGGTTCGGGCTGGGCGAGCGGGACAAGGCCGGGCTGCTCTTCAACAACATGGTCCAGGTCGGTGCCCTCGACGCCCCCATCGTCATCGGGCGCGATCACCTCGATTGCGGCTCCGTTGCTTCACCCAACCGTGAGACCGAATCCATGAAGGACGGCACCGACGCCGTCAGTGACTGGCCGCTGCTCAACTTCGCCGTCAATATCGCCTCCGGCGCGAGCTGGGTGAGTTTTCACCACGGCGGCGGCGTCGGCATCGGCTTCAGCCAGCACGCCGGACAGGTCATCGTCGCCGACGGCACAAACGAGGCCGCCGACCGCCTGGCGCGGGTACTCCGCAATGACCCGATGATGGGCATCTTCCGCCATGCCGACGCGGGCTACGACGACGCGATCGAGTGCGGCAAGCAGCAACGAGTCGACATCCCGATGCAGAACGCATGAAACGGAGCACCAAGCGATGTCCATTCTGCGTGTATTCGGTCTTCTTATTGCCCTGCTCTTTGCGCAATCCGCGCAGGGATCGGACGATTCCGTGCTCACCGTCATGACCTTCAACCTCCGCTACGGCACCGCCGACGACGGCTACAACAGCTGGCCCAACCGCGACCACCTCGTCATGCGGGTCTTCCGCGAACGCGACGCCCAGATCATCGGCGTGCAGGAAGCCCTCGCCTTCCAGCTCAATGAGATCACGGCCGAGTTCCCCCATTACGCCGTCATCGGCGTCGGGCGTGATGACGGCAAGAACAAGGGCGAGTACGCCGCAATCCTCTACGACACCCGCCGGTTCGCCGTGGATACTTCGGGCACCTTCTGGCTCTCCGACACCCCCGAAGTCGTCGCCTCCACCTCATGGGGCAACTCGATCACCCGCATCTGCACCTGGGCCCGCCTGATCGACCGCGACTCAGGCGTAGCCCTGTATGTCTACAACGCCCACTACGACCACCGCTCTCAGGGATCACGAGAGAAGAGCTCGCAACTCATCCTCGATCGCATCGCCAGCCGCGCCCACGACGATCCGGTCGTCCTCATGGGCGATTTCAACGCGGGCGAATCCAACCCCGCCATCACCGCACTTCTCAAGAACCCCGAGCTCACCCACACCTACCGCTCGGTGCACCCAGACGAAACCACCGTCGGAACTTTCAACGGCTTCGATGGGACCTCCGATGGTGAGATGATCGACCACATCTTCGTCTCCCCCGGGCTCAAGACCATTGCCGCCGACATCGATCGCACCAACGACAATGCCCGATACCCCTCGGACCACTTCCCCGTCTGGGCGAGCTTCAAACTCCGATGACTGACGCGAGCACCAACCTGAAACGCGCGGCCCAGATGATCGCCGATGCCCGATCCGTTGTCATCCTCACCGGCGCGGGTGTCTCCGCAGAGTCGGGTCTCGCGACCTTCCGCGACCCCGAAGAGGGCCACTGGTCCAAGTACGACCCGATGCAGCTCGCGACTCTCGATGCTTTCAACGCCGACCCCGAGCTCGTCACACGCTGGTATCACTGGCGGTTCACCCGCGCCCGCGATGTGCAGCCCAACCCGGGGCACTTCGCTATCGCCGCCCTACAGAAGCACAAAGCCGAGCAAGCACAATCGCTCACGCTCATCACCCAGAATGTTGACGGCCTCCACCAGCGTGCCGGCGCGGCCGATGTTGTGGAACTCCATGGCACGATCCACACCTGGCGCTGCACAACAACTGGCAAAGAAACCCCACTGAGCGAACTGAGCTTCGACACGTTCCCGATCCCAAGCGCCGCCGGCGGGCTCATGCGCCCATGCATCGTCTGGTTCGGAGAAATGCTCCCCCAGGAAGCCCTCGAACGCAGCTTCGGTGCGATGGCCGAGTGCGATCTGTTCATCTCGATCGGCACCAGCGCCACCGTTGAGCCCGCCGCAAGTTTCCTACTGGCTGCCAAAGGCAACGGGGCCGCAACCATCGAGATCAACCGCGACCCGACGCCAAACACCAGCATCGTCGATGTCGCCCTGCAGGGTCCTTCGGGTAGCATCCTGCCGCTGATCCTCAACGAACTCGGGATCGGGTGACCCACTACCATTCAACCATGACGACGATCCCCCACACACGCCCCGCGGCATGGCCCAGCAATCTTCCCGCGTCCAAGTTCGCCTCGCTGCTCAAGCCAACACCCGACGGCTGCCAGATCGGGCTCCTTGGCGTCCCCGACGATACCGGCGTCAAGCTCAACCACGGCCGCCCCGGAGCCGCCCAAGGCCCCGTCGCCCTTCGAGCCGCGCTCGCGAGATACGGCGTCGCGGACCCCCACGACTGGGTCTGGCCGACCATCTGGGACGCGGGCGATGTCGAGATCGTGCCGGGTGACCTTCACGAGACGCACGGCCGAGTCACACAAGCCACCACCGCCATGATGGAGCAGGGCGTGCTCCCCATCATGATCGGCGGCGGGCACGATCTCACCTTCCCCTTCGTGCGGGGAGTCGCCGAGTACCACAAGCCCATGCACGGCATCTACTTCGACGCCCATCTCGATGTCCGCGCCGAGACCGGATCGGGCATGCCCTTCAGAAAGCTCATCGAAACCGGGGCCGCCGAGTCGCTTCGTGTGCACGGGCTCGACGCTTACGCCAACAGCCGCGAGCATGTCGAGTGGTTCAGCGCCCATGGTGGTCGGGTCGCCGGGCGCACCCCCGACGACGACTGGCTCGCCCAGCCCACTTTCGTCTCGCTGGACATGGATGTCTTCGACAGCGCCCACGCGCCTGGCGTGAGCGCCATCAACCCCAGCGGCTGGTCGCCGCAACTCGGCGAGCAGTGGGTCTACCAGGCCGGTCGCCACAAGCAGGTCAAGTGCTTCGACATCATGGAGCTCTCGCCACCCCACGATCAGGACGGACGCACCGCCCGACTCGCCGCACGGATGCTCCTCGCCTTCCTCCGCGGCTTCAGTGAGAGACGATCATGAGCACCCCAATCGCCATCACCAACGCCCGCCTGCTCACGCTCGCCCACGGCGGCGCACCGCGCCGTGGCAAGGCCATGGGCAAGCTCGCAGTCATCGAGCACGGCTCGATCCTGATTCAAGATGGAACCATCGACGCGATCGGCCCATCGATCAACATCCCGGACGATGCCCAGATTATCGATGCCGTCGGACGCGTGGTCAT
Source organism: Phycisphaerales bacterium (assembly GCA_020427395.1). GTDB lineage: Bacteria > Planctomycetota > Phycisphaerae > Phycisphaerales > UBA1924 > UBA1924. The sequence goes on from JAGQON010000025.1 coordinate 4,070, forward strand.
GCCCGCGTTCGTCGATTGCCATACCCATGCCTGCTGGGCCGGCGATCGCCTCGACGAATGGGAGCAGAAGCAACGCGGCGCAACCTATCTCGAGATCCTCGAATCGGGCGGCGGCATCATGTCCACCGTCCGCGCCGTGCGCGAGGCAAGCATTGATCAGCTCACCGAATCGCTGATTGATCGCCTCCGCTGGATGCTCGCTGAGGGCACCACGGCCTGCGAGGTCAAATCCGGCTATGGGCTGAGCACCAGGGATGAGCTCAAGATGCTCGACGCGATCGTCCTCGCGGATCAGAACTGGGCGGGTCGCGTGTCCCCCACCGCCTGCATCGGGCACGCGAAAGACTCTGCAATCGAGGATTTCGTCAGCCAGACAATCAACGAAACACTGCCAGCCGTCCACGAGCGATACCCCGGCATCACCATCGATGCCTACACCGAGCAGGGCGCGTGGTCCGTCGACGAAACCGTCCGCCTCTTCAGCGCGGCCAAGGATCTCGGGCACCCGCTTCGGATCCACGCCGACCAGTTCAACGCACTGGGCATGCTCGAAGCCGCGATCGAGCTGGGCGCCCTGAGCGTTGACCACCTCGAAGCCACGCAGCCAGAAGCACTCAAGAAACTCGCTCAATCGAACACGATGGGCGTGATGCTCCCGTGCTCCGGGTTCCATGTCGATGATCGCTACGGTGACGGACGCGGCTTCATCGACGCCGGCGGGGCGTTGGCGATCGCGACCAATGTCAACCCTGGCTCGGCCCCGTGCCTCTCGATGCCCATGGCCATCGCGCTGGCGACCCGCAAGCTCGGGATCACCGCCGCAGAGGCGATCACCGCGAGCACCATCAACGCCGCGTCACTGCTCGGGTTCAAGGACCAGGGCACGCTCGAAGTCGGCAAGCGCGCCGACCTGATCATGCTCCGTCACAGCGACGAGCGACAGCTCGGCTACACCTTCGGCGGCTCGCATGTGCAGCTCGTCATCTGCGACGGCTCGATCGTCGCCTGATCACCTGATCCGCGACACGATATTCTCGACAAGCGCGGAGATACCCGCGTACACCTGTGCCGGGTTCTGGGCTTCCATGTAAGCCGGATTGGAGACGATGTTGTTCGCATCGTCCTCCACGATCGCCTCGGCATCGGCCTCGACATGCGTCGCGCCGGTCTGCCCGATCGCCACCGCAGTGCCCGCGTCGTGACCGATCGTGACTTTCACGCCTTTGCCGCCAAAGACCTTCGCCCCCAGCGCAGGGGCGATGCACATGAATCCGATGGGCTTGCCCGCGTCGTTGGCCTCGCGCAGCACGCGCTCAACCTGCGGATCGACCTCACAATCCGCACCGTTCATCGCAAAGGTGCACAGGTTCTTCGCGGCCCCGAAGCCTCCGGGCAGCAGCAGCGCGTCGTAATCCGCTCCGTTCACGCCTTTGAGATCGACAATCTCACCCCGTGCGATCCGGGCGGACTCAGTCAGCACATTGCGTTTCTCACCCGTGGGCTGCTGCGTGCGATGGTCGATGACATCAAACTCCCGATCGGGGGCCATGCACTGGTACTCGATCCCATGCTGCGCCAACGCGATCAAAGTCGCCGCCGCCTCGTGGATCTCGCTGCCGTCGAACACGCCGCACCCGCTCAGAATCACCCCGACCTTGCCCATGACTATCCTCCGCTGAAGTTGATGGCTTACAGAGCACTCTTGTGCATGCGCGCGATCTTGACAAGCGACTGCCCGACATTGTTCGCCATATTACGAGCGAACTCTTCCTTAAGCTGCCCGTTATCATCGAACGCTTCGTGTGCCTTGCCGAGCGCAAACTCCTGCGGGATCACATGCATCTGCAACTGCGTGAGCACCTGACGCACATGGCGAATCCCACGCAGCCCACCGATCGCACCCGGCGAAGCGGCAAGCAATGCACACACCTTGCCCTTGAAGCACGCGAGCGATTCCTCATCGGGTCGAGGGCGCGACGCCCAGTCGATCGCATTCTTGAGCGCCCCGCTGAACGAGCCGTTGTACTCGGGCGAGCTGATCAACACACCATCCGCCGCGATCAGGCGACGCTTGAGTTCCAATGCCGACTCAGGAAACGACGCGGCCTCCAGGTCCTCATTGAACATCGGCAGATCCAGTTCGCTCAGCGAGATGTGATCCAGTTCCACCTGATCCATGCCGCTGACTGTCTCATCGACACACTTGAGCAACTTGGTATTGAACGAGCCCTTGCGGAGTGAGCCAGAAATCATGGCGATCTTGATCGGGGTTTGGGACATGCGTTGATTCCTTATGTGTAAAGAGTGTGTGTACTGTACACGACATGCCGCGACGACGAAAAGCCGGGCACGACGAGTCGCACCCGACTATATACTTGTTTCAACAAATATCAACACTCACCACCCGCAGGTGTTCCGCGAGTACACACGATGAGCAGGACGGACCACACGTCGCACCTCGCGTACGGGCACATACCGCTCACGCAACGAGAATCCCAGCGTGTCCCAACCCCACTTCAGACTTCCGCTATATCCGTCGGCCTGCCAGCGGACACTGGGCTTGTTGCACCCGTAATCAACATGCACACAGTTGTCCTGAATCCAGGCACGGTAACCCGCATCGCGGAATGCCCGGGTCACTTGAGCCAGCATGCCACGGCCGCTCACGATGCGCGTCTTGCAGCCGTTGATCGTGATAAATCCGGCGGTCTGCGAGACTTCGCATCCACATCGATCGTCGTGACGGTGCGACTCATACCCAATCTGGCTGTGGTGGTCACGATGAGCTCCGGAGCGCCCCCACTCGGCTCCCTGTGCCAGCCCAGACCCGAGCCCAAGGCCCAAAATCGCCACGAGCGTGCTAATTCGACCGAGTTGCTTCTGATTGCGTGTCATATCGAGTTCCTTTCTGCATCCCGACCGGCGTGGTCGGCTCGATGGAAGACCCCGATATGTAAGTGGAGACTGACTTTTTGAGATCAAAAAACTGAACTGAACCCCGTTTTCTGATCCGAAAACGCGGCATGCATGAGATAATCACAAAAAATCAGTGATTCCATGTCAGAAACAGCCCCCAGAATCGGTTGAACTATCAGTCGCTCGCGTGCGAATAGCATCATGAGCAGATGGGAGCAGCGGATGTCACAGCCAAGAACGCACCTCGATCCGAAGTCCAGCACCGGCTCCAAGAGCTCCCTGGTCACCACGATCGTGACCGCCTCAAAGACAAGCGAGCTCTCGCCGATCGAGGCCGCCATCATGGACTGCTGCAACACCCTGCACGAAGCCCGTGACCGCCACGATCTGCGGACCATCCGAGAGGTCTCCGAGCACCTCGAACAGCTGCTCAACCGCTACGATGAAACCGACGGCGAGAACCACCCCAATCCAGCATGGGCCCGAGCAAACCAGCGTGCACTCGCCCTATCGGCAATGGGTCAGATCGATCAGGCCATCCGCCTCGAACTGACGGCTCTCAAGTACGCCGATACACCCCGTCGCAAGGAGATCTCGTACGGCAACCTCGCCGATCGATGCCTGCGATTGGGCGAGCCCGACCGGGCCCTCGAGTACTTCCTTGACGCGATCAACGCAAACCCCGACTCGGTCCCCGTGCTCATCACCGGTGCTCACGCGCTGCACGAAGCCGGCTATCTGGACCAGGCCGACACGATCTTCCGAACCTTGCTTGATAACGAGCAGCTGATGACGCCCAGCAGCGAGCTGGGTGCCTACCTTGACTGCGACATACGGACCCGCAACCTCAGCGAGGTGCTGCCTGCGCTGTCAGCGCTCTATGACAAATGGGCCCTCATGAACGCCCGCATCCCCCGGCAGTCAGGGGGTGCGTCATGAGAACCAATGACCACGACCGATTCTGGCAGCTCTACGACCAACGCGTCCGTCAGACCATCGAGCGGGCCTGCCGCCACGCCTCGCGGATCAAGACCGATTCGACCATGGACATCGACGACATGGTCGCGTGGATCGACACACGCGTCTGGACCATGCTGGAGAAGGACGCATATCCCACCTTCCACGATGACCCGACACCCGAGCAGGCGATCGATCGACTGATCAAGCACGCCCCGACTCTGGCACGCTGGGCCTACCTCGCTCTATGCCGCTCGCATTTCCGTCGCATTGAACAACGGGCCGGCTTCATGAGCGGCATGTCTCATGCCGAGCGGCTTTCGATGGCCAGCGCTGTTGAGAGCAAGATCGAACGCCGCGAGGAACTCGACAACACCATCTCCGCGCTGCGTCAATCGCTCAGCGCCAATGAGAAGCAACGCCTGGCCGCCTCGGTTCAGGAAAAGGAAGAACGCAACCGTGTCGCACTCGCACTGGGTGCCACACGCCGGGAAGACGACGCGATGATCCGCAAAGTCAACGCTGAAACCATCAATACCAACACCGTCCAACAGATGCGTTCCCGTGCCCGCAAACGCGCCCAGGAAATCCTGGATGCAGCGCAGCGTGCACCGCTGTGGCTGCTGATTGGGGCCGTGCTCCTGACCACATCATTCGGCTCAAGCATCGCCATCGCAGGTGAACAAACAGGCGGTCGAAAGGGCATGAGCCCGCAGCACCAGGCGCCGTCGCTTTCAGGCCCGATCGTCGAAGGCGAGCAAACCGGCGGCCGCGGCCCCAAGCCCTGAATCTCGGCCTGTTTTCCTGCGACACGGAATACCCTTGAACTCTGCGGCATTCTCAGGGCATGAACAAAGCCCACCTTTATGCCGCCATTGCCATGCTCCCTGTCTTCGGGTTCGCCCCGCTCAGCACAGGCGCACCAGAGTCCCAGCCAATCTCGAAGCTTGAGAAGCGCAAGGCCCCGCCCGAAAAGGGTGATTCCATACCTATGTTCCAGATTGCTGACGCTTCAAGCGAAGGCACCCACGACTTGGCCAAGATGCTTGAATCCGGGCCAGTCGTCGTGACCTTTTATCGCGGCTCGTGGTGCCCCTATTGCGTCGGGGAACTGACATCGATCCAGAAGCACATCAGCGACATCAGCGACGCCGACGCAAGCGTACTGGCGATCTCGCCCGAGAAGCCCAGCGGCACGGCCGACATGGTCAAACAGAGGTCTCTCGGCTTCCATTTCGGCACCGACCGTGACAACGAGTTAGCGACGAAGCTCGCGCTCTCATTCAAGCTCGATGCCAAAACCATCCAACGCTATAAGCAATACGGCATCGACCTACCCGAGGCCAATGACGCGAAGGTCTGGCAGCTCCCGATCCCCGCGACGTACATCATCGACACCGACGGCACGATCGTCTGGTCCTTTGTTGAAGAGGACTACACCAAGCGTCCCGACTACGACGAGGTTGTCGAGAAACTCAAGTCGATGCAGAGTGACGGCTAACGCCGTCTCAACCAAGCCCCCTCTTCGGCGGGTGCAGCGTCGTGTGGCCTGCACCCGTCTTGTTTTTGCATGGCTCAGGCATGAAGAATGCGATCGAGCTGCTCACGCAACCGCTTCTCGCTGACCTGCATCGAGGTCCGCAGGTTCTGAGCGAAAGTGGCAACTCGGAACTCTTCCACCATCCACCGGAGAGTCCAGAAGTCCTCCGCCACCTCGGCGGTATGCGCGCCTTGGGCCATCAGCTCGCGTAGGCACTGAGTCCATGCGTACACACGATCGGCGGCCTTCGCGTCACGCTCCGGACCGATGGAACGCAGCTTATCCAGACGAACTTCCATCGCACGCAGGAACCGCGCGTAGCACCACAGCCACCGTGTCTCGGCCGTGATCAGCGCCCCATCCGCGATCAGCATCTCCAACTGCCGGCGCATGTCCTTGATCGCAGTCGTCCATGCGCTGGGGTGCTGCTCATCGAGGCGTCCACGGGCACGCATGAGCGAATCAAAGATCTGCGTCAGGTTTGTGATGACCCGGTTCGTCTCATCAACACCACGATCCCACGCACCCAGCAGCCCGAGCTCGAACTCTTCCTTCGTACGCGGGATGGGCTGGTTGTCGACGCAGATGATCGTGCCCACCCGCGTCCATACGATCGTTTCCAGCTGATCCGCCATCGAGCATGCGGCCGCGAGCATGTGCAAACGCGTAAACCCGGGCAGGTTCTTGAGGCGCAGTCGGAGCTCTCGCCTGATCGCGAGCCCGTAGAGCAACCCAAGGCCCGACCGGGTGTGCAAGTCCGACTCCCACCGTGTCGCGAGCACTTTCAGCGAGACTTTCCCGTCTTCGACGATGAGCGATGGGAATCCGATCACCTTGGGCGAACCCGGTCGGCTGAACTCAATGGTCTCGGGCAGCTCGTCGAACTCCCACCCCGTCATGCCGGTCTGTTCGATACCGGCTCCGGCCTGTTGGACCACCTTGGTCGCCTCGCCTGCGAACTTGGCCTGCAGCTTGCCAAGATCACGCGACGCCTCGATCGCATGCCCGTGCTCGTCGATGACCTCGATGCGGGGGAACAGATACGACTCGAGCTGATCTCGCCTGAAATCCTCGGGACGGACCGCGATCCCGGTGCGTGCCGAGAGCACCTCGGCCAGCTGCGCTTCGATCGAACCCCGATCCTCACGAACCGTCGGGGCCAGCTCGCCCGCGATCTGGTTGGCATCGAACTGGCGTCGTAGCTGCTTGGGGAGCGAGCGGACCAGCGCCTCAATGCGAGGGCGGATGAGTCCGGGCACAGACCAGTCGACCCGCTGACGCGTGAGCTGGTGCAGCGCTGCCACAGAGACGCGGATCGTCGCGCCGTCATCTTCGCGACCGGGTTCGAAGGCGTACTTGAGCTTGGAGGTCGCCCCCGCAAAGCTAACTGCGTCGGGGTAGGCCTCGGGTGTGACCTCCTCCGGCATGTGCTCGAGCACATCGGCCCGGGTCATCTTGAGCACATTGGGATCGCTCGCCTCGGCCTTTCGAGCCCAACGATCGAACGCCTTGCTCGCGTAGATGTCCTTTGGCAGGCGTGCGTCGTAGAAACTGAAGAGGGTCTGGGTGTCGGCGATCAGGTCGTTCCGCCTCGCCTTGGCCTGCAGAGTCCCGATCTCGCGGATCAGGCGATGGTTGTGCCTCAGGGCTTTGGACGCCGATCGCATCTGCTCGTCGATCAGCGCATGGTGGATAAACAACTCGCGGCTGAGCTTGGGATCGATAGGGCCGTAGTGCACCGTTCGTCGCGGAACAATATCGAGACCGAATAGCGTCACCTTCTCGTCCGCGACGACGCGCCCGGACTGCTCGTCCCAGCGTGGATCGCTGTGCGTCTTCTTGATCAGGTGTGCGGCCGCGTCCTCGATCCACTTGGTATCGATGCCCGCGACGGTGCGTGCATAGACCTTGCTTGTGCGCACAATCTCGGCGCACATCACCCACTTGGGTTTGGCGCTGAACAAGGCCGAGCCGGGCGAGATCGAGAATGTGGAGTTGCGAGCGCCCTTGAACTCGTGCGTCTCGCCCTTGGTCCCGATGTTCGCTAGCAACCCTGCGAGCAGCGCCCGATGCACCGCGTCGGGGTCGTTGTGCCCCTTCTCTGGGTTGATGCCCATATCTATGCACAGCGAGCGGAGCTGGCGATAAACCTCACGCCACTCGTCGATGCGCCTGGCAGACAAATAGGCCTTCTCGCACGCCTTGGCGAGCTTGCGCCTCGTGAGCTTGAGATGCTGCTGGTGATACCAGTCCCAGATCTTGAGATACGCCAGAAAATCTGAGCCCTCGACCCGAAACTGCTCGTGCGCCTGATCCGCCGCATCACGCTTCTCATGAGGCCGCACACGCGGATCCTGCGATGACAACGCCGACGCAATAATCAGTACATCGTGCACGCACCGCTCTTCCTTCGCCGCGAGCACCATGCGGGCGATGCGCGGGTCCACGGGCAACCTCGCCATGGTCTTGCCCATGCCAGTGAGCCTGCCATCCTCCTCGATCGCCCCCAGCTCACGCAGGGTCTCAAAGCCGTCTCGCCACTGACGATGCTCAGGCCGATCCAGGAACGGGAAGGACTCGGGCTCACCGAGGTTCAGGTCCGCCATCTGCAAGATCACAGAAGCCAGGTTGGATCGCAGCAGCTCGGGCTGAGTGAACGCATCACGAGTCTCAAAGTCGGTCTCGGAATACAGCCGCACGCATACGCCCGGTGCGATTCGTCCGCACCGCCCGGCCCGCTGGTTCGCGCTCGCCTGGGAAATCGGCTCGACGAGAAGGCCGTGGATCTTGGTCCGCGGGTTATACCGCTTCATCCGCGCGCTGCCTGGATCGACTACCGACTTGATGTTGGGCACGGTAAGCGAGGTCTCCGCGACATTTGTTGCAATGATCACCCGCGGGCGACCGCTGGGCTTGAACACCCGTTGCTGCTCTGCAGCCGAGAGGCGCGCATAGAGCGGGATGATCTCCGTGCCCTCGGGCAGATGATCCCGCTTGCGCAACTCGTGAGCGGTCTGGCGGATCTCACGCTCGCCAGGCATAAAGATCAGCACATCGTCATGTCGCTCGTTGATCAGTTGTGCCGCGGCGTAGGACGCGGCCTCGTCGATATTCATCCCCGAAGTGATGTGATCCGGCTCGTAGCGCATCTCGACCGGGTAGGTCCGCCCCGATACCTCGATCACCGGCGCGGGCTGGTCCTTGGTCCCGAAATGCTCCGCGAAGCGATCGGCATCGATCGTCGCCGATGTGATGATCAGTTTGAGATCCGGGCGCGAATGCAGCAGGCGGTGCATGTAGCCCAGCAGGAAGTCGATGTTGAGCGAGCGTTCGTGGGCCTCGTCGATGATGATCGCGTCGTACTGACGCAGCTTGGGATCGCTGCGGGTCTCGGCGAGCAGGATACCGTCGGTCATCACCTTGATGTAGGTGTTGTCGGTGGTCGTATCGGAGAAACGGATCTTGGAGCCGACCTGCTCGCCGTGCTTCACGCCGAGCTCCTCGGCAAGGCGCGATGCAACCGAGCGGGCCGCGATCCGGCGCGGCTGGGTGTGCCCGATCATGGCCCCCACGCCCAGCCCGAGTTGGAGGCACATCTTGGGAAGCTGTGTCGTCTTGCCCGAACCAGTCTCACCGCACACGATGACGACCTGGTTGGCTCGGATAGCCTCGATGATCTCATCGCGCCGCTGGGAGACCGGGAGGTCCTCAGGATAGGAGACCTTGGGCACATTGGACTTACGCCGCTCGAACGCCTCGATCGCTCGCTGCAGATCCGCCTCGATCGACTGCTCAATCTTGGCGCGATGCTTCGGGTCGCTCTTTCGCTCCAGTCCGCGGATGCGCCCGATGAATCGCCCACGCATCGCCGGGGGGCAACGCTTGAGGAGCTCATCGAGGGTTGGGTTGGGTGGGCTCTTGGGCTCGCTCACGCGTGAAACCTCACGCACCGATCGCGTTGACGATCGCCCGCAACCGTTCTGGGTCGATAGGGTTTTTCCAGTAGCCGTCGTGCTTGATGTACGAGCCGACGATCAACGCGTCCGCGTGCTCGCACAGCGAGCCGGCGAAGCCGGGGGTCACGCCCGAACCGACGATCACCGGCAAGGTAGTCGCCTTCCGCACGGCCTTCACATCGTCGAGCGACGCGGCCTTGCCCGTGGAGATACCGGTGACCACGAACCCGTCGGCCCCGAAGAACTCGCCCGCATGCGCACATTCCGCGATATCCACATCGCTGGTGATCGCGTGAGAAGCGTGCTTCTTCTTGATGTCGCAGAACACCTTGACCGACTCGGCCCCGATTGACTTTCGGTACCGCAGCAGCCCCCCCGCCTCTGCTTCAGCCAGCAAACCCTCGTCCGCGATGTGCGCGAAGACAAAGTTCTCGCAGCGGATGAACGGGAGTTGGTTGATGTGGGCGACGGCGATTGAGTGCCTGTTGCCGCCCGAGAGGATCTGGAGCCCCACGGGGATCTGCACGCTGTTGCGGACCGCACCGGTCAGGCGGGTCATCGCCGCGACGATCTCGGGCCCGAGCTTGTCGCCGTGCACATAGGGCGCATCGTGCATGTTCTCGACGATGATGGCATCGAAGCCGGCGTCCTCGATCTGCCGGGCCTCAGCCACGGCCTGCTGCTCGATCTGTTCGATGGATCTGCAGGCGAAGGGCGTGCCCGGGAGTGCCCCGACATGCACCATGCCGATCAATCGAGCGGCTCGGGCGGGGTCACGCTGGGCGATGATGCCCGACAGGTTGGGGTGGGTATGCTGGTTCATGCGAGATCGCGTGCTCGGCTGGGTTTCTGGGGCGATCCGGGATGGTTTTCGGGCTCCGTCGCTTGTGCAAAGCGTGTGGATCGCATAGGTTGTGTGTCACTGATCGTATGGCCCCCACCTCGGCCTGATCGCGTGCTATCTAAAGGAATCCCATGGGCGAACGAAAGTACCTGACCGCGCCGGACCCCAACGAGACCAAGTTCCCCCGGGGCGTGCCGTTCATCATCGGCAACGAACTCGCGGAACGCTTCAGCTTCTACGGGATGAAGGGCATCCTGGTCATCTTCATGACCACTTTTCTTCTTGGGGCGGAGGGTGAGCTTCAGACCATGAACCGCGAGGAGGCGATGACCGTCTATCACCTCTTCACCATGAGTGCCTACTTCTTCCCGATGATCGGTGCGCTCATCGCGGATATCTTCCTCGGCAAGTACCGGACCATCCTCTGGTTGTCTCTGCTCTACTGCCTCGGGCACGGCTCGCTGGCACTCATGGATATTGCGCCGCACACGATGGGCCTGGGAATGAAGCCATTCCTCTTCGCGGGGCTCGTGCTGATCGCGATGGGCTCCGGGGCCATCAAGCCGTGCGTCTCGGCGCATGTCGGCGACCAGTTCGGCAGCGGCAACAAGCACATGCTCACCAAGATCTTTAACTGGTTCTACTTCTCGATCAATATCGGGGCGGCCAGCTCGATGATCCTCACACCGATCTTCCTCGAGGCATCGTGGGGCGGCCCCTGGCTGGCGTTCGGTGTGCCCGGCGTACTCATGGCGATCGCCACCTTCCTCTTCTGGATGGGACGCAATGTCTTCATCCATGTCCCACCTGGAGGCACGGAGTTCTTCAGGGAAACCTTCAGCAAGGACGGTCGCCGGGCGATCATCAACCTCATCCCGCTGTTCCTGATCTTTGTGCCTGTATTCTGGGCGATCTTCGATCAGACCGGCTCATCATGGGTCTTGCAGACCGAGCAGATGAACCGCGAGTTCCTTGGGCGTACCTGGCTGCCTTCGCAGGTGCAGGCCGTGAACCCGGTCCTCATCCTCATCGGCATCCCGATCTTCACTTATGTCGTCTACCCGCTGGGCGACAAGGTCTGGAAGCTCACCCCGCTCCGTAAAATTGGGATTGGGTTTGTCATCACCGCTGGTGCGTTCGCGCTCTCGGCCTTGATTGAGTCTTGGATCGTCGGCAAATCGGAAGCCGCCATCTCCCAGATGTGGGCATCGCTCGGTTCCAGCATCCCCGCGGACACCGTGATGCCTACGAAGATGAGCGAGATGCTCCGCATCGCCAAAGAGCAGGGCTGGACCCAGACCGACATCGCGCCGTACCTGACCGATATGCCCAACATCGGCTGGCAGTTCCTCGCCTACATCATCATGACCGCGGGCGAGATCATGGTCTCGATCGTGTGTCTCGAGTTCGCCTACACGCAGAGCCCCAAGAAGATGAAGAGCTTTGTCATGGGCATCTATATGCTCGGCATCTCGCTCGGCAACTTCTATGTCGCTGGCGTGAACTTCTTCATGGAGCAGACGAAGGACGCCGCGGGGAATACACCGCTCGATGGTCCCAACTACTACTGGTTCTTCTCCGGGCTGATGATCGCCACGACGGTGGTCTACATCGTTTACACCCAGTTCTACAAAGGACGCACCTACATCCAGGGTGAAGCCCAGACAGAATGCCCGACCTGCGGCTACGACATCATGGAGATTCAGGGATCCAACTGCCCCGAATGCGGCACCGATGTCAGCGCCTACAAGGACGCTTTGATCATCGAGGCGGAAGCCGAGGCCGAGGGAACGGATCCTCGCTGACCGGCACCGCCCAGCATTGCACAACCGCCCCGATAGCTCGGGGCGGTTTTTCTTCGGCTCAGTTGAGGATCGGCAGCAGGCTCACCGGGGCGTCCATGTTCGGAAAGAAAGCCGCCCATACTCCTTGAGACACAAGGTCAACGCTCAGCATACCGATCCCAAACATGATGCCCCCGGCGTACATGAAGATGAGCACAAAGGCACCCAGGAGCACCCATCGCCCTGTCTCGCTCTGGAGCATCCGCCGGTAGGGCGGGATGAAGTTCACCGCGATGCGTCCGCCGTCGAGTGGCGGGATGGGGAGCAGGTTGAAGATCATGAGCACGACATTGAGCATCGCGCCCAGCGCGAGGAATGTCTGCATATTGGCCGCGAGCGGATTGGAGACCGTGACCGACGAGATCAGCTGCCCCTGCGCCAGCGGAACCCAGAGGATGAGCAGCAGCGTGGCAAGGATCGCCAGCAGCAGGTTCATTGCCGGGCCCGCGATGGTGACGATCGTGTCGCCGTGCTTGCCCCTCAGGCGGGACGGGTTGACCGGCATAGCACCCCACGCGATCCCGATGAGCAGGAACATGATCAGTGGGAACGGGCCCATATGGACAATGGGGTTCCAGGTCATGTGCCCGCTGAGGATGGGCGTGTCGTCGCCGAGGCGAACGGCCGTCCAGCCGTGCGCGAGCTCATGGAGGCAGATTGAAAGGATTACCCAGACCGCCCAAGAAACAACCCACACCTTGCCGTTGATGTTCGGATCATTCAAGAGGTCCGAGATCCACCAACCGCCCATGTGTGGGTCCTTTCAAGATTCAGGATGTCGCAGCGAGCTCAGCTGTTCGCGGGAACGGCGCTGGTGGCCGCGGTTGCCTGCTCAACGAGCTTGTCGAAGAGCTTGGGATCATCGATCGCGATCTGCGAGAGCATCTTGCGATTGAGGTTCACACCGGCGAGCTTGAGCCCGTTGATGAACAGCGAGTAGCGGGTACCACGCATGCGGCAGGCCGCGGTGATGCGGGTGATCCAGAGCTTGCGCATGTCTCGCTTGAGAGCACGACGGTCACGCAGGGCGTAGCAGCCCGCGCGGCGGACGGCGATCTTGGCCTGGTACTTGTGGCGGCTCTTGGAGCCGAAGTAGCCGCGTGCCTGACGCAGCAGTCTCTTGCGTGCCTGTGTACGAGCAGCACCTTTACGAACGCGTGGCATGGTTCATATCTCCAATTTTGTCTGACGGAGGCGGACTCAGCCGCTCTTTCGCTCCCGGCAAACGGGGATGGGTGACCCGAGCATCGACTTCGATGCTCGATTTGTTTTAGTCGTTGTTCTTCGCGGCTTCACGCATCGCACGCTTCTCGGCGGGCGAGGGATTGCGACGCAGCGAGGTGCGCGGCTGATTGCGCCCACGCAGGCGGCGGAAGAGCAGCTTCTCGAAGCGCTTTGCTTCGGGGGTCGTCACATGACGATCCTTGCGGAGCTGACGCAGACGCTTCGCGCTCTTGCGTGACGAAAGATGCTTGTGGTACGCGGTACGATGACGAACCTTGCCCGTCTTCGAGATGCGGATCCGCTTGGACAAACCCTTGTGGCTCTTATTCTTCGGCATCGGAATCACTCCGGGCGCTGATCGACGGCTCGGCCGTCGGGTGGTCATTCGTATCGATACAGGTCCCGCTTCGAACGGGACAGGAGAGAAGTGTAGGCCCCTGACCCCATCGAGGCGAGCCCACGTGAACCCCAAACAGGGCCCTGAGATCAAATATCGTCGATTTTCGGAGGAGTCATGGGCCGACGAAGGCATCGGTCGGGCCGTCCGGTTGCTCGTTGCCGCTGATGATCCCGTACTTCTGACGAACCTGATGGATGGCCGACTCGATCGGACGGGGCAGCCAGATGTTGTCCCGCGAATCGAGCATCGGGGTGTCCGCCCACTTGGAGCTGCCGTCGAGCATGAGCATGTGCTGCCCGCTCTGGCTGTGGTTGGGGGAGTTTTCCTCGGGGATCACGGCCTGCTTCTTGCTGATCCGCAGCACTACGGGCGATCGGTCCGCGAGAAGCACGACTCGGACGGGCTGTTCCACACTTGTGGCCCGCATGCCGCCGGGGGGCATGATGCGGTAGGAGTACGAGACCTCTTCAAGGGAGTTCCAATCCCAGGCGTTCGGATCTGCATCGCCGGTCGCGGCGTTGGGATTCGCGGGGCAGGCGAGATCGTCGAGCTGGGCGAACTGGTTGCGGATCAGGGTGAAGAGGTTGGCCGAGTTGGACTGCTCGGGCGTGGTGCCCACTTCCATCCAGGTCGGGCCAAAGCCCGCGGTCGCCATCGGGAGCATGTCCCGGTTCTCGCCGGTGTAGAGCCCGAACGCGTTGGCGGTCTGGTTCATGTTGTCGTAGCACATCTGCTGCTGGCTGGCGGAGCGCATGCCGGACATGATGGGCAGAATAACCGAGGCCGCGAGCAGCAGCATGGCGGCGATCGAGACAAGATCAGCCCAGCGTCCGGGAAGCTCGAAGCCGCCTCGGCGGTCCTCAAACTTCAGCACGGACTCTTCCGCGTCAATATGCGACTGAATGCCTGCGAGCGTGGCTTGGATGAGCTGCTCACGACCGCTGGCAGCCGGACTTCCCTGAGTGATCAGGGCTCCGATTGCCTCGAGCTTCTCGGCTCGGACTCGTGAATCATCGCTCATACCTGCCATCGAATGCCCGGATTCGATGTACTCATCGCACACCCGCTCGTCGGCCGGCGAGAGTCGCGATTCGGCTGATGCCTGATGTTCCAGGCGACGGGAGAGGACCGCGATCAGGTCAGCTCGGGCATTCCGGTGAGACTCTTCGCTGACTGGCGTGCCAAGCAGGGCGAACAGGTCGTACAGTCGCTGCTCATGCTCGTTCTGAGGCTCGTTGTTGTGCAGCCCGTGTTCGAGGAGCCGATCGAGGGCTTGCTGATCCTGCTCACTGAGCGAGGGGCTGACTGACTGCTGATCGTCTGGTTTCATCCGGAACACCTCACCACGAAGATCAAAGTGACTGCTCACCCTTGGACACGCTTTGCCAAGCACGGGCGAATGCCGCGACGGCCGAGTGCATCCGCGACTTCACCGTCCCGAGCGGGATATCGAGATCCTCGGCAATCTGGGCATAGCTGAGTCGCTGGAAATACGCCAAGAGAAGCACCTCACGGAGTGCGGGACCAAGCTGGTCGAGTGCCCGTTGCACCATCTCGTCCCGTTCCGCCGTATCCATGGCCGCGTCTGGTGAGGGGACATCCACTTGAAGGAGATCCACAAACGAGGCACCGGATTCGGATTTCTTGATCGGGGCCGAGAGTTCGACCGTCTTGCGTCTGTTCCTCTTACGAAGCCAGTCCCGTGCTTTGTTCGCGCCGATTGTGAAAAGCCAGGGACGAAACTTCCTTGAGCTGTCAAAGCTGCCCGAGGAAATGTGAACCTGGAGAAAGGTGTCCTGGAAAATATCCTCGGCTGCAGCCCGGTCCCCCACCATGCGGGTCAGGAACCGGAGCAGGTCGTCGTGGTACCGCTCGATCAACTCCCGATAAGCTCCCGGCTCCTCGGCGCGGAACGCCTCGAAGACCTGCTCATCGCTCTGCGTGCTCCATTCGCTCAATGCATGCCTCTCAGTTGCCGTTCCGAAGTACGCGGTCTGACGATTCAGGTTCGATGTGCGAGCGGGAGAAGTATCCCGTATATTTTACGAACTACAGGGCCCGGGGGGCGATGGGCCGATATCAAAGTATAGAGAAAGAAGCCCTCGTATATCTGCAATCGACCCGATCTCGACCCGTTATGCAGACAGGATGGTTCCAGCATTGAGTCTTCAATCCACACCAGCCGAGCGAGACCCGGGCGAACTGGCCTCTGTCATCGCACGCGCGGCCAAGGGCGAGGAACGCGCCTGGGAGGAGCTCATGCACCTTTACGCCAGACGGGTCTTCGCCATGGCCCGCAGCAGGTTGCACGACGACGAGCTGGCCGAGGAAATCACACAGTCGGTCTTCGTGACCGTGGCGACCAAGCTCAACGGGCAGGCGGATGGGGCTGGCTACAGCGAGCAGGGCCGGTTCGAGCCGTGGCTCTTCCGGATCACGATGAACCGGGTGCGGGATCTTTGCCGCAAACGAGCCCGCCACGCAATCCCGACCGCGCCCGAGCACATGGCCGGGATTCGGAGCCACGAGCCGCACGATCCGGGCGAGCAGGACGCAAGCCGGGCTGAAATGAACAAGCTCAGGCATGCGATGGAGCAGCTTTCGGAACGAGACCGGGAGATCATCGAGCTGCGGCATCACGGGCAGCTGAGCTTCAAGCAGATCGCAGAGATCAGCGGCGACCCGATCGGCACGCTTCTCGCCCGGCACCACCGGGCCCTCAAGAAACTGAAGGACCTCTTGGACACACCAACTCAAGCACCCCAGAACGGATCGGGGGAGGCATCATGAACGACAAGCACACCAATCACGACGACCTGCATCTGCACGCGGATCCTGAGATCGAGCGCATCGAGTCATTGCTCGATCTGCTCGGCGAGCAGGATCGCGATTCGATGCGTCCCGATCATCAATCCCGTGTGCTTGAGGCCGTCTCGCAGGTGTTCGCGCCGGCGCCGATATCGATCGAGCACACCGGAACACCACAGACTCAGGACCAGACTCAGGACCAGTCCCGTGAACACCGCTGGGATCTACGGATCGCTGCGGCCGCAGCGATTGCCTTGATGGCGACACTCAGCATGGTGATGGTCAAGCCTTGGGCCCATTCCCCGACCAATGCCCCGGACAACAACTCAATGAGTTGGTCGCTCGCCTCATTCGAGGAAGATCTCGACGCCTATCTGGCACTGGATGAACTGGGCGACGGCTCGATCACCGAGGCGGTCGCCGACTGGGAACTCTGGGCTCAGACCATCGAAACCGACTTTGATACCGATCTCATCGGCAGCGAACTCGGCATCTCTGACCTCGACGACGGAGCGCTCTGATGAAACCCGCACGACTGATCCTGATCGCCGCCCCACTGCTGACACTGGGCATGCTCGGCATGACACAGCCAGAGGGAAAGCCACGCCCGGGCGATGGCGGTGATCCCGCCGCGTCTGAGCCCGATCGGCAGGCCCCTCGCGGGCGGCTCTCGATCGAGCTGACACTCGATCCGGCAGCGTTGCGGATCCGCCTGGAACGGATGATCTCGCGTGGCAAGGAGATGGCCGAGCGTGGGCAGGCGGCACTCGATAAGCTCGATGCCGGCGCCCCAGCCAGCGAGGTGCTCAATGAGCTTCGTAGCGTTGAGCCCAACCGTCGCGGACGAGATGAACCCGGATCAAAGGGCGAAGATCCTCGTCGCGCTGGCCCCGAGGGTGCACCACCCGAGCAGGGCATCAGCGACCATCGCCAGATCCACGCGTTTCTCAAGAGCGAGTTCCCAGCGCTCTGGGCGAACATCAGCCCAATCGTCGAACAGGACCCGCGGAGCGCGGCCCGCCTGGTTGAACGCATGGCACCCCAGATCCGCGAGATCCTGGCCCTCCAGAGATCGCAGCCCGAACTCGCTCAGATCAAGACGCAGCAGATGCGGATCCGCCTCGACTTTGTTGAGGCCTCACGGCTCTACCGCCAGGCCATTAGTGATCCCAAGGCCACCGATTCCGATCGTGCCGATGCGCTCGATCGGATCCGCGTGCTCGCGGCCAAGCGATTCGATGTGGACCTGAGCGCGAAACAGTTCGAGATCGATCGGCTCGAAGCTCGACTGGATGAGCTTCGTGCCTCGCTCAACTCGTATGAAGATCGTCGCGATGACGAGATCCAGCAGATGACCGCGTTCGAGCAACGCAATGCGGAGCGGCTGGCTCGCCAGCAGACCCTGCGTCGTAACCAGCAGGATCAGGGAAATCCGTCAGCTGACGACTGAACCTGGCTCGATCTCACTCATCGGGTTGAGCAGGACGACGCTGCGATCATCACTGCCCTTGTCCGCGTTGCTCGCGGCCAGCAGCATGCCGTGCGAAACCTCGCCGCGCAGCGTACGGGGTGCCAGATTCGCGACGATCACGATCGATCGCCCGACAAGGTCTTCCGGGTTGTAGTAATCACGGACGCCGGCGCAGATCTGTCGGGGCGTGCCCGAGCCATCATCAAGCTGGAGCTTGATCAGGCGATCCGCGTTTGGATGGGGTTCGGCCTGGGTGATCTTGGCCACGCGAAGATCGATCTTTGCAAAGTCGTCAAAGGTGATCTCTGGCTTGAACTTGCTCTCGCTGGCGGTCTCGGTGCTCATCATGGTTCTCCCAAACGGCGGTGGATTGGCTGGGTGATCGTAGCCCCCGGTCGGGGTGCGATCAGGGCTGCGACGACCAGCGCCCGTTCCGCCAGATCGCCCGCTGGGGATCAACGCCAAACCGGTTGAGCAGCCACTCGACGCTTGGCTCTCTCATCGGCCGATCAAGTCCCAGCGCGTCCGCCCCACCCCAATCATCGATGAGTGTCATCGCCCCAAGACATTCGGCTTCGATCGCTAGCAGCTGTGTGAGCAGTCTGCCGCTGCGGGCCGTCGAGATCGGGTACTCGTGAAGGTCGCAGATGACACGGGTTGAGACGCCATCGTTGACAACCGCTTCGAAGACCTGCCCCCGGCACGGGTCGCGTCCCGGTGCTTTGAGCATCTGCTCGATCTCCGCGAGGATGCTTGTCGAGTCGTAGCCGAGCATGGTCGCTGACGCTCGGATGGCATCACGCACCCGGGGCTGGTTGAACAGTGCCGAAGCGGCATCGGCATCGGCGTTGCGAGCAAGGCGTACGCACTCGGCCGCCGATGCCCGAGCACCCTGCGCCGCATCATCTGTGCGGTTTGCGGCCCAGGCAGTAAGCCGGGAGGGATCGAGCATCAGGGCCAGATCCCAAAGCGCACGGGCATCATCGGGTGAATCCCCGAGCGTGCTGGCCAGGGCGATGCAGCAGCTGCTGGCGCCTTGCGCGTCGCCCGCATTCACATTGAGAGCCACTCCCAGCACCAGGGTCTGCTGCCCGACCCGGACTTGCTCCGGGGAAACGGCCAGCGCGATGAGACGCTCACCCTGCTTGAGATAGTCCAGCGGCTCATCGGGGGAGAGTGATTCCATGGGAACCCTGGGTGCTGCCCGCATCCCGAGCAGGAACAAAGCACACACCGCCAGGATCGCGAGTCGGATCGTGTTCATGGCGTGCCCTCCCGAAGGAGCCGGGTATAACTCAGGAATGCCAACGCCCGCTCGCACTGGGTAATCTGCTGGAGAACGCTGTTGGACTGGCTGAGCCTGATGTCAAGCTCGTCGAGCATCTCATCGATACGGATGTCGGTATCGGGGTATCGCGCACGCAGGCGGATGCTCCGGATGGAGATCGCGTGGAGCTGAGCCGCGAGATAGCGCTGCATCCCAGACTCAGCCCGAGCGAAACGAACGACTGATCGGGCGTCTCCGGCTTCGACCTGCGAGCGCATAGTTCCCGAACTAGCAAGGTCGGGTTCGATCGCGACTCGATCGTGTTGATTGAGGCGTTGAAGAAGATCGCCGGGCTGGGAGGTGAGATTCGTCTCCCTGGTATCATCCTCTAGCTGAAGCTGCAGGAGCCGCGACAGCTCGGCCTGCAGCGCATTGACGCGGGGCTGCTCGGCCGCCCCGATCGCTCGACTCATCCGGACCAGCAGTTCCCGGCGGGCTTGGGTATACCACTCCTTCGCGTTGCGGTTGGGGAGCTCGTACCCGAGCACGCTGTTGAGCATGCGATCGAGTCGGCTGCTCGCCGATCCCGAGTCGTTCAACACGTGGTCGATCGCCAGGAGCACCGGCAGCTGGTCCGCGTACCGAACGAGCTGGGCGGTGGCGAGATCGCGTAGCTCGGGGTCGGGGCTCCTGTACGACAGGTACACAAGCGCGTGGGCCGAGTTGATCCCGACACGGTTCTCAATCAGCAGCTGGTCGAGATAGGGACGGAGCTGCCCCGCCTCATCGCAGTTGCGTGCCTTGACCGCCCACTCATCGTCCTCGGCTGTGCGACGGATCTCGATGGGCTCTGGGCGCGCCGTGGGCAGCTCGGGCGGGTTCTGCAGGAGCTCTTCGCTGAGCGCGTGCTTGCCGTCGAGCCGCAGTGAGGCCGATGCATTGAGTGTGGTCAGAGCGAGGATACGCTCGACCGCCTGGTCATCATCGAGCGTGGCGCTCGTGCTCACCATCGCCACGCTAAGTTGTCGCAGCAACTCATCGCCGGGTGGGGTATCACCGCTGTTCTGCGCGGTCGTGCGTTTCGGGAACCACGCACGCTCGTAGTCCTGCGCCAGCGTCGCCCGCTGCGGGTCGTTGGCATTTGCGCTGAGTACGAATCGCTGATCGACACCCTCGGCCGAACTCTGGCTCACGAGCGCACGCGTGAGCATCGCCAGCCGAGGCGTCGGGACTCTGCGATCGCCGAACTGCTCAAGCAGCCAGAACCGTTCGGGCGAGTCCGCTCGCCAGTCGAGCGCCTTTACCATCAAGATCGCCGTCTTCTCCCACTGCTCAGTTGAACTGCTTTGGTCCATGAGACGAGTCGTCATCGCCTGCAGCAACAGCCTGGTGCGGTCCTGCGGGGAAGCAGCCGTCGCGTGCAGCGTGCCCTGCAACCACGCCCCCCACCAGGCGGGATCGTCGCTTGATGACTCAAGAGCGAGCGTGAGTGCCACCTCTTGCGCTCTGGGGAGCACCTCGTTGCGCGGTGTGATGGTTGCATCGCTAAGGCGGGAGCGGACCTCGCGGAGCGATGCCCGAGTATCCGTGCTCAGCGATGGCGAGGCGAGCACGACATCGATGATGCTTGATGAGATCATCACTCGATCAGGGTCGAGCCCCGCGATGGCCATGAGCGGCGCGATCTCTTCGGGTGGGATCGAGCCCTGCTCGAGACGGGTGATGAACTCGGCTATGTTCGCGCTGGCGCGTTTGATCGCCTCGGGCGGGAACTCCGTCCAACGCGCCACAAACTGAGGATAAACCTCATTGAACCGTGCCATCGCATCCCGTGGCTCGCTGCGAGCACGCAGCACAAGTCGATCGAGCTCGTGCGCGATCGCGGTGTAATGTGAGAGATGGTTACGCTCAGGCAAATTAGCGGCGCCATGTGGGCTCAAGAGTGTGCTTGAATCCGCAAGTTTCTGCTCGGGTATCACATCGGGAGCCCTGCCCGAACGCCCGTCGAGCGGGTCGAGGACGATCGTGATGAGCACGACGCATGCGAGCAGCCCGAGCAGCGCGTAGGCAAAGACCCAGCTTCCGCCCCCGCCTGGCTCGGGCGGGAGCTCGGGCATCGGCTGTGGTCGCTTGGCGGCTTCGCCCTGCCGCTTTTCAACAGGACTGCCTAATGCTCTGATGACCTCGATGGCACTGATGCGGTTGATGCGGGCAAGGTGCGCAAGGCGACGGCGTGCAACAGGGTTCCAGCCGCCGCTCGATCCCAGAACCAGCCGAGCTCTACGGAGCAGACCCGGCGTGAGGTGGTGCAGCTTGGGTGACCGACGCCACGCCTTGGGCAGATCGACTGGCGAGCCCTCGGGCCATCTGATAGCGAGCTGCTCCCGCAGGGCGGGATCGAGCAGCTGTCTCGCAGCGCTGTAAATCGCGAGGCGGACTTCTTCTGCGTCGGGTGTTCCGCGGTGCGGGTGTGAATCTATCTGGCGCAGACGCTGAAGCTGCGCTCTGCGGATATGCTCATCCGACTGGATCGAGTGCGGCAGCCCAAGGAGCGCGAACGGACCTCCCTGCCCGGCTTCCTCGCCGAGAAACCGCACGATCGGGGTCGGGATGTGCCTGCGATGACTCACGGCCCATTCCCCCCGGGTGCCTGCTCTGCAAAGAGGCCCGCGATCCGTTGGTTCCACGGCGCTGGACCAAGCGACGGGTTGAGCACCCTGAACTGCTTGAAGGTATCGAACGCTCGGGCCGGATCGAGGAGCTGCATCGCGGCGAGCGACTCGTAGCGGGCCTCGTACCAGCGATGATCATCCTGCGGGTACGCCGCCAGCAGACGAAGCCATGCCTCCAGCCGGGTCTGGGTGTCGCTGAACGTTGTGGCGAGTTCGGCCGTGCGTCGGAGCCCGGGCTCGCTTGGCTGCCCCTCATTGAGAACCTGCTTTGAGAACCGGTAAGCGAGTTCGAGCATGGGGTTCTCTTCGTCCTGCTCCGCGATTGTCAGTGCGGCTTCTGCGATAACCTCCATCAACGCAGAGGTCTGGACGGTGATCCGCTCACCCGAGCGCGGCGCGACGCGAGCGATCACCGGCGAGCCGACATCAACGAGGAGCCGTGCAACACGGGGTGAATGCGCGATCGACCATTGGTCGACGAGGATGTTCAGCACCAGCATCTGTGCATCGTTGGCGCGAGCGGGGTCCACGGCACGCAGCTCATCGAGCACTGACAACGCGGCCTCGAACCGGTCGTCGATCATCTCCGCCCGTAGAAGCTGCATCAGCATCTCCGCCTCAATCGTCCGCAGCGACGGCTGAGATCCAATCAGCGATCGTGCACGCTCGATGTGCTTGCGTGCGAACGCGGCGTCAGGCGGTGTGTCTCGCAATGCCAGGTCAATCGCGATCTGCAGCACGCCCACAAAGTTCTGTGGGCTCCATTCCTCATCATTCCCCACCTCATGCTGATCGATAAGCCAGAATGCAAGCCCGCGGGTGTCATCGAGCATGGGCTGATCGGAGAATCGGATCCGCCGAAGGATCTGGTATTGGAGTTGCAGCAGCGTCCGTCGTGCGGGGATCGCGATTGGATCGTCAGGATCTACCGCTCGGAGTGTGTCGATGGCAAGCTGATCGTCGAGCGTGCCCCGCATCGCGTGGCGCAGGACGAGCTTGGCCGTCCGGCCGCTCGACGGGTAGGACTCCACATACTCCCGCACGGCCAGATCGAGTTCCTCAGAACTGGGCGTGTTCGCGAGCGTGTTCACCTTGTCGAGGGCGGCGATTCGGACCCAGCGGGCCTCCTCAAGCGTCTCCTCATCGATCGACGATTCGAGGATCGCCTGGCAATGCCGGATGGCATCCATCGGGCGGTCCGCGCGGATCAAGGTGTACGCCAGCTTCAGGCGGCAGTCGTCACGCTGCTCAGGATAGGCATCCGCATCGCGAGCCTTGAGGGCATCGTTAAACTGCTCACCGAGCGTGAGGTACTGAGGCGATGGTTCCTCCGCCTCGGCACGCTCGAGCTCGGC
The DNA here is from genome assembly GCA_020427395.1 of Phycisphaerales bacterium. GTDB lineage: Bacteria > Planctomycetota > Phycisphaerae > Phycisphaerales > UBA1924 > UBA1924. The sequence goes on from JAGQON010000025.1 coordinate 27,324, forward strand.
CAGCGCCCGGGCGTAGTTGGGGATGAAGCCCTCGCGGAGCATCGGGAGGCGATCGAATCGTTTATACAGATCGACCACATGCCCGATCTCCCGCTGGGCGATGAGCTGCTCGATGCCCAGCTTGGCAAGCTGTAGGCGTTTATCGTTGGCCGCTCCGGGCGGTCGGGTCAGTGACATAATGGTGATGAATCGCGCATCAGCTACACTAAGCCTGTCATCGCCCGATTCGTTGAAGATCAGGTTGGCCTGTACCAACGCGTCGTACCATTCACTTCCCATGGCTAGCACGCGGAGCAATCGGGTCTGCGCATCCTCACGAACCTGAGGCGGAACCGATTCGTTCTGGATCAGTTCCCGGAGCCAGATGCTGGAGAGGGAGTTGTCCTCGGATTGGGCGTAGCACATGGCGACCCCGATCGCTGATCGCGCGACATGCTCGTATTCGGTGGCCGCCTGCGGCAGGTCTTTGCTCTGCGGCAGCCCTCCCTCGGCACCAAGCAGCCAGCCGAACGCGATGAACGGTTCTCGCCCGACATGCCGGTCCTCAAGCACCGCCAGCCCGTAGCCGCCCCAGCCCTGGTAGTAGTGCCCGAGGGAGCTCAGCCGCTGCAGGGTGGCGAGCTGTTGATCGTCCTCCTGCTGCTCGCTGAACCCGACGGTCCGGGTTCGTCGGCGCTTGAGGCGTTCAATATCCGGATCGATCGAGGCAACCAGCATGTCCAGGTCCCGCACGGCTTGTCGGATCTGAGCGATGGCGAGTGCTCGCTCGGTCTCATCGAGGAGCAGGAGCTGGTGCAACTCGATCGAGTTTTCGTGCGTCAGAAACCGATCGATCAGCAGCTCGAGACGCAGTTCGTGCAGCGGAACCGCTCCGAGGCGATCAACGAGCGTGCGTGCACGAATCAGTACTACCTGGCGGTAGTGGTCTGTGCGATCAAGCTCTCGCAGTTGTCGAAGGTACAGGTCGGAGAGCGTCTCCCCGATGGCCGCGCGTTCTTCGTCCGAGTCGGCGTGCTCGAGGCGGGACTCGAGATGCACTTCGAGCAGCTGATCCATCCGGCTACCTCGCAGATAACGCTCGACCTGCTCGTCCGCCGGCCCCGCATTCGCCAATGCCACGACACAACCAAGCAGAAGCAGGATGCCGTGCTTACTCGCCGGAGTCGCTGGGAACATAGCTCCTCCTTGAGAATCCTGCATTGCGAGCGGCCTGAAGCGCTGTCGCGATCGACTGCACCGGAACATCTGGATCGGCCTTGATCGCCACGCCCGCATCACGCGGCAGCTGCTGGAGCACGGATTCCAGCGAAGCCCGATCCGAGCACTGCACCTGCCCGATAGTGTAGATCGATTGACCGTTGACGACACTGATCTGAATAATCTGTGGCTGAAGATCGCTCGATCGCACACCGCCGCCCTCCGTCTGAAGTGCGGCCGGGAGCTTGCTCTCCTTCTGCGCAAAGTTGGCAGTGACGAGGAAGAAGACCAGCAGCAGGAACACCACATCAATCATTGATGTGAGCGGCAACGCACCGAGCTGCCCACGCCTTCGCCGGCGGTTCCGTGTGCGTGCCATCACTGCTCCCCCTGTTCGACGGTCGCGAGCTTCCATCGCTGTACCCCGACATTGGAAAGCCGGAGGAGCAGGCGATCGAGGTGTACCGCAGGCGCGTTTCGATCTGGGCGAACGAGCACATCGAACGGGCTTGCGTCGCTCGCAGACGCGAGCCCGCTCGCGGCGATGCGTTCGATCTCAAGCAGGCTCATCGGCTTGGACTCGAACAGGTACTGACCATCCGCGGTCAGGTCGATGATCATGGCCGGCTGCTGCGGGATGGGCTCCTCCTCACCCTGCTCACGCGGGAGATCGATCTCGCTGCGGCGAATCTCGCCGAACTGGGAAGTGAACATAAAGAAAATAATGAGCTGGAACACCACATCGATCATCGGCGTGAGATCGACGCTGAGCATGTGCCCGGATGTTCCAGAGCGACGGCTCACGCGTTCTGCCCCTCCCCACCCTGCGCGGCCTCGAGCGGCGAGATAACTTCCTCGATCTCCTCATCGATCTCGGTCGTCAGGTGATCGATTCGGTTTCTAAGGAAGGTGTACATTGCTGTGGATGGGATAGCGACGATGAGCCCCAGCACCGTGGTGATGAGCGCCTGCGAGATGCTCCCCGCAAGCTCATCCGGGCGGGCTGGTCCGTCGCTGAGTGTGATCGCATCGAATGCCCCTACCATACCCACAACCGTGCCCAGCAAGCCCAGCATCGGCGCAACCGAGGCGATAAGCCCGATGCCATCAGTCAGCCGATACAGACGATCGACCTCGAGCTGCCCAGTCTCATCGACGGACGAGCGGAGCTCGAGCATGCCGAAAGCAGACCGCGAGGCACGCGAAAGCCCGGCACCAACTACACGCGCAAGATAGGATGAACCCGGCTCTTCACCGCAACGGCGGATGGCGCCCTCGATGTTGCCGTCGCTGAGCAGCGAACGCAGATCGACGAGCAGCTCGGGTGGAGCGAGTCGATCGCGCCGAATACGGAAGAGCTGGGCACCGATCATCGCGATCGCCGCGAGCGAGATCGCGATGATGATCCAACCGATTGGACCGCCCTGGCGGATGTATTCAAGCAGCGAGCGGTGTACCTCGGTGCTCGATTGGGAGAGGGTCATCGCCGGCATCGTGAGAAAATCAATCATCGTTCGGTGTCTCCCGGCGCTCGGCTGACTGGTTAAGCCCAGCGATGTTCTTGCGTGCGTCGTGGACGAGCTGCGCACCCCACTGGGCACGGTCCGTCGCTTCGAGATGCTCACGAGCGATCTGCGCTGCGAGCAGGGTGAGATCGGGGTCGATCGTGCTCAAACGCACGATAACATGGATCAGCTGCACGACGCCCCGATCGTGCATGAGTGGGTCATCATCGCGGATCAACGCCGCACCTAGCGCGAGCCGGGCCCAGACCTCGGTCCATGAATCGGGCTGCGTCTGTGTTCTGCGGAGCAGGGCGTCTCGGGCGGATTGACGCTGCGTAGGATCGGGGTGCGCCTGTGCGAAGCACGCCTGCTCGAGCAGGATCAGGCCCGGATCACGGGCGCGGATCGATCGCTGCAACGCCTCGATCGAATCGATGACGCTCTGTCGATCAAACTCCGGCGCTAGGACCAGCTCGTAATAGGCACGAATCAGCTTTGTGCGATCATCTGCCTGGGCATCGACCGGGACCGGATCGAGTTGAAGCCCGAGATCGTCGCCTGAGAACACAGGCGGAAGATCACGACGCAGCCTCAAGCCCTGATCTACATCCGGACTCAAGGCGTCCTGCCCCTGCGCGGCGAGATACCAGGCCAGCATCGGCTCTATGGCCCGTGCCCGGTGTCCGCTCAGGATCAGGCACCTGGCGTACCCATCGCAGACATCCAACGATTGCCTGCCCGCTTGCCAGATGTACTGCTGACTCATGCTCGCGTAGTCGGCCATTGCGCCCGCGGCGTCACCCCGCATCAGCCGAGTGTGAGCCCGCCATGCCTGCGACGCGACCTGCTCAAACTGACGGGGCACACCGTCAGGCAGCTCGCCGCCACGGAGTTCGTACCAGGCGATGTCCTGTGCGGGCTGATCCGCTGTCAAGCGCACACTGATGCCCTGAGGCCCCGTTCGGACCACCTCACCCACAACCGCGGGCTTACGATCAATCTCAATCGTGACCGGATCGAGCAGCAGCACGCCGAGGATTGCCAGAGAAGCCAGGCTCATCATGGCCCCACCTCCCGGACATGCGTGAACTTCCCGCCTGAGTTGCGAGCAATCAGGCGCATCATGTTCAGCGCCGCGGTGGCATCATTCTGATTAGCTGGTTCGCCAAAGAGGATGGTATGAATCGGGATCAGGTCCCGGCGGTTCATGGACTTTATCCGGGCGGGGACATCGGTATCGAAGACACCATCGGTCATCAGGTAGATCGCATCGCTCTCCGGGTCGAGCTTGTAGATCAGCTCGAACCCCGCGACCGGCTTGGTGCTTCCATTGGGCGAGAAGTCGAGCAGGGTGCGTGCGGTGAGCAGCTTGTTTGACGCGCTGGCCTGTGTCCAGATGCCCTGCCCGAACACGGCGATCGCGTTCGATGAATAGAGAACGACGGCGTAGTACGCGTGCTCATCGAGCGCATCGATCGATCGGATCAGCTCGGAGCGTGTCTGATCCCAGCGAGTGAGTGTGCCGGACGCGTTAAGGGTGTTCATGGATCCGGAGATATCGACGATGTAAGCGAACCGTCGCCCTTGCGCTTCGAGTCCGAAGAAGCTGGCTCCATCGCCCGTGCCCGCGCCAGCGCTCCCTGTGGTCGCATCGATGCTCGTCAGCGATCCGCCCCCCGGGTTGAGGTTTGGTGCGATCGAGTCCGCCAGCTCGTCGACCGAGTCTTCCGACTGCTCGTCAGAGAGCAGGTCGACCCGGAGCGCCTCTGTGGGCACGGGGGCCACCTCGAAGCTCTCGTAGCTCACCTTGGGCGACAGCATCTGATTCAGCTCGGCATCCGTCAGGATCGCGAAGTCGACATCGTCACCCTGATTGCCGCCAGCGTCCGCGGAGCCGAAATCGATTGTAACGAGGGCCGCGATGATGGTGATCACGAGATGGATCAGCAGCGAGAACCCCAGTCCCATGACGGTGGCCCGCTCGATAAGTCGACGACGGGACGATCTGCCCGTTTCCGACTCGTTCCTCGCGTGCTGCTCGGCTTGGTGGGCGTGTTCGCTCAAAGATCGCAATCCGTTGTCATCGGGCTCGGGAGACACCACGGGGTGCCGGCTCGGGGGGACCCATCCCTGAATACCACCCGGTTCGTCTAGAGTACCACATCGGTTCGCACGCGTTCTACCATTGAGCACCCCTGAGGGTGCAATCGACACAAGTTCACACGAGACGGAGCCCGCATGCCAGACTCATCTTCCGCCCGCGCCCGATTGGGCAAACCAACCCGCGTGCTGCTCAAGCTCAGCGGCGAAGCGTTCTGCAGACCCGGCGGCTTCGGGATCGACACCAAGGAACTCGGGATCATCGCCAACGAGATCAAGGATGCAACCCGTGCGGGGGCACAGATCGCCGTGGTGGTCGGCGGGGGAAACATCATCCGTGGGGCCGAGCTGGCCAAGAGCGGCGATATCCACCAGGCCACGGCCGATTACATGGGCATGCTCGGCACAGTCATGAACGGGGCCGCCCTCAAAGAGAAACTCGATTCAATCGGGATCGACTCCCGTGTCATGTCCGCCCTGGACATCAAAGCCGTGGCGGAGCCCTTCATCCGGAATCGCGCCATGCGTCACCTGGAGAAGGGACGGGTGATTATCCTGGCCGCGGGTACCGGAAGCCCGTTCTTTACCACGGACACCTGCGCAGCCCTGCGAGCCACCGAGCTCGAGTGTGACCTGCTGCTCAAGGCGACCAAGGTCGACGGCGTGTACTCAGCAGATCCCAAGACCAACCCCGACGCGACCCGATACAGCGAGCTTTCCTTCAGCGAGGCCCTGAGCAAAAAACTGGCGATCATGGACATGACCGCCCTGGCGATGTGCCAGGAACGAAAGATCCCCGTGCTCGTCTTTGATTTCAAGATCTCGGGAAATATCCGCCGTGTGATCGAGGGCGAAGAGATCGGCACCCTGCTCACCAGCGAGGGCTGAAACGACCAAATCACCCAGAGAAGGGCTATGATTCCGCCCCCAAAACCGCGAATGGAGAATCACGCATGAGCACCGACCCAGACACCATTTTGCTCGAAGCCGAATCGCAAATGCAGAAGGCCATCGAATACCTCGGCAGCGAACTCAAGGGTATCCGTGCCGGGCGCGCGTCGCCCGCCATGCTCGAGTATGTCAAGGTTGAGTGCTACGGCTCAGAATCCGACATCAAGGGCATCGCGGCCGTCTCGGTCCCCGAGCCCACCCAGCTGCTGGTCAAGCCCTTTGACCCCTCCCTCTGTGGAGCGATCAAGAACGGTATCGAGGCCGCGAACCTGGGTGTGAACCCGCAGGTCGAGGACAAGCAGATCCGCATCTACCTGCCCGCCCTGACCAGCGACCGCCGCAAGGAACTCGTCTCCCATGCCAAAAAGGTCGGCGAGGAGCAGAAAGTCGTCCTCCGCAACGCCCGGCGCGACGCGAACAAGTTCGCCGACTCGCTGGCCAAGCAGGACGGCACCCATTACTCTGAAGACGAGATCAAGACCCTCCATAGCGAGATCCAGGATCTGCTCAAGAAGTACGAGGGCCAGATCGACGAGATGGTGACCAAGAAGTCCAGCGAGATCACCGAAATCTGATCGCTGCATCGAACGACATCAAAAAGAGCCGACCCTCGGGGCCGGCTCTTTTTCTATTCAGAGCTACATCCCGCTTTTCAGCGAATGAAGATCACGCGTGGGTTCACCAGCAACACCCGCTCTCGCTCAAGCAGACTAAGCGCATTGAGTGTCTCAACCGCCGACTCGTAGCGAGCATTCCCAAGCAAGGAACGAAGCACGGGCTCGAAGGGGTTGATTTCGATAGAGATCTTCGGCGAGCTCAGGAACTGCCCGAACTGCTCCATGAGCATCTCCTCGAAGCTTGGCGGCTGGGGGTAGTGCACCACATCAAAGTCCACAATCCCGACTTCAGCGGCGAGTCCGTTGATCGCGTCGTCGATGCCACCGATCTCGTCCGCCATCTTGAGCGAAATAGCATCGCTGCCCACAAACAGCCGCCCCTCGGCGGTCTTGCCGAGATCGATCCCCTCGCGACCAGCCGCGACGCGCGAGGTAAACAAGTCGTAGGTCTTGGTCATCTCGCGTCGCATCATCGTGAGCTGCTCGCTATCCCAAGCTGCTGTGCTCGAGAACAGGTCGCCCATCGGCCCGCGTGATCGCTCGACGATGTTGATCTTGGCTTTCTCGTATAGGTCGCCCATGGCGTACTTGCCGCCGACCACACCGATCGAACCAACGATGCTGGAGGGATTCACGAACACCTTGTCGCCAGCGCTGAGCACGTAGTACCCGCCAGAGGCGGCCATGCTGCCCACGCTGACCCAGACCGGCTTCTCGGTCTTGAGGCGTTCGATACCCTGCCACATGATCTCCGAGGCGATCGCCGAGCCGCCCGGCGAATCGATTCGTACGATGACGCCTTCGATCAGATCCTCGTTCATGATCGTTTCGATCGCGTTTCGGATCGTGCGTGAGCCGACCGACGAACCGCCTCCGAAGAGCCCTCCGGAACTGGAATCACCGTCGATGATTGTGCCATTGATGTGGAGCACGGCAATCGTCGGGTGATCGACATTCACCGGACCATTCGTTTTCATCCCCAGCCCGGAGAAGATCGAGAACGGCGAGATTGATTCGCCCCCGTCCCCGGTGTCATACGGATCGCTGACCCAGGTCACCTCGCCGTTGTACTCGTCGCTGAAATAAGCTCGCAGCTCGGGCAGGTCAACCTCGGCATCGACCACGCCGGCCTGGATCGCCTCATCACCGTTTGCGGCCCAGATCACACGCATGGATTCATCGAGTTCTTCCTCAGTCAGGTCTCGCCCGTCCATCAGCTTGGATCGGATATTCGCGTACATCGCGTCGAGCAGTTGATTGATATTCTGATCCCAAGATGGCGATGGTTGCGAACGGGTCATCTGCTCGTTGGCGCCCTTGAAATCCCCCACCTGCACGAGCTGAGCCTTCACACCTACCCACGACAGCGTGTCCGCAAGGTACATCTCCTCGGCGTGCAGCCCCGGGAAGGACACATAGCCGCCCCGCTGCAAAATCACTTCGTCTGCGTAAGACGCCAGCACCAGATCGCTGGTGCCGTATCCCTCGGCAAATATGTGAACCTTCTTGCCCTCGTCGCGCAGGCGGGCGATGGCGCTGCCGATCTCCTCGACCTGCGTCATGCTCAGCGCGGTGTCTTTCAGCCGCAGAACGAGACCGGCAAACTCGTCGTCGTACGCGAGCGTGTCGATCGTACTCACGATCCCGAGCAGCGAGCCTGTCCCATCGCCGAGCCACGAATAACCCAACTCGACCTCTGCGGGTGAGCCGTTGATCTCGATGACCGCAAGACTGACATCCTCGGCAAGAACGACAGGGGTACCGACCAGGGAAACCAAGGCCGTCGCGAGCATGGCGTTGGCACTGAACTTTGACATTATCGATGTGTGCATTGTGTCCTCCGAGAAATCTATACGGGCTCTCTCAGTGTATGGGTTCGACGGGATTCCCGTATCAGATCCCGTTGGTTCTTCGGGATTTCTGGCGGTTCGTCTCGAAGATATCGCTCAGCCCCACGCCGGGGCGCACAAGCACAGGGTATAGGCGGACCGTATCCGCACAGATATTGATCATCCCAACCGTGAAGAGCACCGACCCCAGCGAGATAATCACAACCGAAACGATCTCGAGCACCTCAGCGACCGATATCGGTGTATACAGCGTCGCGATCGAGAGCATGTCTCCCAGAGTCGCGATCCCCAGCGACGCCAGCACCGCCATCATCGACTGCCGATCCACACGACCCGTCCGGACGATGACTGATCGGACCGCGAGCCCCACCGCCGAGGGACGCAGCCCCCAGACGATCCCCGCCACCAGCAGGAACATGGCGATGCGGAGCACAGATCGCCCGAGCGCATCACCGCCCGGCGAGAAGAGCGGCGAGGGCGCAATCACATCGTGCCCCAGATAGATCGCGTCATAGACAAAGATCAACGCGGCGTACATCGAGACGCCGATCGAGCTCCGCAGTGCTTCCCAGCGCGTCACCGACCGGTGCGGGCGGATCATGGTCATCGCACCCAGCATCGAGACGATCAAGCCGATCAAACCCGTCCACGCGAGGAAGGTCGGGTTCCAAGTCGCGAACCCCATATCTCGGAGCACCTCAGCCCCGCGGAGCAGCCAGACCACGACCACAGAGATCAGGGCACCAAAGCTCCACGCGCAGAGCCCGATGGCGCTCAGGCGTGGAAAACTCAGCGGGGTCAGCTCGTCCGCGTGCGGATCCACAATCCCCAGGATGGTCGCTCGCACGGGGACGCCGCACTCGGGGCACGACGCACGGATGGAAAGCCCGTGCAGGTTGTAGCCGCACGAGAGGCAGTACAGTTCTCCTGTGAGCTGGCGTGCGATCGCCGCCTCGGGATTCAACCGGCCGCTCTCGTGCTCGCTCTGTGGCTCTTCTGGGGGCATGCTGGGAGACCGTGTGCGTGGGAAGCCAGCATACACGATGGAACCGTCGCCGTCACGCCCCGAATGGCATCCCGGGCCGCAACGGACGATAGACTGTCTGCGACTGGTCCAGACATCCTGCAGCAGCAAGGCAGCACTCTATGAGCACATCAGGGACGAACACGGCAAGGGAACGAATCGCACAACTACGGGACCAGATCGCCAGGGTCTACCTCGGCGATTCGCCCGCGATCGGCTGGCTGATCTGCTGCCTGCTCTCCCGAGGGCATGTGCTGCTCGAGGACGTGCCAGGCGTGGGCAAGACACTGCTCGCCTCGACGCTCGCCAAGTCGATCGACTGCCCGTTCGCCCGCGTGCAACTCACGCCCGATATGCTCCCCGCCGATCTGCTTGGCGTATCGATCTATTCGCGTGAGGGGCTTGAGCTGCGTTTTCAGCCCGGCCCCATCTTCACAAGCGTCCTGCTCGCTGACGAAATCAACCGAACCACACCGCGCACGCAATCGGCACTGCTCGAGGCGATGAGCGAGTCCCGAGTCTCGATCGACGGCACCACGCACAAGCTGCAGGAGCCGTTCATGGTCGTCGCGACCCAGAACCCGGCCGAGTTCGAGGGGACCTACCCGCTCCCCGAAAACCAGCTCGACCGATTCCTGATGCGTCTGAGCCTGGGCTACCCGAGCATGGATGCCGAGATCGAGATGCTGGATCTCCGCCCGGCCACCACGGTACTGGAGAAGATCGCTCCCGTACTCCACGCTGACGATGTGATCGAGATGCAGCGTGCAGTAGACAAGGTACACCTCTCGGAACCGATCCGGCGTTATATTGTCGAGATTGCACGCCGATCACGCGATGCCGACGAGATCATGGTCGGGCTCTCGCCGCGCGGGTCGCTCGCGCTCGCCCACGCCGCACGGGCATGGGCTTGGATGCATGATCGCGATTTCGTGCAGCCCGACGATATTCAGTCCCTGCTGGTGCCGGTTTGTGCACATCGGCTCGTGATTGAGGGGGCCGCAACGGGCTCGCACTGGATCTTGGCCGCGGAGCTTATCGACTCGATCGCCCGCCAAGTGAGCTCACCGGCCTGAGCCGACCAGCAGCTCATCGAGCAGCTCGATCGGGTGCCGTGCCCTCCTGCCCGTCCCGTCAAGGATCTGGTGCCGGCATGAGGTCCCAGGCGCGATCAGCATGTCTCCGGTGCCCAAGTTGCGCACGCTCGGGAACAGGACCTGCTCGCCAATCTTCATCGACAGCTCGTAGCGGTGGTGGTCGTATCCGAAAGAGCCCGCCATACCGCAGCAGCCCGTCGGCAGCGTTCGGACCCGACCGGGGTAGAGGCGTTCAAAGATCCCCGAACTTGTGCCATCGCCCCAGAGCGATTTCTGGTGGCAGTGCCCGTGCAGCACGATCGTGCCGCTGATCGGTTTGCAGGCGGGTCGATTCGGATGACGATCCCACAACCGATCGACAAAAGTTTCCGGCAGTGATGCCTTGGCAATGAAGCGATTGAGAACGGAGTCATCGTGCCCAAGTCGCAGATCAGCCCAGTCATCGCAGACGGCCGAGAGACACGACGGCTCGGGGATCATAAACGCGAGGATCGAATCGTCCTCGATAAGCCCTCGGAGAACCGACACCGTCCTGTTCGCGTCTCGCACCGCATGCTCAAGATGCCCAAGCGAGATCGCCGCGCGTCCAAGATCACTTACGGGCACGACATCCACGCCGTATCCGAGTTTCTCCAGTACCGAAACGCAAGCGAACCCTACCTCAGGCTCATTATGGGTCGTGAAGGTATCACTCAGCACCACGACGCGGGGCAGCGTCCCGGCGGGGCTTGTCCGGGCACGGACGGGGCGAGCGAATGGAGGTAGTGATCGTTGGGGATGTAGCCCCATCGCGTGGTTGATGATCGAACGAACCGGCGCAAACCGCTGCACCGCATTCGAGAGCGACGGCACAATGGACCCAAGCCGGTTGAGCGTGTGAATACTGCTCTTGACACGAACACCGATCGGCACGCGCCCCTGCTGGCGGTAGCCCTGCGCCAGGTACTCGCTCTTGAGCTTGGCGATATCGACCGAGCTGGGACACTCGCTCTTGCAGCCCTTACAGCTCAGGCAGAGATCGAGCGTTTCCAGCGTGTCCGGGTCATTGAGGCTCGCCTCGCCGCTGGGCTCGCGACCGAGCTGGGTTTGTCCGGTGATGGCCAGCCGGAGCGCGTTGCCACGACCGCGGGTTGAGTGTCGCTCATCGAGAGTCGCCTGATACGAAGGGCACATGACGCCGCCCTGCTTGCGCCTGCACACGCCCGCCCCGTTGCAAAGCTCGATCGCGTGCGCGAACCCATGCTCAGGTTTGTACTGGTAGTAAGTCGGCAGTGAGGCGACACGGACCTGCTCACCCAAAGGGCGAATACGCGTGTGCTGACTGATTGAATCAAGCGGCTGGGGCTCAACGATATTGCCGGGATTCATCAGGTTCAGCGGGTCGAAGACCGCCTTGATCTCCCTGAACGCGCCAAGCAACTCGGGACCAAAGACCCGCTCAATGAACGGCCCGCGTGCTCGCCCGTCACCGTGCTCGCCGGACGGAACACCACCGAGCTCGATCGTCAGATCCGCGACTTCGCTCGCAATGCGGTGCATCGCCTGCTCGTCCTCAACCGCTCGGAGGTCCAGCAGCGGACGCACATGCAGCACCCCCACCGAGGCGTGGGCGTAGTACGATGCGATCGTCCCCTCCCGCTCGACGATCCGACGGAAGCGTTGCACGAACTCACCCAGACGCTCAACCGGGACCGCGTTGTCCTCAACAAACCCAAGCGGCTTGCGACGTCCATCGATGGCATGCAGCAGCGGCTCGCCGGCCTTGCGAAGCTGCCATGCCGCGCCCATCTGCTTCGGATCCGTGAACCGTGAGAGCGGAACGCCCGGGAGAAGCGTCTCTAACCGCGTAAGCTTCTCGTCGATCTGTTCACGCGTGTCCGCGAAGAACTCGACAAAGAGAACTGCCTTGGCGCTGGTGTCCGGCAAAACTGCGATGTGCTTGGCACACTCCTTATTACCCCTTGCGAGGTCCATGATGAGATCGTCGAGCAGTTCCACACCCGCAGGCCCAAGCGTGAGCGTTCCCGGGACGGCAGCGATCGCCGCGTCCACGCTCGCGAATGAGAGCACTCCGAGACCCTTGTGCTTGGGGCGAGGTTTCAGGTCAAGCTCCGCCCCGAGCGTGAACGCAAGCGTTCCCTCCGAGCCGGATAGAAGCGGCGCGAGATTGATGCGGTCGATGTTCCAGTTGTGCTCCTCGAGCTGATCAAGGATGACATCGAGCTGGTACCCACTCGATCGACGCATCGTTCTGGGAAACCGTTGCCTGATCAGCTCCTTGTGGCGACGAACAATCTCGACCACCCGCGTAGTGAGCTCCCGAGCCACAGGATCATGCGCGGCCGATCCGGCGCCGAGCGTTACCAACCGCCCATCGGCGAGACAGGCAGTGATGGATCGCACATTGTCGCTTGTGCGACCGTAGAGGATCGAGTGCACCCCGGCCGCGTTATTGCCAATGCAGCCGCCGATGTTTGCCTGCCGAGCCGTGGACGGATCGGGAGCGAAGAACAGATCGTGCTCCACGACAAGATCATTGAGATCATCGATCGTCATCCCCGCCTGGACAAAGCACACTCGATCCGCGGGGTTGACCCAGCCGAGTTGACAGCAGAACCGCGAGACATCGATCACCAACGCACCGTTGACACACTGACCCGCCAGGCTCGTGCCACCTCCGCGCGGGAGAACAGGCACCCGAAACCGTGTGCAGAGGGTGAGCAACTCCGGCAATTGCTCGATGGATCTCGGCGTCACCACCGCCAGCGGCGCAACCTGATAGATTGATGCGTCCGTCGAGTAGAGACCACGCGTGTGCTCGTCCCGGCTGATCTGAAAGCCAAGCCGGGAGGCCTCGGTGACAAACTCGATAGGGATGGATTGAAGATCGCTGCTCATCGAATGCTGAACCGTAGACCATCACGCTCGTGAGGTGCGACGCATGATACAAAAGAACGACCCGCGGCTGTTGCCGCGGGTCGTTGAGTTGAGATCAAAGATCAAATCCGCGTGGATTAGTCGTAGTACGGGCTGATGGTGGTCGTGGCACCAACTTCGGCCTTGTAGTACTGACGGAGGAACGCGTTGCGGTTGTTCTCTTCGCCGCTGAGCGTGACGGTGTCACTATCAACGGGGTTGGTGACGGGGAGACGGTTCTGGTCGTCTTCGTTCACGAAGATGTTGTCCGGCTTGGTCCGGTCAGCGTCATCGTTGCTGGTGAAGGTCCAGATGATCTGGCTGGGATCGGGCTCGGTCGCGAAGTCGACGTGCGAATCATTGAAGCCGATGTTGCCCGACCACTCGGTGCGGCTGCCGTTCATCGCGAGGGTGACCGACGAGGTGCCGAGCGGGGTTTCGCCGTCGGCCTGATCGGTCTCATCGTTCTCAATGAGCTGCCAGACACCATCATTGCCGTCGCCATCGAGCTCGTAGACTGGGCCGCGGTTGGAGAGCGCGGGCTCAAGAGCATCGAAGGTGTTCTGCCACTGCGAGCGGCGGAACGCGAACGGCGGGGTGTGGGCGTAGCTGAAACCACCGGTCGAGGGGTTCGACGCATCCGTGGGGACGCCGTCCTGCCATGTCGGATCGAGCGGGGTAGCGCGGAAGTTGGGATCCCAGAGGGCTTCCGAGACACCGGTGGAGGTGCTGCCACCAACGGCGCCCTCGGGGTTCTCGAACTGGTAGTTCTCGAAGAGCTCGTAATCACCGAGCTCGATCGGGCTGTAGCAGATGCCCGTTTCGATGATGCCCTGCGAGATCAAGATCGCGAAGATGTTACCGGTGGTGTTCTTTTCCTGCGGATCGCCAAGCTGGGTGCCGTCGATCGTCTTGTCGTTCTTGTCCACGCTGCTGGGGAGCGGGTAGTTGTCGCGGTTGTTGCCCGCGAAGACGACTAGGCCCTGCATGAGCGAACGGATCTGGGTGGCATCCTTCAGCGAGTTGGCACGCTGACGGGCCTTGCCCAGTGCGGGCAGGAGGATACCGATGAGCAGCGCGATGATCGCGATGACCACCAGCAGCTCAATGAGCGTAAACGCATTCTTACGATTGGTCTTCATGGATTGACTCCTTTACACCATTGCCGATCAAGGACCAGTCGATCGGCGGTTGCCTTTTCATTGCTGACGACGCCGCGTAAAACCGTGGCTACTCATCGACAACAACAAACACTGTTCACACTTTGCCCGGTGAACACGAAGGCCGAGATGTCGGCATGTTTGATTCGGCGGGAATCAATCGAGAATAGGCTCACTCATAGAGGGCCCGATAAGGACACATATCGCTTTGCGCCGAATCTGCACACCAGTGCATGCTTGCACTCCAAGCATATCATCACTCTATTCGTTCAGCAAGCCACGCTGTTCCGTCGGACCCGATTTCCTGCAAAGTTCCCCTAAATTCACATTGGAGACCCCATGGCCCCTACCGACCCCGCCGCACAGCTCGAATCCATGGGGATCACCCTCCCAGAAGCCCCAAAGCCCGTCGCCTCCTATATCCCGACGCGACGCTCAGGCAACCAGGTCTTCGTCTCCGGGCAGATCCCCATTGCCGCAGGCGAGCTGCTCGCCAAGGGCGTCGTGCCCACCAAGTCCTCTCTGGAGACCGCCACGGCATGTGCCCGTCAGTGCACCCTGAATGCCCTGGCCTGCCTTAAAGCCGAAATCGGCGACCTTCGCCGGGTGACCCGTGTCGTCAAGGTTGGTGTGTTTGTGGCCAGCGAGCCAGGGTTCGGCGATCAGCCCAAGATCGCCAACGGCTGTTCCGACCTCCTCGTCGAGGTCTTCGGATCAGAAGTCGGGCAGCACGCTCGGGCGGCCGTGGGTGTCAGCGCCCTGCCGCTCGATGTTCCCGTGGAGATCGAGTTCATCTTCGAGGTCCAATGAAAAACCCGCCCAATGGGGCGGGTGATGGACCGAACTAGATCGCGTGATCAACCAAACGCCTTCTGGTAGTCGGCCAGGAACTGCTCAAGCCCCTTGTCCGTCAGCGGGTGCTGCATGAGCTGCTTGATCACCTTGAGCGGGACCGTGGCGACATCCGCGCCGATCATCGCGCACTCAAGCATGTGCTTGGGGTGACGGATCGAGGCCGCCAGGATCTTGGTCTCGAAGCCATAGTTGTCGTAGATCGTGCGGATCTGCGAGATCAGCTCGGTGCCGTCCTGTGAGATGTCATCTAGACGCCCGATGAACGGCGATACGAGGAACGCCCCAGCCTTCGCGACCATCATCGCCTGCATCGCCTGGAAACAAAGGGTCATGTTCGTCTTGATTCCCTCATCGCTCAGGGCCTTGCACGCTTTCACGCCATCGACCGTAGTCGGGAGCTTGACGACGATCTGAGGGGCGATCTTGGCACGCTCCTTGCCCTCGCTGAGCATGGCCTTGTACTCAGTCGCGATGACCTCAGCAGAGACGGGCCCGGCGACGACGCCGCAGATCTCCTCTAGGCGTTTGCCGTATTCGATGCCTTCCTTCGCGATCAGCGAGGGGTTGGTCGTCACGCCGTCGAGGATGCCCAGGTCGTGTGCTTCTTTGATTTCGTCGAGATTCGCGGTGTCGATGTACAGTTCCACTGTGTTTCGCTCCGTGCCGGGGATTGAGGGAGAGGGTTGCCCTGAGATGGGCTGGAACTCTAGGCCTCAAGCTTCTCGAGTTCGGGCTTGAGCAGGCGTCGCATGATCTTTCCGGTCGCGTTGCGGGGCAAAGCTTCGATCACCACTATGCGGCGTGGGACTTTGTAGCCAGGCAGCTTCTCCCGACACCAGCGAATCAGCTCATCCGGGTCCGGTGTCGCATCCTCGCTCGCCTCGACGAATGCGATGGGCACCTCGCCCCGCATCGGGTCCATCTGCCCGATCACGCCCGAATCGTGCACGCTCGGGTGCGCATTGAGCACCTCCTCGATTTCCCGGGGAAAGACATTCTCACCCCCCACGATCATCATCTCCTTGATCCGCCCGGTGATCTTCAGGAAGCCCTTGTCATCGATCTGGGCCATGTCGCCGGTTTTGAAGAACCCCTGAGCATCGAACGCCGCGGCGGATTCCTGCTCAAGACCCAGGTAGCCCTGCATGATGTTGGGCCCTCGCATGCGAAGCTCGCCATCGGTATTGCAAGGCAGCACTCGTTCGCTGACCGGATCAACGACCACCTGCTCAAGCCTCGGCACCGGGCGTCCCACCGTGCCTGCCCGGTCTTCCTCCGGCAGGAGCACATGCGTGACCGGCGCGGTCTCGGTGAGCCCGTAACCCTCGACGATCGGCTTGCCGAACTTCTCCATAAACCGCTCACGGACATCAGAGGGCAGCGGCTCGCCGCCGCTGATGATCAGTCGCAGCGATTCAACATCCTCAGGCCCTGCTGCTTTCACCGTCAGCAGGGCGTTGTACATTGATGGAATCGCGAGATAGATACTCGGGCGGTGCTCACGCATCAGCTCGATGATCTTCTTGGGCATGAACCGGGCACTGTAGACCACCTTGCAGCCAAAGAGCATGGGCACGATCGTGAGCCCGGTGAGCCCGAAGCTGTGGAACTGCGGCAGCACGCCGAGAAACACATCGTCCGATCGCACGCCGATGTGCTCGTGCATCTGCATCGCGTTGCTCAGCAGGTTCCTGTGCGAGAGCATGACGCCCTTGGGCTTACCGGAGGTGCCGGAGGTGTACAGCACCACGGCAAGATCGCTCGGTGCGGTGGCTTTGGGCGCTCGCGGCGAGGGAGCTTTGCGGAAGTTCAGGTCCTCAAGATAGATCACTCGCTTGCACTTGGGCACGAAGCCGATGTGCTGCACAAGCTGGCGCGAGGCGATGATCAGGTCGCAGCCGCTGTCCTCGACGATGTAGTTGAGTGTCGGCTCGTCGAGCAGGTAGTTGAGCGGCACGGCGGTGCGCCCCGCGAGCCATACGCCGTAGCACGCCGCCCCCATCACCCCGCTTGTGGGGATCAACAGCCCGACCCGCGGCGAACTCGATCGCTGCTCGACGATGTCCGCCAGATGCATGCCCGCGACGAGCAGTTCCTTGCCCCGATACGCGCGACGATCATCCACGATGAACACCCGGTTGGGGCGTCGGAGAAAGCTGGAGGTCAGAGCGACACCCAGATTGGTTCGCAGTGAGATGAGTAGTGGATTGATCGTCATGCAGCTATCCTTGGTGGTCCAGAAAGATAGCATACACTAATCAGTCGATCTGCGGCAAGCCGCTCAGAAAGGCCAAATCTCGAGCCCGTGCGGAGCGTTTCTCAGATCATTGGTGACCTGCACGCTCGCGAGCATCTCACCGGAGCTGGAGTCGAAGGCACTGACCGTGCCCGGTGATGACCCCGCGATGAGCAGATTGCGTGATTCGTCGATACACAGCCCACGCCCAAACGCCTGGCGGGCGTAGTCGCCCGGCACATCGGTGTTTGTCAGCTCGCTCGGCTCGTATCGGGGGTACTCGAACTTCTTGAGTGCACGCCCGTTGCGATCGGCCAGCACCACCGCGTCCTGACCGGTGGAGTTCATCACGATGCCCTTGCCCATGGGCTGGCAGTTGTGTGTGGTGGCAGGGACTATCGCGAACGGGCGAACCTCGTCGTCGATGATCGAGGCGAGCATGTTCATCGCCAGCCCGGAGAACATGCACACCCCGTTGGTGTAACAGACATTGTTCAGGTGCAGATGGTCGCCCTCGGGCGGGCCGCCCGCTTCGTTGGGGTCGAAGACCGTTGCCCGCAGCTCGTAGCCGCTGCGTCCGCCGCGTGTCACCTTGAACGGTCGCATCCACCAGCCACGATCGAAGCGTTCCTCGTGCGTGTCGAAGCGGAGGACCGAGTCGAAGCTCGTGGCACTGAGATAGATGTAGCGGTGCCCGTCGTAGCAGATCTCGTGGCAGTGATGCAGGTAATCGCAGCGGAACGATCGCTTGATCTCGAACGACTGGTCGAACACGAACAGCTCGTCGGAGGCCGCGATGAAGACCTCATCGCCGACATAGCAGATCCCCCGAAGACCACGCCCCTGACCCCGCCCTTCCCAGTTGATATCAACACGGTTCCAGTCGAGGACCTGCTCGAACTCGCCGCTCTGGAGGTTGATGAGGTACGCGCCGCCGTGCGAATCGCCCTGCTGGCTGCTGCGGATGACATCGGTCATGAGGACCTTGGGAAGAATCATGGCTCAGTCCCCCTCGGCAATCACGGACGCGATGGCGATGGCTTCGGTGTGCGAGAGCGAGACATGCCACCGTACGATGCCCATACCCCCAGCGATCTGGGCGGCCCTACCGGTGACCCTCAAGGACGGCTTGCCGTTTTCAGCACGAACGACCTCGATGTCCGTCCAGCCGATGCCCTGCGACCAGCCGGTGCCCAACGCCTTGAGGGCGGCCTCCTTGGCCGCGAAGCGGGCGGCAAGGTGCTCGTGCTGTCGCTTGCTCGACTGGCTGTCGCGCTGCTCGTCTGAGGTGAACACACGCTCGAGGAACCGCTCGGGATGGTCGCCCAGCAACCGCTCGATCCTTGCGGTTTCCACGATGTCCACCCCGTGCCCGATGATCATGATTCGCTCTTTGCCTTGGGCTTGGACTCGGTCTTCTTCTCGGTCTTGGCCGGCTTGGCGTCGTCGGTCTTCTTGGGCTTCGCGTCGTCCGACTTGGTCTCGCTGGCGGACTTGGTCTCCGCGTCCTTGGCCTTGGCGTAGTCCTTGGAGCGGTAGTCGGTCTCGTAGAAGCCCGAGCCCTTGAAGATCAGCGCCGAGCCGGTGCCGATGAGACGCTCGAGCGCGAGCTTGCCGCACTCGGGGCACTTCTTCTTGACGCCCTCGCTCATACTCTGAAAGAGCTCGAAGGCGTGCCCGCAGTTGTTGCATTTGTAGTCGTAGGTCGGCATGGCTCAATCCTCGCCTTCGCCGTTGTCGGGCTGAGGCACCACGGCCACCTTCGCTGGGCGTACGACACGGTCACCCAGCTTGAAGCCGATGCCCATGCTCATGGAAATATGCCCGGGCTCAATGCCATCGACCGCCTGCTGCATCATCGCCGCGTGCTCGGCCGGGTTGAACTCGTCGCCCACGCTCGGGTTGATGGGGGTCACCCCGTAGCCGCTGAGCATCCGCATGAACTCGTCACGCAGCATCTTCACGCCGTCGAGCACGGTCTGGGCGGACACCTTCTCGGGGTCCTGCATCAGCGCCATCTCGAATGTATCGAGCAGCGGGATGAGCGACTGCACGACGCCCTGCGTCGCGCTGGTGCGTGCCTCACGCTCGTTGCCTGATGCGCGACGCTGGAAGTTCTGATGGTCGGCCGCCATCCGAAGCAGACGCTCCTGAAGGTCGTTCTTGAGACGCATGGTGTCGACCAGCGCCTCGACGATCTCTTCGTTCTCTGGCGATGTCTCGAGCTCTCCCGCGAGGGCAAGCTGGCGGATCGACTCCATGCGGGCCGCGTGCTCCTCGGCCTCATGCTGGGCCTGCTGATCGGCATGCGAATGCTCGGGCATCGATGCCGCCTCGTTCTGCGTGTCTTCGATATGTTCGTGTGTTTCGTTCATGATCAACACTCACTTGGTATGTTCGGTCAGCCGCCGATGAAGTCGGTGATCTTCTTCCAGAAGCCGTGCGACTCGGGGTTGACATGCTTGTCCTCGGTTTTGGCGAACTCACGCAGCAGTTCCTCCTGCTTGCTGGTGAGCTTCTTGGGCGTCTCGATCTTCGCGACGACGATCAGGTCGCCCTTACGCCCGCCGCGCAGGTTCGGGAGACCCGCGTCGTGGATGCGGAAGATGTCGCCGTACTGCGTGCCCTTCTTGATGCTCAGGGTTTCCTTGCCCTCGATGGTCGGCACCTCGACCTCGGCCCCCAGCGTGGCCTGCGTGAACGAGATGGGCATCTCCATCAGCAGGTGGTCGCCGTCACGCTCGAAGAACTCGTGTTTCTTGACGCGAACGACGACATGCAGATCACCCCGCACGCCCTGACCATTGGACGCGACATCGACACCCGGCGGCTCGCCCTCGCCCGGCACACGCACGGCCTGCCCGTCGTGGATGCCCGCGGGGATCTTCACGCTCAGCGAACGCTTCTTGCCGATCCGCCCCTTGCCGTGGCACTTCTCGCACTTGTCCTTGATGATCGTCCCGCGTCCGCGGCAGGTCGGGCACGCGGTGACCATGCGGAACATGCCGCCCATCCCCGCCTGCTGGACCTTACCCTGCCCCTGGCAGGTGCTGCAGGTCTCGGGCGTGGTGCCGGGCTTGGCGCCGCTGCCGGTGCAGGTGTCGCAGATGTCCATTCGGGTGAACTCGACATCCTTGCTCACGCCGCTGGCAACCTCTTTGAGATCGAGGACGACCTCGGTCTCCAGGTCGTAGCCGCGTGCCGGGCCGCGTCGCGGTCCGCCGCGCCCGCCGAAGCCCCCACCGCCGCCGAAGATGTCGTTGAACATCGAGAAGATGTCATCGACATTCATCCGGTTGAAGTCGTGCCCGGCCGCGCCGTGCCCACGGAGTCCCTCGTGCCCGTACTGGTCGTAGATCTTCCGCTTGTTCTCGTCGGAGAGGACCTCATAGGCCTCGGCGCACTCCTTGAACTTCACCTCGGCCTCAGTGTCGTCGGGGTTGCGGTCGGGATGGTATTTCATCGCCAGCCGCCGATAGGCGCGCTTGATCTCCTCGCCGTCGGCGGTGCGTTCGACGCTGAGCACTTCGTAGTAGTCGCGGGTGGTGGGCATAATCAAGCCCCCACGGTTTCCCATGAGGGCTTGGATTGTGTATCGGAAAAATCAGCTCACCGCGCCGGCAACCGGCTCGGTGTCTTCCTTAAGGTCCGTCAGCATCACATCGGTCGTAAGCATGAGCCCCGACACGGACGCGGCGTTGATGATCGCGCTCTTGGCGACCAGCGCCGGGTCGATGATGCCCGCCTTGACGAGGTCGGTGTAGTCGCCCGTCGCCGCGTCGAGCCCGAAGTTGCCCTTCTCGCCGAGCACGGTGTCCACGGCGAGGTCTCCGTCGTAGCCCGCGTTGCTTGCGATCTGGTAGGCCGGGGCGGTCAGGGCACGCGCCATGATCTCGAAGCCGTAGCGTTCGTCGCCCTTGGCCTTCTTGGCGCCTTCCTCAACCGAGGCGATGGCGCGGAGCATGGCCACGCCGCCGCCGGGGATGTAGCCCTCCTTGGCGGCCGCGCGGGTGGCGTGCAGCGCGTCGTCAACGAGGTCCTTGGTGGCCTTCATCTCGGTCTCAGACGAACCGCCGACGCTGATGATCGCCACGCCGCCGGTGAGCTTGGCGTGGCGTTCCATCAGCTTCTCCTTGTCGTAGTCGCTGGTGGACTTCTCGTACTGGGTCATGATCTGTGCGGCGCGCTGCTCGATGTCCTTCTTCTTGCCCGCGCCTTCGATGATCGTCGTGTCGTCCTTGGTCACCACGATCTTCTTGGCCCGCCCGAGTTCGGCGATTTCGACCGACTCGAGCGTGCGCCCGAGGTCTTCGGCGAAGTAGGTGCCGGCGGTGAGCACGGCGATGTCGCCGAGCATGGCCTTGCGGCGATCGCCGAAGCCCGGGGCCTTGACAGCGCAGATCTTCAG
>JAGQON010000026.1 GCA_020427395.1 Phycisphaerales bacterium
CCTCACCGGCCGCAAGATCATCGCCGACACCTACGGCGGCTGGAGCCGTCACGGCCGCGGCGCGTTCTCCGGCAAGGACCCGAGCAAGCTCGACCGCCCGCCCCCCTACTACGCGCGCTACATCGCCAAGAACATCGTCGCCGCCGATCTGGCCGACGAGTGCGAGGTGCAGCTCTCCTACGCCATCGGCGTCGCCGAGCCCACCAGCGTGCTGGTCGATACCTTCGGCACCGGCAAAGTCTCCGCTGAGCAGCTCGCCAAGGCGGTCCGCGAGGTCTTCCCGCTGACCCCCCGCGAGATCATCGAGACACTCGGTCTCCGCAAGCCCATCTTCTCGCCCAGCGCCCGCCACGGACATTTCGGGCGCAACCCGACCGAGATCAGCTACACCAAGCAGGACGGCAGCACAGTCAAGAACCCGGGCTTCGCCTGGGAGAAGACCGACAAGGCGGCCGCACTCAAGGAAGCAGCCCAGGCCGGCGTTCACGCGAGCGTGTAAAGCCCCTGCTCCAGAATGTACCTATGGACCCGATCGTCGAGCCCGGCGATCGGGTTTTCTCTTTGGGTCGGGTCGCCAAGGGCTTCGCGGATCCGGGTCGATGACACATCGAGCGTGGGCACAGTGCAGATCTGGGCCCGCCACTGCTCGATCTGCTTCGCGTCCCAAACCCCCAGCGATCGAAGCGTCCCGAGCAGCTGCTCAGGATCGTCATGATCATCGCGAAGCATCACGGTCGCGTCCTGCCAGATCGTTTCGTACTCGTGCCACAGGTGCATCGCGACGAGCTGATCCGCCCCGATCAGGAAACGATTGCTTCCGCTTGGGTAGCGTTCTTGGACGATCTTCCAGGTCGTTGCCCAGTAGCTGGGGATGCTTGGATCATGGGTCGACCGGGCGATCTCCTCAGTCCATATCCATGTGTTGGCAACCTCACTCAGGGCCAGCTCCATCATCGCGAGGCGGTGCGCCGATGGTGTGGGCCGTGAATGTTTATGGGGAGAGCGGGCGGCGGGGACATAGACAATCGGCGCGAAAGGGGCATGCAGATGCTCGGCGATGGTCCGTGGCAACGACGCGTGTCCGCTGTGCGGCGGGTCGAACGAGCCGCCAAAGAACAGGCGGAGCTGAGCGTCCGCAAGGACATCAGGAAGCTGGGTCATGGTGCGTGACAGGTTGTCCGGGGCGCTATCGGGCACAATGTATTGTTTACCACTCGATACCACTTCGTGGCATTTTCGTCTCGATAACAGCGTCCCGCCATGATTATCGGCGGGTCAGGCATGTTTGGGACGACGCTGAATCATCTGGTGTGATTCCCCCGGTTTTCAATTCGGTCCCTCGGTAAACCCACCAGCGGTTTCTTCCGATTATCACATCCGGAGGCTTGTCATGACATTACCTGATCCATCCGCATTCAGTCTCGACATCAACGATCCCGAGGATGCCGAGCTGATCCAGTACTTCATCTCGGTCCTCCCCGAGCGGGTGGAGTCGATCGTCGCGGCCTTCACCAACGATGACTTTGATTCGCTCAAGCGTGTGGCGCACCAGCTCAAGGGTGCCGCTCCTGGCTTTGGTTTTCCGACCATCGGAGCCGAGGCTGGCAAGCTCGAGCAGCAGCTCCGTTCGACAGGCGATCCCTCCGAGCAGATCGAGACCCTCCGGTCACAGGTGGAGAGTCTCGTTTCGCTCTGCAACTCGTACATCAATCCAAGCTGACCAATCCTCCGTGATCATCCTCGCAAGGACCGACCTGACCCAATGAGCGAAAGCCTGATCCATTCGGATTCCGGATCGTCTCCGACGGTGCTGCTGATCGATGATTCGCAGTTCGTTCATCGTTTGCTCGATGCACGCCTGCGTGACGAATCGATCGAGCTTCGCAGCGCTGCCGACGGTCGCCGTGGTGTAGAACTCGCCAGGGAGGATCCACCCGCGCTGATCCTGCTCGATCTGGACATGCCGGTGATGGATGGCTTCGAGGCGTTGCGAGAGCTCAAGGATGACCCGCGGACCCGCGATATCCCCGTGATCGTGCTCTCCGGGCTCAACTCGTCGCAGGACAAAGTGGCCGCGTTCGATCTCGGAGCGGTGGACTTTGTGACCAAGCCCTTCGAGCTGACCGAGCTGCGGGCCCGCGTTCGTTCCTCGCTGCGGATGTACGCCCTGCTCCAGATGCTCGCCCAGAAGGCCCAGATCGACGGGCTCAGCGAGCTCTACAACCGTCAGTACTTCGATACCAGCCTCAAGGGCGAATGCGAGCGTAGCATGCGCCACGGGCAGGCCCTCTCGATCGCCATGATCGACATCGATCACTTCAAGTCCATCAACGATACCTACGGGCACCCGGCTGGCGACTCGGTGATATCCGGCGTCGCAAAGATGATCACCAAGCAGTGTCGCTCGATCGATACCGCCTGTCGTTACGGCGGCGAGGAGTTCGCGATCATCCTGCCCGAAACGGGCCCGGTGCAGGCGGTCCAGCTCTGCGAACGCATCCGCGTTGCCTGTGAGCAGCTCCGCTGGTCCCGTCATCCATCACGCACGGTCACCGTCTCGATCGGGATCGTTGGGATCGGTGCAGGCGAAGGATTCAGCGCGACCCCGGAGGCGTGGGTCGAGGCCGCGGATCGGAACCTGTACTCCGCAAAGCAGGCTGGGCGCAACCGCGTCAAGGGCACGGGCATCGATGGGAATACCATCGATCTCGCTCAGGCGGGCTGAACGGGGCTGGCTGTCCTAGAATCCGCAATGGGTTCCGGCGCTGAGACCAACACAGATCGAATCGAGAAGCTTGAGATCGCATTGGGATATGCGGATCGCAGCATCGAGGTACTGTCTGATGAGGTTGCCAAGCTCAATAAGGCGATGGATTTGATGACGCGTCGGATCGAGCGTCTTGAGTCACGATTGGTCGAGATCAACGACAAGGTCGGTGAAACGCCGCCCGTGGTCCCACCACCTCACAGCGCGGGACCGGATGTTCCCCGAGATCCACTCTGATACAGATTGGCATCCGCTGGCGTTCTGGTGCCGTATACTCTGGCATGTCAAATCTGACCAGAATCAGGCGTATTTCATGCGTGAGCGGAGTATTTATCGCCGCAATGCTCTGTCTGGGCGGTTGCGAGATGCAGCAGCGTCGCGTGGATGTCCCGCAACCGACCGGTGCTGATGAGCAGGTTGATCCCCGCTTTGGGCTCACGGCTGACGCTCAGGACCCCTCCGAGCGCGATAAAGAGCTGGGATATGGGAAATGGAAAGCCAAACCCGAGCCAGAGGGCACGCGGGCACCCACGAGCCCGACGCGTCGGGGTTCTTCGTGGGGTACGGTCGACTGACCGAGGCGAGGAGCGCCACCCCTTCTGCCGCTATCATGACCCTGGAGCGAGCATGCCCAGACAGGAGGTCTGATGTCCACGCTAGAGCAGCGATACACGGAAGTGAAACAGCGGGTTGCCGAGGCCGCGCAGCGATCAGGTCGCAGCCCAAACTCGGTATACCTGATCGCGGTGACCAAGTTCGCCGAACCCGAGGATATCCGTGAGCTGATCGAGCTCGGACACCGGGACTTCGGCGAGAACAAAGTCCAGCAGCTCGACCAGCGAGCCAGCGTGATCAACGAATGGTTCGAGCGGGTCCGCCTGCACCCCCGCCTCGCTGGTGAGCACGCCTCCTTCGATCCCTCAACCCCGGTCCGATGGCACATGATCGGGCACCTGCAGCGCAACAAGGTCCGTAAGATTGGTGACCTCGTCCGTCTTGTGCACTCGGTGGACAGTCTGCGTCTGGCCGAGGAAATCCAGCAAGTGGCCAACAAGCTCGATCGCCAGATCGATGTACTGCTGCAGGTCAATGTCTCGGGTGAGGACTCGAAGTTCGGCGTGCCCATCGCGGCCGCCGGGGCCATCGCCGAGCAGATCGATACGATGATCAATGTTCGCGTCCGCGGCCTGATGACCATGGCACCGATCAGTGAAGACCCCGAGGACGCCCGCCCACACTTCATCCGCTGCAAGGAACTCTTCGACGAGATCCGCAAGGACGGGATCGGGGAAGGGCATTTCGACCTGCTCTCGATGGGTATGAGCGGCGACTACGAGATCGCGATCGAGGAGGGAGCAAACCTCGTGCGTGTCGGTTCAGCCATCTTTGGGGAAGCGCATGCAACGGAGTCGGTCGAGCTCGATCACGCCTGAGCGTGGATTTGCACACCAAGAAGTCCGAATAGGGTCGGGATCAGTGGTGCGCGATCGGTTCGTCACCAAACTCTGCGTCATCTGGGACGGGATGTCAAAGTATTCCCGTTGGCTGACCCCGCTCGTCCTTGCGGTGTTGTGTCTGCCGATCTGGTTCAGTCTGAGCGATCATGGGTTCAACGGGCGCTCCGATGCCCGTTATGCCGTTGTTGCGCAGGATATGGCCCAGACACAGGATTGGCTCGTGCCGAGGTATATGGGGCATGTCCACCTGACCAAGCCGCCGCTGGTCTATTGGATGGAATCGCTGTCGATCGAGGTTCTTGGTCAGAGCTATCTCGCGGTGCGCCTTCCCTCGGCGATCTGTGGAACGCTCGCTATTCTTTTGCTCTACTGGTTCACCGCACAAGTCGCCAGCAGACGCTCGGCGTTGATCGCGTGTGCGTTGTATGCGATCATGCCCATGACGATCTTCCCAGCTCGCATGACGGTGACAGACAGCGTGCTGAACCTGTGCTGGTTGATGGTGCTCGTAGGCGGCTACCTGGTTCGCGCATCGGCGCAACAGCGGGGGATCGGTCGGGTTCTGCTCTGGACCGGGACGATGCTGGGGCTGCTGACGAAGGGGCCGGTGATGCTGATCCCGATCGGGGTCGTGCTTGTCTGGTGGTGGCTGAGTCGTGCAGAACGAACGAGTTTGCGTCTCAAGTTTGCCTATGCGGGCGGTGCGTTGTTGGCGTTGGCGCCGCTGATCGCGTGGGGTGTGACGGTGCTGGTTGTTGAGCCCGAAGCCGCGAACATCTGGTGGCACGAGACCTTCGACCGAGCGGTGGGGCAGGGCGATCACGCCCGACCGATCTGGTATTTCCTTCCAGTCCTGCTCGTCGGGTGCTTCCCATGCAGCGCCATGCTGATCCTTCCCGGCGTGAACCTGAGCTTCAGGGCGGCTTGGGAGGCATTTCGATCCGGATCGCTGGGTGGTTTTCTGGGGTTTGCGATCATCGGGCCCTTCGTGGTGTATTCAATGATTTCTGGCAAGCTGCCGAGCTATCTGCTCCCGATCTGCGCTCCGCTTGCATTGCTGAGTGCGTTGATGCTCGAGCGGTGGTTTTCCGAGCAGCGGCCGGCTTCCGAAACTGGCAAGTCGCTGCCGGAGGTTCGGTTCGGCTTGCTGGTCGGTACATTGCTCTTTGCCACGGCGACGATCGCCTCGATCGCGTGGTTTTATGGATCGGAGAAGGCGTGGCTGGGGTTTGCGTTCCTGCCAGCGATTGTTGTTGCGGCCTTGCTGGTCAGGACCTGGAGCACCCTCAGCATGCGCCTGCCGATGATCTCCCTGTTCCTGGCGTCCTGGCTACTGGCGTGGGGCGTGCTTGAGGAGATCGAAGACCTGGCTCTGCGTGATTCGAGCTATGGCGCGGTGGCGCTGCGGACATTCGGTCCCCAGGGCTGGTCGGGTCGGGTCGGGGTGTACCAGCTTGAATCCGGCGTGATCTACTGGGATCGCCACGGCGATCTTGAACAATACAGCCGCGTTGAAGAGATTGAGGATTCGGTCCGGTTGCACCCGGATGAGCCCTTGCTCGTACTGACCCGTGCTGATCGGTGGGCCGCACTCAAGAACAAAGCCCCCGCGTTGACAGCAGAGGGAGAGATTGTGCAAGAATGGCGTCAGTTCCCCGGCGCACCGCTGCGATATCTCGTTGTGTTTGATCGGGAAACGCCCTGATCGATCAGGCGTTGAGCGATGAGGAGTTGGCAACGAGCTGTGCCAAGCGTCCGCCGCTCGAACGGGTCGCGATCATCTGGCGTTGCAGGTTCCTGCCCGGGCAGGCGGTCGGGCGCAGCTCGCGGTGGGTGTAGACCCGGCTGAGCGGCACATTGAATCGCTGCATGGCATAGGCGATCATGCGTTCGAGCGAGCTGAGCGAGGCGTCCGTCGGGCGGATCTCCTCGAAGTTGCCGAACATGACGATGCCCAGGTTGCCCGGGTTGTTGTCTTTGACGTGGGCGCCTTGGAGTTCAAGGGGGCGTGCCTGCCAGATCCGCCCGCTGGGGTCGATGGCGAAGTGGTAGCCGATATCGGCCCAGCCGTTGTTCAGGTGTCCCTTGCGGATGAGCTGCAGGCGCCGCAGAGAATCGGCGTAGGAGCCGTTGGGCACGGGCATGATCGCGTCGTGGTGGACAGTAATCCGATCAATCCGCCCCATCGGGTCGGCGAGGTTGTAGATCGGTTGCTCGCGGGTCCAACTCGATCGTGGGTTCACGAACGAGGGGATCTGCGAAAGCGGCTCACGAGACGAGATCATCGGCTCGCTGGGCGAGGTTGGGATGGGTCTCGGCGTCGTGGTGTGGGCGATCGGGTCCTGCGGGATGGGGTCACCAACCGAACCACCGAGTTTCTTGACTCGCTTCTGGGCGGTGGAGTTGCAGCCCACGAGTGAGCCAGCGATGCCAAACGCGATACCGGCCCGTGCGGCCAGATCGATCACGCGGCGTCGTGAGATACCCGTCTGCTGGGGGGCGAGATCCGAATCGTTGTTGGGTTTGCGATCGTGCATCACAACCAGTTCTTTCGGCAAAATACCGTGGGGTCGTGCAATCCTACCACATAGTGATGCAAAATGTCGGCGCGTATGTCACGCTGAGTACAAGGATTCTGTGAATCGTGTGCGTTGCAGCATCATTTGCGCCGGATTGGAGGCATCGGATGGTTGGGCTTGGGCGAACGGGGGGCTTACAGTAAAACGGACTTAGCCATTCGCCGGCTGGGCTGTGGGGACAGCGAAACTACCGGCGACGATACCGAAGAGGACACACGATGCTACTACTGCTGCAGGAAGCGACTCAGGAAACCGCCACCGCCGCCTCAGGTAACACGGATCCCGCCGTGGCAACCCAGCAAGCGAGCCCAGTTGTGGAAGGGTTCAGCGAGTTCATCTCCCGGGCGAGCAGCGGCGATTTTTCGACAGATACATGGATCCTGCTCTGGGATTCGGTCGGCTGGCCTGTCCTGCAGGCGGTCGTTCTCATCGTCCTGGTGTTCATCGTGGCCGGGTGGGTCAGCCGCCTCACCGGCAAGGCCGTCCGCAAGGCCAAGGTCGAGGAGACCCTTGCCCGCTTCCTCTCCAATGTGGCCAAATACATCGTGCTCGTCGCCGGCGGGGTGGCCATCCTCGGCACGATCGGCGTCGAGATGACCAGCTTCGCCGCCCTGATCGCCGCGGTCGGCTTTGCCATCGGCATGGCGATGTCCGGCATGCTGGGCAACATCGCCTCCGGCGTGATGCTGCTGCTGTTCCGCCCTTTCAAGGTGGGCGATGTGGTCAATGCCGGCGGGGTGCAGGGCAAGATCTTCGAGATCGGGCTCTTCACAACCGAGTTCGATACGCCGGACAACCGACGCATCATCGTCCCCAACAACGAGATCTTCGGCGGGACCATCGAAAACATCTCGCACCACGCCACCCGCCGTGTCGCAATCGATGTCGGCACCGACTACGGCGCGGACATTGACACCGCCCGGGCCGTCATGCTCGAGGCCGCCAAGGCCACCGAGCATGTGCTCAGCGATCCCGAGCCGGCGGTGGTGCTGACCGGGCTGGGCGGCTCATCGATCGACTGGAGCGTTCGCGTCTGGGTCAACTCGGGCGACTACTGGGCGGTCATGGATGCCCTCACTCGCAACGTGAAGTACGCGCTGGACAAGGCCGAGATCGGCATCCCCTTCCCGCAGATGGATGTCCACATCGACGGCGGCATCAAACGGGACTGAGTTGCGTTCTGAATCGTTTCTCAGAGCCCACGCTCAGTCGTGGGCTTTTTCATGCCCGCTCCGCACGCGATCGAGCCACTTCGCCCAGATCGAGAGCACCAGCAGCATGTACAAGCGCTGCGAGTGATCACGCCCGTGCCACGGGTTGATGGACTTCTCCCCGGCCGCATCGTGCTCTCGAAGCATCTGTTCCACGAACTTCATGTTCAGTTCCACCCCGGCTTCGGCCAGCCCCGGGAATGGATTGGCAGAGTGGAGATGGTCGTAGAGGAGCTGGCGCATCCCGCCGTAGTCGCTGCGAAACCACTCGCCGATCGGGATGGCGAAGCCCTGCTTGGGTCGATCGACGATCTGGTCGGGGAGGTACTTGCGGGCGACCTGTTTGAGGAGCCCTTTGCGTTCGCCGTTGGGCATCAGGATATCGATCGGCGTGCGGAGCGCGGCTTCGACAAGTTCCTTGGCGAGAAACGGCGCTCGGACTTCAAGCCCCACGGCCATAGACGCGGTGTCCGTCTTGCGGAGCAAGTCGTCGGGCAGATAGTGCATGAAGTCTTCACGCAGCGGATCATCGACGCGGTAGAAGCGGTCGTAACCGGTCGGTTCCCCATCGATGATTGGGATGAGTTGGCGAAGGTCCTTTGTCGGAAAGATCGCGAGAAGTTCGTGATAACCACCGAACCGAGCGGCTGTAGCCAACCGAGCAAGATAGGTCGATCGGGTCCCTGGGCGACGCTGGTCGAGCAGCGATGTGGGGATGAGTTTGAGCAGTTGTCGCCAGCGATTGAGTGTCGAGTTGATTGTGTGGCGTCGATACCCGCCGAAGAGTTCATCTCCGCCGTCGCCGCTCAAAGCAACCTTGACATGCATACGCGCGGCCTTTGAAACCCAAAAAGTCGGAAGCAGCGAGCTGTCCCCAAAGGGAAGTCCGAGCTGCTCGATGAGCATGATCAGGTCCTCGGCTGGATTGGGATCGCAGTCGAGGATGTGGTGCTCGATCCCGATGTGCTTCGCCGTTTCGGCTGCGCCCTGCGACTCGTCGAAGCGTGCATCGGGCATCCGCACCGTGAACGCCTGGACATCGGGGCGGTGCGTGTGTGTGATGGAGGCGATCAGTGCCGAATCGATGCCGCCCGAGAGGAAGACGCCGAGGGGGACATCGGCTTCCAAACGCGAGGATACTGCGCGGTTGACGAGTGTGTCGGCTTGGTCGGTGTGACGCAGATCACGCCCGGGAAGCTCGCCGCGTGCGACGAGTCGTCGGCGTCTTCTATTGCTTCGCAGTGGGGAGCTGGCGTAACGGGGATCTCTGGGCGGAGCTCCCCGGCGTGGAAACTCGGGGCAGATATTCCATTCACCAGCACTCGACGCGAAAGCAGCGACGGGCGGTATCCAATCCGCACCGTTCTGGATCCATGGTTCGAATCCCGGTAGATATACGGTGGGCTCATTCCCATGCAGTTGAGCCGAGAGACGCACAAAGCCCGGCGCTACGCTGGCCCAGATCCTCGCGTCAGAAGGGCCAGCGCCGGTCTGAAGCAATGGCTTCTCGCCAGCGAGATCAGATCCAGTTGCGATCTGTGCGGTTGAACGGTCCCACAACACAGTGGCGGACATCCCATCCAACTCCTCACCCATGCGTAGACCCCACACCCGCCACCCATGCACCAACACCTCCGTATCCGAGTGATCCGTCTCGAACTTGTGCCCCTGCCCCTCCAACTCTTTCCTCAACTCCCTGTGATTATAAATGCACCCATTAAACACCACCGCCACCAGCGGCTTGCCCGGCTCCACCTCACTCGCCACAATCGGCGTCTCGCCCGGCTCGTAGGTCAGATCAGGACGCAACCGCTCGCCATCGTGCACCATCGGCTGATGCCCGCCCGCATGGTCGATGATGCTCAGGCGTCGATGCACCAACGCCACATCAACAACCGTCCCATCCTCTCGCACCGCCCGGTCGCGGAAGCGTCCCTGCCCGTCGGGGCCGCGGTGCTTGATGGACTCGTCGAGGATGTCGAGCCAGGATTCGGGGATGGCTTCAAGTGGCGGCGGTGGGGGGCCGTCTTTGGGATCGTGGATCTTGATGACGCCGGCGATGCCGCACATCAGGGAGCAACCTCGTCGGCCTTCGTCGCCTTCGGTTCGGCCTGGGCCTTCGCCTGGTCCTTGGCTTCCTGCTCGGCGGTGAGATCGCGACCGATCTGAAGCTGATCATCGATCATGAAGTCGATATGGTCCTTGAAGGTGCCAGACTGGTATCCCCAGAGCGTGTGGGCGATACGGGTTACGAACATCGCGGCCACGAACGCAAACACAAACGCCCACGAGTGTGTGATCTGATAAAAGTGCTGCAGCGACCACATGCCACCCATCGAGACCAGCATGAACAGCGGCACCAGCGCCGCCCGCTCGGCCTGAATGCGCGTCGCGTCGTGGAGGAACTTGCGGCCCTTGGGGCGGGTGTCGTCACCCGGTAGGTGACCCTGCGGGTTCCAGTGATTCGCAACCCAGTGCAACCCGTAATACACGGCCACATCGATCACCATATCGAGGAGATAGGCGAGGACCGAGATCAGCAGCTTGTGATCGGTGCCGATCCAGACCCCCATCAGGTACACGGGGTACTTGGCGATCGCGATCGAGATGAACCCCGCCGCGAGGATATTCAGGTTGATGTTCACCACCCGCTTGCGTTGGTAATACTTGAACACGCGGCTGGGCATGAGGAATCCTTGGACGCAGGCTCGCTGCGGGCGTATCAGTACGATCGGCGGATGACCGCGTCGGCCATGAGCTCGAGCAGACGACGCCCGGGGGAGTCGGGCAGTTCCAGCAAGGCACCCTTGGCCTTCTCAACATACGACGCCGCGAGCGACTGGGTCGCCTCAATCGAACCGGTTCCGCGGATGGCCTCGATCAACTCGGGCACGCCCGAGCGGTCGTTGTTCTCCGCCAGCCGCACCAGCTCGATCGATCGCAGCGTCTGATCCGCATCCGCGTTGGCCAGGTGATGAATGAGCGGGTAGGTCAGCTTGCCCTTTTCCAGATCTTTACCCACCGATTTTCCGACCTGCTCCTCCGACCCCATGAGGTCGAGGACATCGTCCTGAATCTGGAACGCCACGCCCATCGCCCGCCCGTACGCCAGCAGGGCCTGTGTGACGGGGTGCTCCCGTTCATCGAAGCCCAGCGTGCACAACGCGCCCAGCTCGCACGCGGCCCCGATCAGCGCGGCGGTCTTGCGTTCGAGGATCTCAAGGTATGTCGCCTCGTCGAGCGAGTGGTTGTTGCGATGATGCAGCTGCAGCAGCTCGCCGGTACACATGATCGCCGACGCATTTCCGACAATGCGCGAGGGCGTGGGGGACTCAAGCGAGGAGCAGAGTTCGTAGGCAGATGCAATGAGGTAATCACCCAGAATGACCGAGGTCTCGTTGCCGTGCAGCATATTGAGTGTCTGCCCCCGACGGCGGATCTCCGCCTCGTCGAGCACATCATCGTGCACCAGCGTCGCCATGTGCACCATCTCGCACACCGCACCGCACACCTGATGGGCACGCGTGAGAAGTTGCTCTTGCTCTTCGCGATCAATCAACTCGGCGTGATCGGGGTTGCTGGCCAGGCCGCACAGCAGCACGAGCGTGGGTCGGAGCATCTTGCCGCGGTACCGCTCGATGTAGCGGCACATCTCGTCGATGGGCGGCAGATCGGAGACGAGCTGCTGCTCGAAGATCTCGATCACGCCCGGGAACGCATCGCTGATGACGCCCTGAACGCCCTCAAGCTCGGCCGGGATATTGAGCACGCCCTGCATCACCGGTTCACCTCAGTCATAGGCCACGATGTAGTTGATGAATGCCGGGTCGGCAGCGCCCTCGGTCGTGGGCTCGTACTCGCCGTTGCCCTCGCCCTCGTCGTCCTCGCCCTCCCAGTAGACATGAACCTGCGAGAACCCGGCCTCGCGCAGCAGTTCCTGGATCTCCACAAGCGACCACAGCCGCCAGTGGTAGGTGAATGCGTCCTTGATGCGGGTCTTGTCGGGGAACTTGAAGTGGATGCGGCACTCCATGTCGTTTGTGATGGGGTTGAAGTGCTTCTGTTCCCAGACATAGGTGAACTTGCGACCGGGGCCGTCGTCGATCTGCTTGGCTTCTTTCGTCTCGGTCATGGCCTCGGAGCCGCCGTAGTGATCGAGGAAGAAGACGCCGTCATTGCCGAGGCTCTCGCGGACGGTGCGGAAGTAGTGACGCAGATCGTCGCGGGTTTTGAAGAGCCAGTAGCTGAAGTTCATGGCGAGCACGATGTCCACGCCGTTGGCATCGCCGGGCTCAAGCACATTGCGGTTGAGCAGACTGATCCGAGACTTCTCGTCATCGCTCAGGGCATCGATATGATGCTCAAGGCCCCAGTCCAGCGTCGGCTGGTCGATATCCAGCCCGACTGCGCGGTTCGTCGAGCGACGCTTGATCCACTCGGTGCTGGTGTTGCCGGTCCCGCAGAAGTCCTCGCGGAGCAAGACCGCGTGGCGTCCTCGAATGTCCTTGAAGGCATCATCGACGAAATCGATCTCAGCCTCGACATTCTGAACAGAGAGCTGGTAGAGCTCGTGGCGGTCAGCGGTGGCAGCTGAGAACGCTCCTCGGGCCTTGGCCTTCTCCGCGGCCTTGAGCTCGATTTTCTTGTGCCGGCTGGACTTATGGGACATCGCTTGTGTACTCATCGCGGGGGGGCTCCGCACAGGCCATCAGACGCTTTGACCACGAGGCAGTTGCGTCAAGAATGCAGCCAAGATGGTAGGTGATCTTCGCGCCCTGTTCTCATCTGCAGGGCGAATCTCAGAGGTATCTCGGGGCTCCGGCGGCTACACTGGTTGACCCGAGGAGGAACGCTCACGATGAAGCTGACGATGGTTGGAACTGGGTATGTAGGGCTCGTCACCGGCGTGTGCCTGGCGAACGCGGGCAACGATGTGATCTGTCTCGATGTTGACCCCGCGAAGATCGAGAAACTCGAGAACGACATCTGCCCGATCTACGAGCCGGGCCTGACCGAACTGATGGTCAAAAACCGCAAGGCGGGACGGCTGACCTACACCCTCGACAAGAAGCACGCCTACCAGGCCGCCGATATGATCT
Source organism: Phycisphaerales bacterium (assembly GCA_020427395.1). GTDB lineage: Bacteria > Planctomycetota > Phycisphaerae > Phycisphaerales > UBA1924 > UBA1924. The sequence goes on from JAGQON010000026.1 coordinate 13,114, forward strand.
TCATCTGTGTCGGCACCCCCTCGGACGATAAGGGGCACACCGACATGACCTACATCGATGGCGCCGCCGATGACATCGGCCACGCCATCAAGGAGCTGGGCTCCGACCAGAAGCCCAAGGTCGTCGTGGTCAAGTCCACCGTGCCCGTCGGCACGACCTTCCGCGTCAAGGAACGCATCAAGGACATCGTCGGCGATATCGAGTTTCATGTCGCCGACAACCCCGAGTTCCTCAAAGAGGGCGACGCTGTCAACGACTTCAACAAGCCAGACCGTGTCGTCGTCGGCGTCGAAAACGACAAAGTTGGCGAGGTCTTCCGCGATCTCTACGACCCCTTCGTCCGCAACGGGCACCCCATCTTCATCATGGATGTCCTCAGCGCCGAGATGGTCAAATACGCATCAAACAACTTCCTCGCCACCAAAATCTCGTTCATCAACGAGATGGCCAACCTCTGCGAGGCCTACGGCGCCAACATCAACCGTGTCCGCGAGGGCATGTGCTCCGACTCACGCATCGGCCACGCCTTCCTCCACCCCGGGCTCGGCTACGGCGGCTCGTGCTTCCCCAAGGACACCCTCGCCTGCATCATGATGGGCGACAAGGCCGGTGTGACCATGCAGGTCTCCAACGCCGTGCACGGCACCAACGAACGCCAGCGGAACCTGTTTTTCAACAAGATCCTCGGGCACTTCGGCGGCGAGTCTGGACTCCAGGGCAAGAAGCTCGCCTTCTGGGGCCTGGCCTTCAAACCCCGCACCGACGACATCCGCAAGGCGCCCGCCCTGACCCTCATCCGCAAGGCCCTTGGCTACGGCGCCGCCTGTCAGGGCTTCGACCCGGTGGCCGCCGAGAATGTCGGCAAGGAGATGGGAGACACGATCACCCTGATCGACGACATGTACGAGTGCGCACGCGACTGCGACGCGCTTGTCATCTCGACCGACTGGGCCGAGTTCAAGAGCCCCAACTTCGAGAAGCTCGCCGAGGTGATGAAAGGCAAGGTCATCTTCGACGGTCGAAACCTCTACCGTCGCCAGCACCTCGATGAGCTCGGATTCCATTACTACTCGGTCGGGCGAGCACCGGTCAAACCCGTGTAAGATGGGCCTATGCCCATGCCCCGCGACGACCGCGATCAGCCATGCTCCGTGGCCCGCCTGACCAACCGTCAGCTGGCGTGGCGTGCGCTGGGGATCCGATCGCTGACCAAGGACAGCCTGATCAAGCAGGAGCAGCTCGTAACCTTCAGCACCGAGGTCTTCGTTGCGATCGCCGGCGGTGTGATCGGGTGGGTTGTCTGGGTGTTCGCCATCCTGCCATTCACCGGCCTCAAGAACACCTACACCGGGCACCTCATCATCCCGTTCTTTTTCTGCATCGTCGTTTCTTCGCTCGCATGGTTCTTCTCACTGAGCTGGATCAGAACACGAAAGTCCAAGCAGATCGCACAGCTCCATCTTGACCATGGCCTCTGCCCCTCGTGCGCGTACGCACTCGATGGCCTCGATCCCCAGCAAGACGGCTGCGTGGTGTGCCCCGAATGCAACGCGGCCTGGAACGCCATCAGGGTGAGCACCACTCATGCATAATCAGTTCCAGGTCATCCAGAGGGACTGGCTGGAAGCCGTCGAAGCGATTGGGAATACCTCGATCGACCTGATGTATGTCGACCCGCCCTTCAATACCGGGCAGACACAAACCGCCGGCGCAGGCTCCTACGAGGACGCTTGGGAGAGCACCGACGACTGGCTCGCATGGTTCCGCCAGCGTCTGGAGGCCACCCTCCCCAAGCTCAAGCCCACCGCCTCCATCCTCATCCACACCGACTGGCGCACCAGCCACCGCGTCCGCGTGCTCCTCGACGAGCTGCTCGGCGAAGACCATTTCGTCAACCACCTCATCTGGCGCTACGGCCTGGGCGGCTCGTCCCCGCGCCGCTTCGCCCGCAAGCACGACGACATCCTGTTCTACGCCATCGACCCCGAGTCCTACTACTTCGATCCCCCGATGGTCCCCGCCACGAGCAACCGCATGAAGGGCCAGCTCAAGAAGGCCACCGATGTGCTCGATGTCCCCTCGATCAACAACATGGCCAGCGAGCGCGTCGGCTACCCGACCCAGAAGCCGCTCGCGTTGCTGCAACTCCTGATTGGTGCCTGCTGCCCGCCCGGCGGAACCGTCCTCGACCCGTGCTGCGGATCGGGCACGACCCTCGTCGCCGCCAGACAACTCGGACGCATCCCCATCGGCGCCGACCAGAACCCCGACGCCATACACATCACGCGCGAACGCCTCAAAAAAGCACCAAGCCCGAGCGGGTAAAGCTGCGGGCCTGGTGCGAGAGGGGGCAAGTTGTGGTCTGCGAATCAGCGACGGCGACGCGTCGCGGCCAGCCCGCCCAGACCCAGCAGTGCCAGCGAGCCCGGTGCCGGGGTGATCGAGACATTATCGAGATCAAAGTCAACGACCAGCGGCGTGTCCAGCCCGTCGGGGCGGTCCGCCGAGAGCTGCAGATTCCCGATGCTCTGCATGATCGCGTTGAACGCCTCCGGAGTCGGTGCGCCCTCGATGGTGACCAGCGGGTTGAAGAAGTCGAGATCGAACGACAGCGTCACCCACTCGCCCGAAGCGACGGGGTTCGCCAGCTCCACCGCGAACGCGGGGAAGTTGTTCGAGGACGCGACACGCAGGGCGATGCCCAGATCCAGCCCCGCGTTGTGGCGGAAGTCGATGCTGATGCGGTTGATGCCGTTGGCGAGGTAATCACCAACAAACGCATCGCCCGATGCATCGAAGTCATCCTGGCCACGGAAGATGGTCAGCCCGAAGGGGCCGGCGCTGTTGAGGTCGGCCGTCGAAGTGATGTAGGCGCTGCCGTCGAGGGCGCCGGTCGCGTTGTAGGTCGGGGCGCTGAAGCTGCCCTGAAGCCAGCCGTTGGCGCCGGTCTCGAAGGTCTCGGTGAACGGAGAGACACCGGCGTGGGCGATGCCCGCGGTGAGTGCGATAGCGGAAAGGGTGCGGATGCTCATCTCGTAAACTCCAGTGAGTGAGTGGGGGATATGGATCAACCGGCGGTGTACGCCGTCAGGAACGCGGAAACATCGAAGAAGTTCAGGGCGCAGTCGCCATTGAGATCGGCGCTCATGTCGCCGGCGTTGAACGCGGTCAGGAACGCCGACACATCGAAGAAGTTGAACTCGCCATCGGAGTTGAAATCGCCCGCCGAACCGACACGGACCGTCAGCTCAAGCCGCGGCGCGTAGCCGAAGATCGACGCGATGGGGTTCTCCTTGGTGTACCAGAAAGGATACGCGATATCGCCGGTGCCGCCACCGTCGCCACCGTTGGCCGCGTGCAACGAAGTGATCGCGAAGCGGACCTCACCAAGCGAGAGCCCCTGCGCGAGATAGTCACGAATACCCGCCTGGCACAGGTCGACATCGAACGAGAAGTCCGAATCCGCGGGCACGAACTCGCCCGGCATCACGGCATCGGTCTGACCGATGGCCATCGGCGTCGCGTCGAACTCTTCCTTGAGGTTGTTGGAGATATTGACGGGCTCGCTGCCATCGAACGGGAAGTACGCGGCGAACGCATACCGCGAACCCTGCGTCGGATCAACCTCCGCAACACCACCGAACGCCGAATACTCGCCCCAGTTCGTCTGGTCATACCCCTCCTGATAGCCCATGGCCCACATGTGCACCGGGCGACCCTCGTCGCTGTCGAGCGAGTCGTCGAGGAAGAGATACGTATCGTGCGTGTCGTAGGTGGGGTCGTATGTGAAGACATCGCCGTTCGTGTTCGTGATGATCACACGGGCGCTGAGCACCTGATACTGATTGAGCGTGAGCCCGGTCATCACATCCGCGTCGGTCTCGAACCCAACGATGAACTGCGCGTCGTGGTCGTCGAAACCTTCGAGCTCAACCGCGCCGAATGTGGAGGCGGAAAGACGCGTCCCGGGCGATCCGTTGAACGGGTAGTTCCAACGATCGAGCGACGGGGCATCGTACGAGATCGTGATGGTTTCAGACTGGGCCAGGCAGGTGCACGAGAACCCAGTCAGGAGTGCGAAAGCAGATATTGCGCGGTGCATTGGGGTAACTCCCATTTCGTCTGATTTGGCGGCTCAGGGAAGCCGAAAAAATGATCGTTGCGTTGTTGAGATCCAGTCGCAACAGGCAAGAATAGCATAGCATTCTGCTGAGATCGAGTCTCAGTTGCAGGATGTTTTTGTAGAACAAGATAAAATCTGTTCTGACACGAGATAGAATGTACACCCAAGTTCAGGTGGTGCAAGCAAATGACACGCGGAATGGACACCCGGTCAGCCCCGAAACACGCATTCACGCTCATCGAGCTGCTGGTGGTCATCGCCATCATTGCCGTGCTGGTTGGGATTCTCTTGCCAACCTTGGGCAAAGCCAAGACCACCGCCGCCGCCGTCAAAGAACAGTCCGGCATGCGTCAGGCGATGCTCGCCTACACCATGTACACCGACGACAACCGCGGCAACCTGCTCATCGGATTTCCAGACCAATCGCTCTGGAATCGCATGGTCCAGCGCGGCGATGAGCCAATGGATTTCAACGGCGATTCGCTCGGACGCACCATCGGCTCGCGCTATCCCTGGCGGCTGATCTCCTACTTCGACGGGAACTGGGAGGGGCTCTACCAAGACCATCGTGTCGTCGAGCAGCTCTCAGAAGGGATCAATGCTCCGGTCGCCTCAGGCGCGAACGAGGCGATGCGTTATGTCATCAGTCTCTACCCCTCCTTCGGGCTCAACTCCTACTTCATGGGCGGGGGCGCTCCGGGCGATTCCATCCCATTCTCGCAGAGTGGGCTTCGCCTCTTCGGGCAGTTCTACGCCACCAAGGCATACGCCATCAACCGTCCAAGCAACCAGATGGTCTTCGCCAGCGCCCGCGATCGCGCCGAACCGAGCATCCTTCCCGGTTACGGCACGGTGCAGGGCTCGTTCATCGTCAAGCCACCATACCTCTACTCGACCTCAGGGCGGCAGTGGGCGGCAACCTACGACAAGTACGCCGAGACACCCGATCAGAACTCGGGTCGCGTGAGCTTGCGCTACAACGGCAAAGGCATCGCCGGCATGCTCGACGGCCACGCCGAGCAGTGGGGCTGGGACGAGTTCAACGACATGCGCCGCTGGTCCGACAAGGCCACCAGCGAGGACTGGATGCTCGAGCCTCACCTGCCCTGAGCGTGCAGCAGCCCTATCCTCTGGGTCTATGAGCGAGACCACCACCAACGCACAGATCCTCGACCTGATCGCCGAGCTCGAATGGCGCGGCCTCATCAAGGACGCCACCGACAAAGAAGCCCTACGCGATCACCTCAGCGACCCGCACAACGCGCCTCGCAAGATCTACGCCGGCTTCGATCCCACCGCCGACTCGCTCACCATCGGCAACCTCGTCCCCATCATGATGCTCGCCCATGTCAAGCGGGCCGGGCATGTCCCCGTTGTCATCATGGGCGGCGGCACCGGCCTCATCGGCGACCCCTCCGGAAAGTCCGCCGAACGCCAGATGATGACCGCCGAAACCGTACAGCACCATGTCAACTGCCAGCGCCCGATCTTCGAGAATGTCCTCGGCCAGATCCAAGGCCCCGAGCATCACATCAAGAACAACCTCGACTGGCTCGGCGGTATCTCCTACATCGAGGCCCTGCGCGACATCGGCAAGCACTTCTCCGTCAACATGATGATGCAGAAGGAGTCCGTCCGCGAACGCCTCAACAACCGCGAACAGGGCATCAGCTACACCGAGTTCTCCTACATGATCCTGCAGGCCTACGACTTCGCGTACCTCTATGAACACGACGGCATCACCGTCCAGTTCGGTGGAAGCGATCAGTACGGAAATATCGTTGCGGGCAGCGATTTGATTCGTCGTTTTCGGCATGAGTTTTTAACTACGATGAATCTGCGGTTCCTGAAAGCTGCGAGAAAAGCAGGTGCCAATGTCACAGAGCGAGTAATCACGGATGCTGCGGCACAGGATGCCGACGAGAAGCCTACTGAGTTCGGTGAGGCTTTGATTTCGACTCTAATCCTCAACAGGCGACGTTTTTCGGAGATTCCATTCTCTCCTAAAGAAGAGCAAAGGCTTGATTTTGAGCTAGAGTTCAAAGATAAGAGTGCCTTCGGCCTCACCGCCCCCCTCGTCCAAAAAGCCGACGGCGGCAAGTTCGGCAAGACCGAATCCGGCGCCGTCTGGCTCACCGCCGCGCGCACTTCGCCCTACGCCTACTACCAGTTCTGGCTCAACGCCACCGACGAGGACGCCCGCAACTGGATCAAGGTCTTCACCTTCCTGCCGCAGTCGGACATCGAAGCCCTCATCACTCGCCACGATCAGAACCCCGGTGCCCGCGAGCTGCAGCGCACCCTCGCCCAGCACGCCACCCAGATCCTGCACGGCCTGGGCGCGATGGAAAACGCCGAGGCCGCCGGCAAGGCCCTCTTCTCCGGCGAGATCGCATCCCTCGATCGCGAGACCCTCGTCGAAGTCTTCGCGAGCGTGCCAACCACCGAGCACAATAAGTCCGAGCTGAGTGGCGACGGCGTGGACCCGATGGAACTGCTCAAGACCTGCAACCTCGCCACCTCCAACCGCGAAGCCCGCGAGTTCCTCAGCGGTGGCTCCGTTTCGGTCAACGGCCAGAAAATCGACGGCGACACCCGCATCACCGCCGCCCACCTGCTCCACGACAACTTCATCGCCATCCGCCGTGGCAAGAAGAACTGGCACCTGACCAAGTGGTCATAAGAGTCATCTGGGTGCCACTACTCGCGGCTTGCCGCGCAGTAGTGTCTTAAGAGTGATCCAAGAGCACTACTGCGCCGAGGACGGCGAGTAGTGGCACCCAGTCTCGTGTTACATCGACAGCATCAGCTGCTCGACATCATGCGGCGACTCGCCCTGCCCCGTCCGCGTGCTCAGCAGCGCCGCGTGCGTCATCGACAGCACGCTCGCATAATCAATCGGTGGGCGCGACGGCGACACACCCGAGCAAAGCTCGCTCAGCTGCGACCGCAGCGCCCCCGCATCGCTATTGAGCGCCGCATCCGGCGACTCGTGCGAATCGATCTGATCGCCGACCGTGTTGTGCCACACAAAGCCGGACTCGTCGAGTTTGATCTGCCCCTCGGCACTGGCGAGCGTCATGCCCAGCCAGCTGGTGGGGTACTGATCGCTCAGGTAGATGGCCGCGCACCGACCGTCACTGAATCGCAGGTTCATCGTGATCTCGCCGTGCAGCGCCCGGATCGTCTGCCCCGGCAGCGGGTGCATCCCCCGCCCGGCCCGCGGCGAGACATACGCGGCCTCGATAACGCTCGGCACGCCGATCAGCCATCGGGTCAGATCGAGCGAGTTGAACAGTCGGGCGCCGAGCGAGCCGTGCGAGGCGCTGCCGGTGAAGGTGATCACACCCGACCGGACCGGCGCATAGGTCTCAAGGACGCTGGCGAGTTCGGCGATGATCGGGCGATAGCGGAGCAGGGGGGTGACGCAGGCGAATGAACCGAGTATGCCCTGATGGAGGACATCGGAGAAGCCTGTGCCGGCGATGCCAGAGGCCGTGGCGGGTATTGGTTCAAGCGTGGCGACGCACGCGTTGCGTGCGTGGGCGGCTCGGAGGGCTTCCAGATCCGCGTCGCTGGGTTCCTCACCGAAGCGACCCGGATCGCCCAGCAGGATCATGTCGGTGTCGGTGGTCGTCAGCGCCTGGCGAAGGTCGTCGATGGGTTCGCAGCTGAGCGTCGAGGCCACCTGCCCGGTCCGCGCGGGGTCGGGGCATCCAGCACCGACGAGCTGGATGCCGGCATCATGCAGAGTCGCGGCAAGCGCCGGGGCTTGATCAGGGGTAGTCCACACAACACAACGCGGCTGAGACATATCGTCCGATTCTACTCGATCCGCACGGATTGTGCTCGACCGACCCCCGGGCTTGTGCCGAGCGTACCATTGTCGCAAGACGCAGCAAGGCGGCTGCTCATGGGCTCCGGCCCATGGGAGGAAAGTCCGAGCACGACAGGACACGATGGTGGGTAACACCCACCCGCCCCAACACACCCGCAAGGGAACGGCTGGGGGCGAGGGACAGTGCCACAGAGAACAAACCGCCGATGGCCCGGCTCGCCGGGCACAGGTAAGGGTGAAAAGGTGCGGTAAGAGCGCACCGCCCGTCTGGCGACAGACGGGGCACGGTAAACCCCATCGCGTGCAAGCCCAAGCAGAGCTCGTGTGGTCCGCACGATGAGCTCGGGTCGGGTGCTGGGAGCAAACGCTCCTCACCGTGCTGGCAACAGCGCGGGCAGAGAAATAGTCGCCCAGAGGCGAAGGTCCGATCGCGAGCCCCCGTCAATGGAGCTGATCGGAAACCACGCCTCGGACAGAACTCGGCTTACCAGCTGCGTCCAGCCGCTTGATCGCACCCCCCAGGGTTACCTCTGGGGGGTGCGGCCTTTTCTTCGCGCATGAAAAACGCCCGGCCAGAGGGATTGGCCGGGCGCAATCGGTCTGCTGAGGGGGATCAAACAGACCGGGGATATCAAGCGTCCCGATCGGGTTTACGGGCAGCCCGCGTTGTAGGCCTGCAGGAACAACGAGATGTCGAAGAAGTTGAACACCCCATCGCCATTGAAGTCCGCGATCGGATTCATCGCGTTGAAGGCATTGAGGTAGACACTGACATCGAAGAAGTTGATCATGCCATCGCCGTTGAGGTCCGCCGGGCAGACGACCAGGATACCGAGCGACCCGTCGTCGTTGAGGTTGTGCGCCTCGATATCAGCGACACCGAAGTCACCGATCTGCCACGCGCTCACGATCTGACCTTCCGAGAAAGTGCTGACGAGGCGTGCGCGGTATGCGGGGTCAGACGCGACCACGGTGCTCCACTCTTCAGTACCCGAATCGTTCAGGCGCGTCGCGATGACGGTGTCGTTGCCGATCCCCGCGCCACCCTCAATCCAGAGCGTGACGAGATCGCCATCCATCACCTCCACATTGATCGAGCCAGAGGAGTTGGCATCCGGGGCCGAGAGTTCAACACCGGAATCGCTCCAGAGGCGGTTGCCGGAAGAATCGAACGCCTGGGCGTAGACGCCCTGATTGCCCTGGTTGTTGGTGAGCTCAACCCAGCTGACATAGGTTTCGCCAAAGAGGTCGTCGTGGATTACGCTGGGCGAAACGCGTTCACGCGGTGCAGTTGAGGCCGCGACGCCGTTGTGCCCGAAGAGCTCGGTGCCGTCGCTCGCCAAACGCTGGACATACACATTGAGGCTGTTCTGCGTGTCATACCACGAGAAGGTGGTCGACCCATCGGCAGAAGCATGGAACTCGGGGAAGTTGCCGAACTGCAGCGAACCGCCGTCATACACCGCCACGCGGCTCGCCCACGCCTCATTCCCGCTCGCGTCGATCTTCTGCGCGTGCAGGGTCTTCTGACCGAGGAAGAACGCGTACTGGATCCAGGAGACGACAACAGAGCCGTTCTCAGTGCCGTGCATCGAGGCGACGAGCGTGGTCAGCCCGCTCTCACTGATCGTGTGTGTCCATTGGACCATGCCGTCCTGGTTCACCTTCACCATCTCGGTGCTGCTGTCACTGCCCCAGGCGATGACGGCACCGCCGTCGCTCGTGGTCGCCACATCGGGCGAGGCGAGGAAGGCGGCGGTATCACCGAACTGGATGCCATTCGCACCCCACTGGACAGCGCCATCGGGCGCAACGCGTTGCACCGTGATCTGGTCGGCTCCGAATCGATCATCGCGGAACGCGAGCACCGCGAAGCCGCTCGCGTCAACATCGAGGTCGTAGTCCTGAGTGGACGAGTAACCGCGATCAGCGATCAGGATGCCATTGGCACCCCAGAGTGGATTGCCATCCCGATCGAGTCGCTGAAGGCGAACATCGTAACCCGAATCGCTGGTGTACCAGCTGATGTAGGTCCCGTCGAACCCGTCTGTAACAATCTTCGGCTGCACCTGCTCGCCGTTGCCATCAGCAACAATCTGGTGCATGGTGGAGTCGGTGCTCCACTGCGCGTTGGCGATCTGCGCGATCAGAAGCGGGCTGACGGCCGCCGCAGAACGCAGGATTTTCTTCGTGTTCATGGGGTGATTCTCCTGAGCGATTGGTCTCTATGGTTGACGCTCTGCCGACAGTCTACACGAGACTCAATCTGTAATAAATCACATATTCCCATTTATCAGTGAAATTCCCGAAATTTTGTGCTACGCTTCTCAGATGGCATAAGAGGGAGCCAGCCACCTGTATGCGGGAAACCATCGACATTACAGACCAGATCACAGAACCCAAGGAGGTCGGGCATCAGCTCAAGACCTCCCTGGATCGCGTATTGCGTGACATCGACGACTGCTCAATGCGCCCCACCGACATCGCCCGAACGCTCGATGTCTCACGGGTCATGGTCTCGAGGCTGCTCAGCGCGATCCGCAAACCCGACCCCGTCGAGACGCTCGCACGGATCCCCGGCCCCGAAACGCTGCGATCCATCGTCAGAGCGGCCGCACACTCCGGTGTCAGCGACAAGGTCGCCAACGAGGCCCTGACACTCATCGATGCGTTCGACCTGCTCATCCGCGACAAGTACGGCACACGGGCCGCGCTCAACGCAGCGCTGAGCGACACCAACGATCAGACACGCGAGAAGTTCGAGCAGTCAAGCCGCTACCAGGTCTTCAAGGGCATGAGCCAGATCGTGGGGGCGCAGAGCTCGCTCTGGGTCACCTGCATGATGCTGACGCAGAACGCCGACAACCCCGACGGCATCGACATCTCGGCGATCCACGGCACATCGGGCCTGCGACGCCTTCGCCCCGACAGCGAGGTCCGCTTCGTCTACGGCATCCCGCCAGAGTACAAGGACCGCCGTCAGTCACCACGACGCACCGACGCGGACATCAGCTCGTTCATGGTCCACGAGCCCGCGCCCCTGCAGGTCGAGGAAGAGAACGGGCAGATCATCAACATCTTCTCCCCCGAACTCGGCGGCAAGGACGCGCTCTACGACATGTTCTCCGAGGTGTTCATCCCCAACGGATCGAACCGCTACGCCAGCAACGGACGCACGATGCGCGGCACCACCGTCATCCCCGATGTCCCGGTCGTCACGCTCGTGAGCGATGTCATCCTCTGCGACGGGATCTTCGAGGGCATCGAGCCCGAGCTGTTCACCTACAACACCATGCCCCGAGGCGGCGCAGATGTCGAGGACCCCAAACGCGATGTCGATCGCGTGAACACCAACGACTCCATCGCACTGCTCGACCACCGCCTCGAACTGCTGGAAGTCAGCGAGATGCCCAAGTATGTCGATATGGTCCGCTACCTGTGCGAGAAGAACAGGCGATCCATCGACAAGGTCCGCGTGCACCGCCTGCGCGTGCAGTACCCCGTCTACGGGTTCCAGTACACCATCGCCTACAAGGTGCCCGAGCGCAAGGGCTGAGCCATCAGGAAGCTGCCTCAGGCTTCGTTGGTCGTGATCACACGCACCTGACAGAACTGCCGGTGCCCCAGCGGCCCGGAGTGGTAGCCGATGCCCGAGTGGCGCGCCCCGACCCAGGGCGCTCCGCCCACGCCGCCCATCGAGCGATTGACACCGATCATGCCCGCCGTCAACCGCCGCCCGACCTTGCGAGCGGTCTCGTCATCACCAAAGACCACCGCCCCCAGCCCGTACTCCGTGTCATTCGCCAGTTCGACGGCCTCGTCCGCGTCCCTCACCGTGGCGACGCACGCGATCGGGCCGAAGGTCTCCGTGGTCATGATGTCCATGTCGTGCGTCACACCGTCGAGCACCGTCGGCTCAACGAAGTTCCCCTCGTGTTCGTTACCGCCGAAGAGCACCTTCGCGCCCTTGCTGATCGCGTCGTGCACCTGCCGCAGCACATGCTCCTTCTGCTCACGCATGACCATTGGGCCGATGTTCGCGTTATCGTCGAGGCAGTCACCAATCGTGAACGCCCTGGTCTGCTCCAGCAGCTTATCCATGAACGCGTCCTTGATCGATTCCTGCACATAGATCCGCTCGGTGGAGACGCACACCTGCCCGCAGTTGCGGAACGAGTTGCGGGCCGCGAAGGTGGCCGCCTGCTCAAGGTCCGCGCCCTCAAGCACGATGCACGGGTCCTTGGAACCCAGCTCCAGGATCAACCGCTTGAGACCGGGCGCCGCCGCCGCCATGATGTGCTGCCCGGCCGTCTTTGAACCGGTGAACGCGATCATGTCCACATCGCCCGCGACCAGCGCCTTACCCTGATCATCCTCGCCGTGGATAACCTGCAGCACACCCTCGGGCAGGAACTCGTTGAGCACCTTGACATACTCATCCGCGATCAGCGGCGTCTGCTCGCTGGGCTTAAGCACCACCGTGTTGCCGGCGACCAGCGCCGGAACCACCGCCCAGTGCGGCATCAGGATCGGGAAGTTCCACGGCGTGATGGCCGCGCACACCCCGAACGGGTCGTAGCACAGCAGCGACTGGGCACCGTCGCCCTTGAGCACCTGCGGCTGCACGGCCTGGGCGATCTCATCGACCGTCTCCGCCATCCCCGCCCCGCACGCGTTCACCTCGCCGATCCCCTCGGCCAGCGGCTTGCCCTGCTCAAGCGAGAGGATCCTGCCAAGCTCTTCGGATCGAGCCATCAACGCCTCGCCCGCCGGCTTGAGCATCTCAGCTCGTTCCTGTGCTGAGAGCGCCGCCCACGCGGGCTGTGCCGCGCGTGCCTTGGCGATCACCGCATCGACCTGATTGGCCGGCGTCACCGGGACGGACCCAACCAGCTCGCCGGTGGAGGGGTTGTAGGAGTTGAGTGTGTTGGTCGCGGTGGGGGTATCGATGGTGGTCATGCCGTAATCGTAGCGGCGTTAACTCAGTCCAACCAGAACTGCCAGTTCGGCCACATCTCGGAGATCACAACCATGGCGACGAAAATGACAAACCAAATGAAGGCGAGATAGTTCGCATGCTTGCGATCGCGCCGGGCACGGTAACTCAGCCGGTACTGGCTGGTATCATGTCGCTTGGCGAGCTGAAATGCGGCGGCAAACGCCAGAAGAATGGCGACAGGAGGCAGTAGAATTTGGAGCGCGATCGCCCAGACAAGCAACACCTTGGCAATGAATCCGGCTTGAAGATATCGCTGATCATCCGGGCGTGTGTCGAGTGCTGAGCCACATTCGGGACAGGTTTCACCGCCATCCCGGTCAGTCATGTCGTAGCCGCAAAGCTGACACTGCTTGACTGGGCTTTCAACATCCGTCATCACACGCGTCCGGCGACCAGCACGATGTACGAGTCATCGAGTTCTTCCTCACCGTCCTCGACCGGCATCACATACGCATTCCCCTCGTCATCAAGCGCATCGGCGAGCTTGGTGTAAACAAGGGTGTCGGTGAACCCCGCATCCTCCATCGCGTCGCGTAGTTCGGGAATCGACCAGAGCCGCCACTCGTACACGAACGCGTCTTCGAGCTCAAACTCGATCACGCCCGCGCGCTCGACGCGGAAGTGGATGAGGTTGGTCACGAAGCCCGTCGTCGGGTCGGCCGCGTGCTGTTCCCATGTGTAGCGACACAGCTTGCCGCCCGGCATGGGGTGGGCGCGGTGCACGCCGCCCAGCGTGTACGCCGACTCGCCGCCGTAGGTGTCGCAGACGAAGACGCCGCCGCTTGCTTCAAGCCGCTTGTGGCAGTGGGTGAGATACGCAACCAACTCGGCGCGGGTGTGCAGGTAGCCGATCGAGAAGTTGCCCACGAACACCAGATCGCACGGGTCGCTGGCCTCGCGTACATCGCACAGGCGCTTGATGATGCGTTCGTGCTCGCCGCGTCGCGCAAGCGTCTCCTCATCGAAGTCCACCGCGATCGCGCTGCACCCGTCCCGCTCCACCCACAGGTGCGAGACGGCCGCGGTGCCGGCAAAGTCCTCGCCGAGGACTCTAGGGTCGCCGCCGTGAATGGCACGGAGCAGCGGCACCAGGTCCTTAGGCGACTGCACGCACAGCTCATACAGATCGTGCTTGTTGTACTCGGTCTCGCTGAGCATGTTTTCTACTTCGGGTCAGGCCATCCGGACCCATTTGATGAGCGTGCGCAGGTTTGGTGGCTTGCCGAACATCAGCAGCCCGACCCGGAACACCTTGGCCGCGAACCAGAGGAAGACCACGACCGCCACGGCATTCACGAGGATCACCAACGCCGTCTGCCAGACAGGCGGCGGGTCGTTGGAAGCGATCCGCATGATCATGATGAACGGCGAGATCGGCGGGATGAAACTCGTCACAGTCGAGAGCATCGAGTTGGGTGCCCTGATCACCGGCATAAAGAAGAAGTAGGGGACCATCATCAGCAGGATGACGGGCGTCATCAGCGACTGCGCCTCACGCATCTCATTCACCGCCGAGCCGATCGCGGCCATCAGCGAGGCGAACATGAAGTAGGCGAGGATGAAGAACACGAAGATCAGCACGATCGTGGACCACGAGATCAGGTCCATGCGTTCCATGTAGATAAGGGCGAACACGCCCAGCCAGCTGTACACCACAAGCAGCGAGAGCCCGACGAACATCTGCCCGAGGATCTTGCCCGTCATGAGTTCCATGGGTGAGCACGCCGAGAGGATGACCTCGACAACGCGGTTCGATTTCTCTTCGACGGTCGTCGTGAGCAGGTACTGCCCGCCGGTCATCGAGGCGATGAGCAGCAGGATCAGCGAGACCATCGGGATGATGAAGGTGGTGATACCGGTCGAGGCCTTCTTCTCACCGTCTTCGGTGATCTCCTGGCTGTCCCGTTCGTCCACATCCGTGATCTCCACCACCTGCGTGCGATCGATGCCGGCGTTTGCATAACGGCGTTCGCGGATGGACCAGCGGATACTGCCTCGAATCTCGGAGACGGTCTCGTCGTTGAGCTTCGGACGAAGAAAGAGCTGGAAGCCGCCGTAGCCCTCGTCATCGTTTACTTTTCGTGTGGAATCCGCATCGATATCGACGATCGCGAGTACGGTCTCGATATCACCCTTCGCCTTTCCATCGGCAGCCACTTGTGCCTGCATTTCTCTTTTGAGTTCGTCAATATCCGCGTCTGGGCCAGCGGGGATCGTACGGAAGTTTGGAGATTTGATGATACTCTTCGCACTCGCGATGCCCTGCTCAATCTTTTCCTCTCCAGCAGGGAGCATGCTCTTTGCACGATCCTTTGCTTGATCGAAGTTCTCTGCCCAGCGCTCCTCCACATTCTCAGGTGAGAGCCGCTCAATAAGGGTATCGGTGACATCAGCTGAGCGATCGAGGATGTAAATTGTCCCTGAATCCGCAGGGGGCTGCGCACTCATGGTGAGCAGGATGACCAGCGGCATCAGCGCGCCGATCGCCGCGGGCATGATCAGGGCACCGATGATGAAGCCCTTGGTCATGGCCGTCGATGCGAACTCGCGCCCCGCGACTCTGGAGATCTTGGAGAGTTTCATGATTCAGCCTCGCCCTCGTTGGTCGGCTCCGCGAAGAGTTCCGCTCGCAGTTGCTCCGCGTCCGCGCCGCGCTTTCCGCCCGTCACGATCTCGATGAAGATGTCCTCCAGCGAGGGACGCTTGATCTCCACCCGGTTCATCGGCATCGCCTCCAGCAGCGATCGCATCGCCAGCTGCGGGTCAACGCCCTCATCGAGCACCACCTCCAATGCCCCCTCGACCGGGGTCACATGGGCGACGCCTTGCACCCGAGCCACGGCGTCGGCCTGACCGACGCCGGCGATCGGATCGACATGCAGGGCACGTGGGTCGAAGCGGGCCCGGATGTCATCGAGCGTGTCGTCGAGGACCTTGCGGCCCTGGTGGATCATCACGATGTGGTCACAGTTCTGCTCGGCCTGGTGCATCACATGGGTCGAGAAGATCACGGTCTTGCCGTTGGCGTGCTGCTCGTCGATGAGGCTCCGCAGCAGACGCATGTTGACCGGGTCGAGCCCAGAGAATGGCTCGTCGAGGATGATCAGGTCCGGCTCGTGCAGCACCGAGGCGATGAACTGCACCTTCTGCTGCATGCCCTTGGAGAGCTCTTCGCACTTCTTCTTGTAGACATCAGCGAGCTCGACACGCTCAAGCCACTCCATCACGCGCGACTTGAGCCCATGGCGGTCGAGGCCCTTAAGACGCCCCATGTGCATCAGGAACGAGCCGACCTTCATCTTCTTGTAGATGCCGCGTTCTTCGGGCAGGTAGCCGATCCGGTCCTTGGACTCGACGGCCGACTTCTTGCCGAGTACCGACAACTCGCCCCGGTCGGGGAAGAGGATCGACATGATCATGCGGATCGTCGTGGTCTTTCCCGCGCCGTTGGGACCGATGAACCCATAGATTGAACCCTCGGGGATCGTCAGATCGATCCCCTCGACGGCCACCTTGGATCCGAAGGTCTTTCGGACACCCTGCATCGAGACAGCTTGAGACATGAAAACCCCTATAGATTCGTGAGCACACGAGTGTATGCACCATGTATTGGGCATCCACGCTCCGGGTTGCACTGCACCGCCCCGATCTCCGCCTACGCTTCGCTCCATGGGCGCCATAGAGATCGATTCCAACCTGAAATCCAAGCTCGAAGCGCTCGACGCGAGCTACGCCGAGCTCGGCAGGCAGCTCGAGGACCCGGATGTCCTCAGCGACCACCGCCAGGTCTCGGCACTGTCGATCAAACGGGCGGCCATCGAGCCGGTCGTCAGTGGCTTCAGGAGATATCGGGAGCTGTGCGCCGAGATCGATGACCTGCAGCAGGCGATCGACGGCGACGATCCCGAGCTGGCGGAGTTCGCTCGCGATGAGCTGCTTATTGTGACCGATCGGGCCAACGAGCAGATCGAGCAAATCAAGCAGACGCTGGTGACCAGTGATGACCGCTCGATCGGCTCGGTCATTCTCGAGATCCGCGCCGGGACCGGCGGCGATGAGGCCGCGCTGTGGGCCCGGGATCTGCTGAGTGTCTACACCCGCTACGCGGGCATGCAGCGGTGGGTCGTCGAGGAGCTCGACATGACGACCGACCCAACGCTGGGCGGGATCAAGCATGCGGTGATCAACTTCAAGGGCGAGGGCGTCTGGCAGCAGCTGAGCTTCGAATCGGGCGTGCACTCGGTCAAGCGGGTGCCCGAGACTGAGACCCAAGGGCGGGTGCACACGAGCACCTGTACTGTCGCGGTGCTTCCCGAGCCTGAGGCGGTCGAGGTCGATATCGACTGGGGCAGCGATGTCGAGGAGCACATCACAACGGCCCAGGGGCCGGGCGGGCAGAATGTGAACAAGGTCGCGACGGCCGTGCATCTGATACACAAGCCCACGGGCGTCGAGGTGCGGATGCAGGAGACCAAATCGCAGGCCCAGAACCGCGAGAAGGCGCGCCGGCTGCTGATCGCCCGCGTCTATGAGATCGAGCGGCAGAAGGTTGAGGCCGAGCGGGCCAAGGACCGCAACGCCCAGATCGGCAGCGGGGCGCGATCGGAGAAGATCCGGGTGTACCGGTATCAGGACAACATCGTGGCCGACCAGCGGTTGGATCAGAAGTTCAATAAGAACAAGATCATCGACGAGGCGGACCTTGGGCCGCTGTTCGATGCCCTGATCGAGCAGGAAACAACCCGTCGATTGGCTGATCTCTAGTTTGCGGTATCAGGGACAGCCAGCGCTGTAGGCGTTGACAAACGCCGAGACATCGAAGAAGTCGAAAATACCGTTCTTGTCGAGATCCGCCGAGGGGCGTTGGGCGTTGAATGCGTTGATGAACGCCGAGACATCGAAGAAGTCGAGTGTTTCGTACGGCTGCGCGAGGTCGGCGAGCGAGCAAGCGGCGTCGCTGAGCAGCGTGATACGGAATGTTCCCAATCGACCTTGTCCGAGGAAGGGGAAGTCATCGGTGATGTCAACGATCGGGATATGCGGGGTGAGATCGATGTTGGCGTTGACATAGTTGATGCCGGCGTCGGTGCCCGCGTCGTATGGGTAGAGGTCGAAGACCAGTTCCCTGACCCAGACTCCACCTGGTCGGAGATTGATATCGTGGATACCGACGAACCAGTCCGGGCTGGGCGCGACCATGCTCACGATTGAGAGGAGCGGAAAGGCCGAGTTCGCGGTAAAGTTGTTGATCCTCATTCCTGGCGATGTGTTGATGCCACCGAGATTGAGGAACTGGTTGGCTGTGCCGTCAACATCGATCGCGTGCTGAACCTCGCTACTCAGTTGAGTAGGTGAGCCCGTTTCCGCCATCGCTTCGATCCCGTCGGTCGCGATTCCGCCCGGTATCCAGATGCTGAGCTGGTCATTGTGCGTAGCCCCAATCGCGCCAGAAAAGTGAGGGTTGCTTGGAAAGGTGGTAGGGTGCGTATCTGCACTCCACTCTGCGATATATTCAAACCGATACTGCACGGAGTCCTGCGCGATGGCAGGGAGCGATGAGAAAGAGAGCGCGAACATCGAGAGGCTTAGATTTCTGCGATTCATAGTGTCGTTCCCCTTTGGAATCTCATGCAGCGTGAGCAGCAATCCATGGAATGAATCTGTGTAAACGAGTGTTTATTCTGGATTCTGACGGGATCGGGCGTAATTTGGAGTCAGGAGTCCAGGGTTGAGCACCTTGGCCCGTCGCCATACGCCATTTTTCAAGGCTATAATCTACTTCCTATAGCCGAGCCAACACCCTGACCGGGTCCGAACACTGAGAGAAAGCCGCATCTATGGAACGAAGCGAAATCTTTGAGAAGATCCAGGAAATCCTTGTCGACGCCCTCGCGGTTGATGACGACGAGGTCACGCCCGAGGCCAAGCTGATTGGCGATCTGGGTGCCGAGTCGATCGACATCCTGGACATCTCCTTCAAACTCGAGCAGGAGTTTGGGTTCAAGATCGCCCAAGGCGAGCTGTTCCCCGAGGGTGTGACGCAGGACCCGGAGTTCGTGCAGGACGGGAAGGTGACGGAGAAGGGGCTGGCAACGCTCAAGGAGCGCGTGCCGCACTTCAACTTTGAGCAGCTCGAGCGTGACCCGAGCGTGAGCAATGTCTCCAAGATCTTTACCGTTGATGCGCTGGTGACCTTCTGCGAGCAGAAGCTGCAGACCGCCTGAGCCCGAGGACAACCTTGATTTGAGGGGAACCCCATGCGTTGGATGTGGATCGATCGCATCGTGGAGTTGGTGCCGCGCGAACGCATGGTGGCGATCAAGCATGTCTCTATGGCTGAGGAGCATCTGCATGATCACTTCCCGAGCACCGCGAATCGCAGGGCGATGCCGCTGATGCCCATGTCGCTGATTGTCGAGGGCATGGCCCAGACGGCCGGTGTGCTGGTCGGGCATGCCGAAGGGTTTAAAGAGAAGGTCGTTCTGGCCAAGGTGTCCAGGGCGGAGGTCTCGCGCGAGGCGACGCCGGGGTGCACGCTGCGGTACACGGCCACGATCGAGCAGTTCACCCCCGCCGGGGCGTCGACCAAGGGGGTCGTGGAACTGATCGAGCCGGGCGTTGATGGGGGCGGCGAGCCCGAAGTTATCGGGCATATCGACCTGATCTTCTCCCATCTGGACAACAACATGGGCGGGGTGCAGTATCCGGAAGAGAACTTCGTCTTCAGCGAGTCGTTCAAAACGCTGATGCAGACGAGCGGGATCGACGCGGATTTCTGAACAAGGAACCCCGGTTTCGCCGTATACTGCAGTGAGACACCCCCCGAACCGTGGTGGAGATTAGAACATGCCGAAGATGATGAAGCCCCTGATTGCCTGCTCGCTGACCGCCGCGATTCTGTCGCTGAGCGTGGGTTGCGGCACCGTTCAGGAGATCGATCGCACCAAGCGCCGCCCACACACCGCGATGCGCGGCCCCGCGTTCAAGCGTCTGGTGATTACCTTCAACGAGGCGAATAACCTGGCCTTCCGTGCGGACCGCTATGCCAAGGCCCTGCGTGACGCCGGCTCGGTTGATCCGGATACGATGCTCGAGGCCCAGGAGTTGGCGGATGAGCTGGCCAAGTTTGCGGATGACATCGAGTGGTCGCTGGCGAATCAGCAGCGGATGACCTGGCACCGCACCGAGATGAACCGCTACTGGGACCGCTTCCTTGAGCTCTACCCCGAGGATGAGCAGTTCGCGGAGGGCTACACCGATGGTGATGTCCGCAAGACCTCGCCCAAGCTCGCGCTGAAGAATCAGGAAGAGTACCGTGATCTGCACGAGTACGAGCACCACGACGCGGAGTGGAGCACCTTCTTCTACCCGATCGGTCGCAAGGTGTACGACCGGCAGATTGAGAAGCAGGACCAGTAAGTCGCATCACATGGGGCTCTCGAGTAGAGCCCTTTTTCATGCGCTCTGTCGATGGCTTGGCGGTGGGTCGTGCGCGGTTGGTTGGCCGCATGCGGAGACGATCGCGGTTGTGGGTGTGGAGTCGTCGGGTGGGAACTCGTGCTGTGGAACCGGTGTTTGCGTGTGTGGTGTGTGTTGGTGCGATTCTGGGTTTGTCGCCGCGGAGTTTGTCGTGGATTCTGGGTGCGGGTCTGGTGCTGCTTGGGGCTCTGTAGGTGTTGATTCGGTGCTCGCGGTGCTGCGGAGGTAGTGTGCTGCGGCCTTGCGGATTGTTTCGGCATGAGTTGGGGTGGTTGGTTGCTGGAGCATGATGGCTTCGAGCGTGTTGATGGCGCGTCTGCGGAAGACTGGTATCCGCAGGCGGTCGATGGTGTCGAGTTCGGAGATGATGGCGGTGAACTCGTCGGATTCGAGGAGTTGGCGGAGCTGCGTGAGGTTGAGCTCGTGCTTGGCGCAGATATCGAGTGTGGGTAGGGGTTCGACGATGAGGTCGTGGACGAGTTCGGCGGTGAGTTGTGCGTGTGTCATGCCCCGAATGTACGCGGGGGTTTGTGCGGCTCAAGCAGGAAATGTGGTAGTGACAGAATTCTGCGCACAAACGGTGTCGATGCGCGTGAGATTTTGGGGTTAGTGCTGTGCCGCACTGCGCCGGGGACGGCGAGTACGGGCACCCGGAGAGGGAGATTGAGATTTGGGTGCCCCGACTCGCCGTCTGCGGCGCAGTCGGGCGAAATCACTCGTTGCGTGACTTTGGTTTGGTGGGCTGGTCGATCTGGATCGTGTGTTCTCTGCATCCCGCGTACCAGCTTGCTGATGACCATGGCCAGTCGGTTTGGGTCCGCACGAGTCCCCGTTTGACCGGGTTTTGATGGATGTAGTGGAGTTTCTCTTCCAACTCATGGTGGGAAACGATGTTGCGGTCGTATCCCCCGCCGTGCTGCCAAAAACGAAACTTGCCCTGCGTCGTGCGGAGTTTTTTCAGGATCGGGGCATTGAGCTCATTCCATCTGCTGATCACTTTCTTCGCAAACTCTCGCTTGAGATGCCAGACGATTTTTGAGACTGGAGCTCTCTCGATATCCGGCCAGATGAGCAGGTGCACATGTTCGGGCATGATGACCCAGGAGATAAGATGGAAGTTGGTGTTGATGCGCGTGGTGTGAAGGTGATCGACAAACGCGTCTTTGATGCGGTCGTTGTTGAAGAGCGGGATTTGTTGGTAGCAGGAGAATGTGAGGAAGCGGATGTGGTTGGGCGCTTCGAATCGTTTCATCTTCGGCGTGCGTGACATGGCTGGAGTGTATCAGATGGATGATGTTTGGCCGCACTGCGCCGGGGACGGCGAGTACGGGCACCCGGAGGGAATAGTTCAATCAAGTTGTGTTTGTCGGTGGGTTTGGGTATTCGCCGCAATGCGCCGAAGACGGCGATTACGGGCACCCAGAATGGGGCGGGACGGAGCTTATGTGCTGAGCTTGTCGCGGACGAGTGTGTCGAAGAGATCTTCGGGGGCGGCGTGCCCGGTCCAGATCTCGAACTGGGCGGCGGCTTGTTTGACGAACATCTGGACGCCGTCGATGGTGCGGTAGCCGCGTTCTTTGGCGGCTTTGAGCATCGGGGTTTCGATGGGGTTGTAGACGGTGTCGAAGAAGACGGTGTCGGGCGAGAGGTTGGGCATGTCGGGGATGGGGATCGAGAGTCCGTCGGGGTCGGGGCCGCCGGTCATGCCGACGGGGGTGCAGTTGATGTAGAGATCTGCGCGAACATCGCTGAGTCGGTCGTGTGGGATGGCTGAGAGTTCAAAGTCTCTGTGAGTTGTTCGTTTCTCTTGTTGTGCACTCGAACGCTTCGATGGCAAAGCGAGGTCAACGACTACCTGCTCGGCTGCCGCGTCTCGGCGAGAGACAATCGATACCTTCAGTCCGAGTGATTTACAGGCTCGGATCGCCGATTTCGCTACCCCACCAGCGCCGATGACGCAGACACGTGGTGCCGTCAGACCGGACGAAGTGATGAGATCTTCAACGGCCAGCACATCAGTGCTTGTGATATTGAGGTATTCAATCTCTTGGTTGATCCAGCGAACGGTGATCGTGTTGTACGCTCGGCCTTCGCCCTGCAGTCCAACGATTATCGCGGTGTAGTTGTTTGCCAATGGCCAAGAGTCATCCGCGCCTTGCGTAGCGAATGCCCATAGGTTTTCTTTGTGGGGGATGGTCACGCTCGCGCCTGTGAATGTCAGTGCTGGCGAGGTGAGAAATAATCCGAGGGTCGCTACCAAGCTTGTCTCGGAGGCGGCTTTGTCCTCAGAAGCGGCTACTGGCATCGGAACATACACCCCGTCCCATCCGATGTGCTCGAAGCCGGCGTTGTGGACCAGCGGAGACATCGACTGCTTCACCGGCCAGCCGATGATGCCGTAGACCTTGGTGGTGGGTTTGATGGAGCGGAAGCGGTAGAGGCCCAGCAGGTCTTCGATGGTGATCTGGCCGGGGGCGGTGGTGGATTCGTCTCGCAGAGAGGCGAAGGTGAGGAAGCCGCCGAACTTGGGGGCGAGGATGCGGCTCATGATGCCGAAGTCGCCCATGCCCAGGGCGATGGTGGGCTTGGTTTGGTTTTGGAGGATCTCGAAGAGCTCGAGGTTGTCGCGGATGGAGCGGGCGCGGTAGGCGATCTTGATGACGCTGCACGCGGCTTCGTCCTGCATCTGCAGGATCTTGCGGGTGAGGTCGCTGGGTCTTCCCTCGAAGTCGTGGGTGGAGAGGATCAGGCGGGTGGAGACGGCGCGTTGTTGTTTGGGGTGGTTGACGCCGAGATTGATCTTCTGACGGATGTTGGCCGAGCGGGTGTAGGTGGCGAGCTCGACATCGATGTAGGCGGGCGGGTGGTCGGATGTGCCGAGGGCTTCGTAGAGCGAGACGCGCTCGTCGTCGTCGCCGTGGTATTCGCCGCCCTCCCAGTGGGGTCGGCAGGTGATGATGCAGGGGAGCGGGGAGGCCTTGACGAGGTCGAGGACGCGGTTGATGCGGTCCTGGAGGAGGTCGGTGGATTCTTCCTTGTCCTCAAAGAACACATCGACGCGGTATTCAACGAGGTCGGCGCCGTGTTCGGCGGCGAGGGTGGCGTCGCGGATGGCGGACGCGTGCTCTTCGACCATGATGGGGACGCAGATCTGGGTCATGCGCCGCTCGCGACATGGGACTTAACGATGGCGGGGCGGAGCGTAATGCGACCGGAGCAGGCGACGGGGAGGTTATCTAGATCGGCATCGGGCTCGATGAGGCGGACATCGCCCTTGAAGTCGATCGAGCCGTCGTCGTTGTCCTTGTGGCGGGTCATGGTGACGCGGATGGTGGCACCGGGGCGGACGAAGGAGCCGTATTTGAGGGCCTTGGCCTGGGTGAGGACCCAGGGGGTGTCGGCGCGATCATCGGGGTCGAGGAGCTGGCGGGCGGCCTGGGTCATGGACTCGAGCATCATCACGCCGGGCAGGACGGGGAAGCCGGGGAAATGGTCCTGGAGGTACTCCTCGGCGCTGCTCACATGCTTGAGCGTGACGATGTGCGATTCGGAGCGTTCGATGACTCGGTCGACGAGGTTGAAGTGCATGGATTGAGCATAGGTCGGGTGGTTGGATTCGACCTACCCTCACCCGTGGCGACGATCGCGTGTGAGGCAGTGTGTGTTCGGCATTGGGATTGGTCGGAGACCTCTCAGACGGTGTCGCTGCTGACACGCGAGCACGGGCTGCTGCGGTGCCTTGCGAAGGGCTCCAAGCGGGAGAAGGGGCCGTTCTCCGGCGGGCTTGAGGTGGCGACGGTGGGGCACATGGTCGGGATCGTCCGCCCCAACTCGGAGCTGGTGCTGCTAACGAGCTGGGACCTGTTGGACCCGGCGTATCTGCTGCGGTCGAGTCTGGAGCGGTACCACGCGGCGATGTACGCGATCGATCTGGTCCCACGCATGATCAATGACCATGATCCGCATCCGGAGCTTTATGATTCACTCCGCATGACGCTTGAGTTGCTGGGGAATGAGGCCTCGTGCGATCAGCTGCAGGTTGCCAAGCTGCTGGTGTATTTCCAGTGGGTCCTGCTCAGTGGGGTTGGATCTCGCCCGGAGGTCCGGAGTGATGTGCGAAGCGGCGAGGTCATCGAGCAACCCGGTGATGTGTATGGCTTCGACGCCCGGCAGGGTGGTGTGACGCACGATCCGGGGTCGAGCGAGCAGGCGGACCTCTGGCGGGTTCGCGGATCCACCATTGATCTGCTCCGACGGCTGGACGACCGCCTTGATCTGGAATCCCTTGATCAAGCGAGCGAGGCGGAGCTTGGGCGGGCTGGGGCGCTGCTCTCAGCCTATATCCGGACCTTGGTGGGGCACGAGATCCGCTCGGCGTATGCGATCTATCCCCAGATCAAGCGTGGTTAAGGCTCCAAGTCCTGAGTCGGCGTCAACTTCCAGTCGATCCGGGTCGATATAGGAGACACGCAGATCTGAGACGGATCTCAGGTCCTACTCGTGCCAACTCAAGATTCGAACGATCCCTCGATGGATACGAAACTGCTCGATGAAATTCTGAGTTGCCCGACGCTGCCCAGTCTGCCGTCGGTCGCGATCCGTGTGCTTGAGCTGACCTCCGACCCCGATGTCGAGATGGAAGCGCTCGCCAAGGAGATCCAGTACGACCAAGGCATCGCGTCGAAGATTCTTCGGACGGTGAACTCGAGCTTTTTCGGTCTTCGTCGCCGCTGTGCTTCGATCGAGCACGCGTTGGTGATGCTTGGGCTGGGGCCGGTGAAGTCCCTTGTCCTCGGCTTCTCGCTGGTTTCGTCGATTCATGGTGAAGACGGGGATCCGTTCGATTACGAGCGGTACTGGAAGCGGAGTCTGACGAGCGCGGTCGCGGGCAAGTACGCGGCGCAGATGATCAAGAGCAACGAGATCGCGGACGAGGTGTTCCTGGCCGGGCTTTTTCAGGACATCGGCATGATCGCCATGTACCACACGCTGGGCGAGCGGTACCTATCAGTGATCGAAGAGACCGGGGGTGATCACAGCAAGCTCGCGAAGCTGGAGCTCGCAGAGTTTGATCTGCAGCACTCGTCGATCGGCGCGATGATCTGCGAGAAGTGGCGGATGCCCTATGAGATCACGATCCCGGTCCGCTATCACGACCGCGCGACGGCTTGCCCGCAAGAGTTTGGGCAGGTCGCCCGCTGCGTGGCGCTCGGGAATCTCGTTCATGATTTGCTGGAACTGAACAATCCAACGGAGCAGCTGCGGCGGCTCTATCAGCGTGGGATGAGCTGGCTGGGGCTGACCGAGGCGCAGATCGACGAGATCGTCAAAGAGACCGGCGAGTCCACCAAGGAACTCGCCAGCCTGTTCAGTTTGAATGTGGGTTCGATTCCCAGCGCTGAAGAGGTGCTCGCCAGGGCCGACCGGCAGCTGATCGAGCTGGCTCGGAATCAGCAGATCGAGGGCTTCGCCGC
Organism: Phycisphaerales bacterium; assembly: GCA_020427395.1. GTDB lineage: Bacteria > Planctomycetota > Phycisphaerae > Phycisphaerales > UBA1924 > UBA1924. Next base: position 39,027 of record JAGQON010000026.1, read on the forward strand.
CAAGCAGTTCGCCGAGCTTGTGCTCGAGGACGACGGGACAGACCCGCTCACTGGGACGCTGACCCGCGAGGGCTTCACCCAGGCGATCCGTAACTCTTTCCCGGCCGCGCTCAACGGGGAGATCCCGCTCAGCGTCGTGCAGGTGGTGATCCATGGCTACGACGAACTGGGCACCGTCGTCAGTGATAGCGCTCAGGACGAGGTGCTCATCAGCACGGTCGTGATGCTCCGTAAGCACTTTGAGCACATGGGCGGTATTGTCTGCCGGCTTGCAAACTCGATACTCTCGGTCGTCCTGCCCGGCACCGAGCGGAGCGAGGCCGTGCATGAGGCGAACGCGTGCTGCGAGGCGTTTACCCAGCGATTGGGGACTTGGGTGCCGGACGCGCCGGAGGTGAGCGATCTCGTTTTTATCTCGATCGGTGTTGCGACCCTCGACGATGAATCCCGATCGATGATCACGAACGCGGACCTGCTGGTGCGTGCCGCGAGTCAGGCGGTTCTGGCCGCCAAGGCGTGCAACAGCTCCGCAACGCGTGCGTTCGTGCCACGCAAATCTTCAGCGGCATAAGTCAGGTCGAAGCATCTGGTATCAGCTTACCCAGCGTGCACCGGTCGATCGGGTATCGATCGCACAGGTCCCGAAGGTCGTCGATGGTGATCGATTCAATCTTGGCCAGTTCGTCTTCGAGCGGCTGATACTGCCCGGTCATGGTCCAGAGTCGCCCCAGGCGCTGCATGCGATCGCCGGGACGCTCGGCGGCGACCATCGCGGCGGTGGCCATTTTGGATCGCAGGCACACGAGTTCGTCCTGGGTGATGGAGTCCTTGAGCCCTCGGATTTCCTTGAGCATGACTTCCCAGATATCGTCGAGCTTGCCGGGGTCGCCCGATGCGTACACGAAGTAGTCACCGGTGCCGTCGAGCCCGTCGTAGCCGGATTGGGCTTCCTCGGCCAGTCCGGTTTCGATCAGCGCCCAATGGAGCTTGGAGTTGTCGACACCGCCGAGCATCTGCATCAGCAGGGCCGCGGCGTAGCGTTCGTCTTCGTTCGCAGCGGGGGCCTGTGCGATCCCGATCAGATAGCCGCGGTTGACTCTTCCGTCCCTTAGCGTGAATGAATCGGAACCGACGCTGGGAGCTTTGGTCTCGCGGGCACCCACGCTCTGCTGCCAGTCGGCGCAGAGTGTGTTGATCTGGTCGACGGCTTCATCGAAATCGACCTTGCCCGCCAACGCGACGACAGTTTTGTCGGCTGCGTAGCGCTGGTTGAAGTACTCGGCCATCTGATCGCGGGTGAGGGCGGTGATGGACTCGTTGGTGCCCAGCACGCGGTGCCCGAGCCCGTGGGTCTGGTAGTGACGGGAGACCGCTTCCTCGTAGAGCACCCAGAATGGGTTGTCGGCATACATCGCGATCTCTTCGAGGATGACGCCTTTCTCGGTGTCGAAGTCGCTCTGGCGAAGGGCCGGGCGCATCATCTTGGCAAGCAGGGCCTGGGTGGACCGGAAGTGCTCCGGGATCACGCTCGCGTAGAAGCAGGTGAGCTCTCGGGAGGTGTAGGCGTTGTTGTTGGCGCCGAGGTCATCGAATCCCTGGTTGATCTGTTCGGCGCTGAGCTCGTTGGTGCCCTTGAACATCATGTGCTCGAGGAAGTGCGAGACGCCCATGATCTGGGTCGCCTCATCGCGAGCGCCGGCTTTGACAAAGAATCCGGCGGCCGAGGAGAGGGCACCTTCGTCGGTCTCTGCGATGATGGTCATGCCGTTGTCGAGGGTCGTCTGATGGAACTGAATGCTCATGCGGTGATCGTAGGGGTGTGGTTTGGCTCGCGCGAGTGCAGAGCGTCCACGATCGATCGGGTTACGGCGCGGGGGTCCTCGCTTGAGCAGATCGCGCTGCTGACGGCTACGCCGGGGCAGGCGATGGCGGCGAGCTGATTCACATTGTCGGTGTTGATGCCGGAGATCGCGAGCATGGGTGTCGATCGGGTGCGCTCATCGCTGAGGTAGTTTTCGATCAGTTTCAGCCCGGCGAGGGTTGGCTTGGCCTTGGTTGTTGATGCGAAGACCGGCCCGAGCCCGCAGGTGTCCGCGCCCTGCTCGATGGCTTCGATTGCGTGGTTGATGGTGGGGGTGGTTCGCCCGATCCAGAAGCCGTGGCCCAGCAGTGAGCGTGCGGCGGTGATGGGCAGGTCGTCCTGGCCCAGGTGAACGCCGTTGGCGCCCACGAGCTTGGCGATGTGCACACGATCGTTGATCATGACATGCATGCCCATGAGCTGCGCGAGCTCGGTGAGGCGGGCCGCGTGATCGAGCAGCTGCGCATCGGGCATGTCTTTTTCGCGGATCTGGATGCAGTCCGCTCCGCCCTCGGCCGTGAGGGCGACGATGTCGATCGGGTTGCGGTACTTGCAGAGGTTTTGGGAGATGAGCACGCAGAGTGACCACTGCGGGCATGGGGGGCGGATTGTGATCAGCAGGTCGCGTTCGATGTCGTAGAGCGCGTAGCGGATCGATTCGAAGGGGGCGCCGCTGACGCCGAGGACTTTGGCTGATTCCTCGATGACGCGGAGTGCCTCGGTCGCTCGCTTGGCGGCCGCGGAGACGCTGTCTTTCAGCCCGTCGCGGCGGTGCTCGTTTTCCGTTGTGATCCCGGTTCCGACATCGCCGTTGGTGTCGCGCGAGAAAATCAGGTCGTCAGATCGGATCGGGAGGGCCTCGATCGCTGATCGCAGGGCGTGGCGGGCGGATTTGAGGCGTGCGGAGAGCGGTTCGTCATTGAGCACGAAGCGGGCGCAGTCCTCCATGACACGCAGGCCCTCGCGGGTGCGGTTGAGGTTCGCGTCGATCATGCGGAGGATGGAATCGTCGAATCGGGGCATCGGTGGTGGCGAAACGCGTGCGGATTGGGCACAATAGGGGTTGTGAGCGAGCACGACCCGCAATCCTATGACCTCGAACCGGCCGCGGAGGCACCGCGGTTGCCGGGGAGCGTTCGTATGGGCGAGGATGAGGAGGAAGCGCTCGATATGCTCGCGGCGGACCTCTTCGTTCACGCCTCAAGTTGTGTGTCCTCGTTCGGGCATTTTCACTTGGCGTTGTCGCACGGGCGGGCGCAGGAGCGGGTCATGATGAAGCTCATGACCGATCCGAAGTACCGCTCGATCCCGTGGGATCGCACGCACCTCTGGTCGGTGGCGGAGCAGGCGATCGAGCCGGGGCATCCGGAACACTCGATGACCCACTGGGACGAGCTGGCCGCCCAGCCGGGTGAAATTCCACTGGATCAGTTGCACGCGATGCAGGCCCACCGTCATGACGGGGCCGAACTGTACCACCACGAGCTGATCGAGCATCTCGAGTGGCGTGAGCGCGGGCACGATCGGCTCGATTATGTGATCCTGGGCAGCGAGCTGCCCTTGCTGCGTGGAATCGAGGACCCGATGGGGCGCCTGGTTGGCACGAGCGAGGATCACGCGTGGCTGATGATGACTCGTCGGCTGCTCAATGCTTCACGCTCGATCGCGGTGGTGGGTATCGGGCGCAGCGGGCGGGCGATGATCGATTGCGTGCGGGACAATCACGAACTGATTGGTCTCGAACCCGCCGGCGGGACGCTGCGATGGTATCTCGACGCGTATGCTTGCCGTTGCAGCGACGAGGAGCCGATGTGAACAAACCCCGAGGACAGATCCAGCCCAATGACCGAGTGACTTTTTCGGTGCGCCATCAGGACGATGACCTGCTGGTGGTCGAGAAGCCCGCGCGGGTGGTGACGCAGCCGGGTGTTGGGCATGAGCACGACACGCTGCTCAACGGGCTGTTCTCGAAGTACGGCGATCAGCTCCAGCAGCTGGGCAGCGCTCGTGATTTCGGGCTCGTGCACCGGCTCGACCGTGAGACCTCGGGTCTGCTGGTGGTGGCCTTGACGGCACAGGGCTACGACGGGATGCGCGAGCTCTTTGAGCAGCGGAAGGTTAGCAAGTATTACTGGGCGATCTGCCACAAGGCCCCCAAGGAGCCGCAGGGCGTCATCAAGAAGTCCATCGCGGAGGAGGTGAAGCGGAAGGACCGCTATACCTCCATCAAGTTCGCCAAGGTCTCCAATCATGGCAAGCCGGCGGTGACGGCGTATCGGGTACTGGCGAGCAATGAGATCGGGGCGCTGATCGAAGCACGCCCGGTGACCGGACGGCTTCATCAGGTGCGTGTGCACCTGGATCTGATCGGCTGCGCGGTGCTGGGCGATCCTCAGTATGGCCCCAACCTCGTGCGGAAGGCGTCGTCACGCTTGGCGCTGCATGCCCACCGGATTGTCTTTGAACATCCGATCACGGGAAAACACATTGATATCAATACGAAGTTCCCGCGTGATCTCAAGAACACGCTGGGGAAGCTTCGTCTGCCCAGCCCGGGTGAGATCGAGGCCGAGGCGAACTAATCTGTCATCAGCGCCCCGATGAACTCTCGGGCCACCCGGTCGGCGAAGAGGAAGCCCTCGTCGGTCAGCGTCCATCGGTCTGCAGTTGCATCGTTGAGCCAGCCCTGGTCGGCGCACATGATGGCCGCCCGATGGAGGGCATCCGCAGCGTCGAGACTGTCTGCGGCCTTGATCGCGTTCTTTGCGTCGATGCCCTCGCTCAGTCGGATCCCGGTCATGAGCAGGTCCATCAGCTCGCGGCGGTCATCTGGGGGCTCGTGATCGCACAGCGGTGCGAAGCCGTCCTCGTCGAGGTTGAGGTAGTCGTCGAGGCGGGGGGTGTTCTTCCATCGGTGCTGGCGGAAGTGTCCCGAGGCGCTCGGGCCGATGGCAAGCCAGTCGTCCTGACGCCAGTATGCGAGGTTGTGGCGGCATGCTGCGCCGGCTTTGGCGTGGTTGGAGACCTCGTAGCGTTCGAAGCCGTTGACGCGGAGTGTTTCGAGTCCGTGGCGGTACATGTCCGCCTCGAGGTCGTCGGGGGCCTGGGTGAACTCGCCACGCACCAGGCGGGCGGTCATGGCGGTGCCGGGCTCGAAGGTGAGGGCATAGGCGGAGAGGTGCTCGATGGGCATGGACAGAGCGGTGCGGAGGTCGCGGTCCCATTCGTCCATGGACTGTCCGGGGATGGCATAGATGAGATCGAGCGAGCAGCGGGTGATGCCGGCTGCTCTGAGCGTCTCGATGGCGGACTGGACCTTCTCGGGGTTGTGCCAGCGTTCGAGCGTCTTGAGGTGGGTCTGGTTGAAGGACTGGGCGCCGAGCGAGGCTCGGTTGACGCCGCCTTCTTGGAGGACAGCGGCGAGTTCATCTGTGACGGTTTCGGGGTTGCATTCGACGCTGAACTCACCCTCGCCGCTGAGGATCATGGAGAGGTCGAGGTGTGTTCGCATGGCTTTGAGCAGCTTCTGCCACAGATCTGGGCGGAGCAGCGATGGCGTGCCGCCGCCCACAAAGATGGTGTGGAGCGGATCGGTGGCGAACGGGGCTTGTGCCTGGAGTTCTCGGACCAAACGCGATACGAACGCGTCTTGACGATCGCGCGTATCCACGATGGAGTAGAAATCGCAGTAGTGGCATTTGTGTGTACAAAATGGGATGTGTATATAGAGCGATCGCGGGGGCGGAGCGTGGATCTCAGGCACCTGGGTGGGGGCGCGCGGGCGAAATACCGCCCTCGAAGACCCGATCGAGCGTTGCTTCAACAGTGAAAAGGCGGTATCGTCCGCCATAGGCCTTGCCTCCGCGTGATTGCGCGCTGTGCGACGCCGGGAAGGATAGGACCGCTTTGGAAGTCGTCTTGATTCGTGTCACAGAGAACGGCGAGCAGCAGTCTGTGCCGCTCAACCGGGAACACACGCTCATTGGGCGTTTGGATGACTGCCATGTCCGTATCCCGATCGCGGGGGTCTCCCGCAAGCACTGCGAGATCGTGGTGAACTCCGGTTCGATCACCATCAGGGACCTTGGCTCGAGCAACGGGACTTATGTCAATCAGGAGCGGATTGAGTCGCAGCCATTGAGCGCGGGTGATCTGATCTCGGTCGGTGGGCTGGTGTTTGTGCTGAGCGTGAACGGTGAGCCGGGTGACATCGATGCTGAGATGATGTTTGAGGATGGGCTTCCTGAGGAGGAAACGCCCTCGGTCCCCGCACCGGCGCCAGCTGCTGCGAAGGAATCGCCCAAACCGGTCCCGGCTTCGACGCTCAACGACGATTCGAGCATGATGGACTTTGAGTTCGAGTTCGATGAGGATGACGACGATCAGCCACCACTCTGATGCCCGGGAATGAGCGTTTTGGCGGTTACTGCTTGCCCTGATCGTTGTTCTGATTGGTCGGCGCAGGCTTGTTGCTGGGGATGCGGATATTGGTGCCGCACGCCTTGCAGCGTACAGTCTTGCCTCGTGCGACCTCGGGGATCGAGAGCACCTTTCGGCAAGTCAGGTTCGGGCACATAATGCGGACCATCCTCTGGTCTGACATGTTCAACCTCCGGCAACAACCCTGTATCGGCAGTTTCATGGGGCCGATTCGGGGAGTGCCAAGATTTCCTTGATCGCAGCGTCAAATCGACTCAGATGTGATTGCTGAGAATCCTGCGCTGGGTGCCCGATCGTTCGGTCTTCTCGGGGGCTGGGCGCTATCGTATGAGCCGATAACCACGCGCCAGGATCTGGCGAACCACGATCTCCACGAGGATTCAAGCATGACGGGTGAGAGCAACGGCGCCACGGCGGTGGTCGGTCTGCAATGGGGCGACGAGGGCAAGGGGAAGCTCGTTGATCTTCTCGCGGGGCGGTTCGATGCCGTCGTCCGATATAACGGCGGTGCCAATGCGGGGCACTCGGTCGTGGTCGGTGGCGAGCGGTATGCCCTTCACCTGGTGCCCTCGGGCATCCTGTCCAGCGGCGTCAAGGCCGTGATCGGCAATGGCGTGGTGGTCGATCCCCAGCGGCTGCTCGAGGAGATCCAGACGCTTGGCGATCGGGGCGTGGATACCTCGCAGCTGGTGATCTCGGATCGGGCGCATGTGGTGCTGCCGTACCACAAGGCAGAGGACGCGCTTCGTGAGGAGCTGTTGAGTGGCTCCGTGCGCGACCAGACCCAGAGCAAGGGTGTGATCAACGCAATCGGGACGACCAAGCGTGGTATCGGCCCGGCGTACGCTGACAAGGTCCAGCGGGCCACGGCGGTCCGGATGGGCGACCTTCTGCGCCCGGAAGTGCTGCGTGAGAAGCTGGAAATGATCTGCAAGATGAAGAACAGCATCTTCTCGGCGCTGCATCCAGAGGGGCATGAACCGTTCGATGCGTACGCCCTTGCGGACGAGTACGCGGCGCTGGGCAAGCGGCTTGAGTCGATGATCCAGGACACGGCGTACCTGCTCGATGATGTTCGCAAGGCGGGCGGCAAGATCCTGTTCGAGGGCGCGAACGCGACCATGCTCGATGTTGATCACGGGACCTACCCCTATGTGACCAGCTCGAATGCTTCGGCGCTGGGCATCGGGGCGGGCTCGGGCGTGCCGCCGCAGTGCATCGATCGGATCATCGGCGTGGTGAAAGCGTACTGCACCCGTGTCGGTGGTGGGCCGATGCCGACGGAGCTGTTCAACGCGACCGGCGACGCGATCCGTGAGCGTGGGCGCGAGTACGGCACGACAACCGGGCGTCCGCGCCGGGTGGGCTGGCTCGATCTGGTCGCGCTCAGGTATG
>JAGQON010000027.1 GCA_020427395.1 Phycisphaerales bacterium
CCGACATCGCCGTCGCGACCAACTGCGGGCAGATCAAGACCGGCGCTCCGTGCCGCTCTGACCGCAACGCCAAGTACAACCAGCTCATCCGCATCGCCGAAGAGCTCGGCGAGCAGGGTGTCTACGGCTCAACAACCTGGTGGCGATGATGCCCGACCGTCAGATGCACATCGAGCAAGAATCCCTCATCCACAAAGGGCACAGCTACGACTTTGTCGATCTGACGGTCAGGTATAAGGACGGCGTCACACGCACAAAGCCCATGGTGCGCCACAACGGCGCCGCCACCATACTCCCATTGCTCGAGACCCCCGATGGGCTCAGGATCGTCATGGTGCGGAATGAGCGTGTCACCATCGATGATTTTTTGCTCGAACTCCCCGCGGGCGGCATCGACAAGGGCGAGGACCCCAGCGAGGCCGCGGGGCGTGAGCTCGTCGAAGAAACGGGCTACCGAGCCGGAATCCTCGAACCCCTCTGCCGATTCCTGACCACCCCGGGGCTCACCGACGAGCTCATGCATGTCTTCGTCGCACGCGATCTGACCCATGTTGGCCAGAAGCTCGAACCCTACGAATCCCTGTCGGTAGAACGCATTGAGCCAAGCCGGGTGATCGAAATGGTCGATCAGAATGTCATCTTCGACGCAAAGACCATGCTCACGATCCGCACCGCCCACGCCAAGGGGATCATCTGACAGGGAGCCGCCTACCGATGGGGGAACGCGACTGGCAATCCAGCGAGTTTGATCGAGCCGACCGCCTCGCGGGGGTCAAGGCCACCCTATCGCGGATATTCGGCGACGGCGAGAACCCGCTCGCATGGGGTTTCAAGGTCGCCAATCTGGGCCCAACCCCAATCAAGGTCCATCTGCTCTTCATCGTTTACCTGCTGGTCGAGCTGATCTTCACCCTCCCCGGCAACCGCGACGGCATCGTCTTCGTGCTCCCACGACTGCTCGCGATCGTCGCGCTGGTCCTGATCCGAGAGATCGTCAGAACCATCGCCGCCAAGCGACTCGGCGGTAACCCGATCGACATCATGCTCTGGCCTCTCGGCGGGCTCACCCAGCCCGAGCCGCCCGAGAACTGGGCGTCACGAGCCAGAGTCAACCTCGCCCCGCTCGCCACCAACCTGCTGCTGCTGCCACTGTTCGCGACCCCGCTCTACCTGCTCACCCGAGACTGGCAGCCGCTCCTCTTCAACCCGCTCACACTCCGAGGTGCCGATACCGTCGTCAGCTTCCCCGATGGCACCACCGCTTGGTGGCTTGTCGCGCTCGGTTCCATTCACGCGGCCAACATCATACTGCTCGTTTGCAACCTGCTCCCGATGTTCCCGCTTGACGGCGCACGCCTGCTCGATGCCATCCTCTCCAAATCAAGATCCGACCACCGCGCCCAGTGGCTCGCCGTCAACACCGGGCTCGTCAGCGCTACCGTCATCGGCATCTTCGCACTCGTCATGCAGGACGCCACCGCCCTCTTTGCCCTCTGCGTCGTCTGCGGCATCGTCTGCTCCATGCAGCGACGGCAGCTCCAGTTCCTCGCGACAGCCGACATGATCCCGGGCCTCAGCAGTGAACGATTTGACGCGTCCGAGAACCTTGACAAAGACACGCCCGTACGAAATAGGATCAATCAGGACGAGATCGATCGGATTCTCGCCAAAATCTCGTCAGAGGGAATCGGTTCACTCACCCGCAAGGAACACAGAACACTGAAGCGGGCGACAGAAACCAGCCGACAATCCCAATAATCGACCGTTCTTTGGGAGTCTGCATGGGCATCTACGATCGCGACTATGTCAACTCAAGCAGGGGGATGGGCGCCCCCGGATCGCCAGGCGGCTCCGGACGCCTCTTTGCCCGATCGCCCGACTGGTCTGTCACGACCTGGCTGATCGTCATCAACATCGTCATCTTCGTGCTCATGCTCCTGATCCGCCCCTATGTTTGGGACGCAGGAAAACTCACGCTCGGGCTCGCGTACGGGCGGCTCGAAGTCTGGCGACTGATCACATTTCAGTTCCTCCACTCGCCGACAAGCCTTATGCATATCGGCTTCAACATGCTCGGGCTCTGGATCTTCGGCCCGATCGTTGAGCAATACCTCGGCGGCAAAAAATACCTCGCGTACTACCTCACCTGCGGACTCTTCGGCGGGCTGCTCTTCATCGTCCTCAACTTCCTCGGGCTCATCATCAAGGCCCCCATACCCGGGCTCCTCGACATCAACCCCGACACCCCTCTCGTCGGCGCCTCGGCCGGCGTGTTCGGCGTCATCGTCGCCTGTGCCAAGATATCGCCCAACTCCGAGATCGTCCTGCTCTTCCCGCCCATCCCGCTCAAGATGAAGACCTTCGCGTACGGTTATGTCGCGATCGCTCTCATCAGCCTGCTCATGGGTGCCCAGAACGCCGGCGGGCAGGCCGCACATCTCGGTGGCGCCATCGCGGGATTCATCCTCATCCGCAAGTCCCACCTCCTGACCGATTTCTTCGATGTCTTCGGCGACTCACGCGACCCCAAGCCCGGCAAGAACAAGAAGAAACCCAAGAAGTCCGCCTACCGCAACTACAGCAACGCCGAAGGCCCGCACCCAGACGAGATCGACGCCATCCTGGACAAGGTCCACAAGAAGGGCTTCGCCTCGCTCAGCGAGAAGGACAAGAAAAAGCTCCAGCAGGCGAGCAAGGAACCCTGATCCAATCGCACCTACGCTCTTGCGATGTCATCGCCGATCTCGTTCACCATCAATGCCACATCGGGTCACGCACGCACCGGACGCGTCGAAACCCCGCACGGCGGGTTCGATACACCCGCGTTCATGCCCGTCGGAACCAAGGCCTCGGTCAAGGGCATCTTCCCCCATCAGGTCCGCCAATCCGGTGCCCAGATTCTCCTCAACAACACCTACCACCTCATGCTCCGCCCCGGCTCCAAGCTCATCCAGCAGCTCGGCGGCGTGCACAGGTTCATGAACTGGGACGGTCCGATCCTGACCGATTCTGGCGGCTACCAGGCCTACTCCATGGCCGACCTCAACGCCATCGACGAGGACGGTGTCTCCTTCAAGTCCATCCTCGACGGTTCAACTGTCCGCCTCACGCCCGAGATTGCCATCCAGGTCCAGAACGAGCTCGGCCCCGACATCATCATGGCCTTCGACGACTGCCCGCCCTCCGTCGATCCGGACGCCGGCCCGACGAACCAGGTCCGCATCAAGCAGGCAGCCCTGCGCGATTCAATGAAGAAAAAGGGCTATGACCACGACGCCCGTCTCAATATCGCCAACGAGCGCACTGTCCGCTGGCTCGAACGCTGCAAGCAGGCCCACGCACGCCCGAATGAGCAAGGGCTCTTCGGCATCATTCAGGGGGGCACCGACCTCGCACGACGCGACTGGTGCGTGGAACGGATCTGCAATATCGACCTGCCCGGTTACGCCATCGGCGGCGTGGCGGTGGGTGAGACAAGCGATGACATCGCACGCGTCGTCCGCCACACCGCGCCCCAGATGCCCAAAGAAAAACCCCGATACCTCATGGGAGTCGGCTACGACCGCGATATCACCGCCGCCGTCCTCGCCGGCGTGGACATGTTTGATTGCGTGCTCCCTACCCGCAATGGGCGGAACGCCAACGCTTTCATCGCCGACCCCGAGTCCATCGGAACACTCCGCCTGCGAAACGCCAAGTTCGCCCTAGACGAAGCACCGCTGGATCCCGGCTGTGACTGCCCTGCCTGCGACCCGGCCCGGCACGGCTGGGCCACCTACGACGCACGCCACTTCTCAAGGGCCTATATCCGCCACCTCTTCCTCGCCGGCGAGATGCTCGGTCCCATGCTCGTCACGCTCCACAACCTGCGGTTCTTCCAGCGCCTCATGGATGACCTGAGACTGGCCATCAACACCGACGACTGGAGCGACTTCAAGCGCAAACGACCCCGATTGGCCCCGATCGTCGATCAGGCAATGAGAAACAGCACACAATCCACCTGAAAGTTCGGGCTCTGATCACCCAATCAAACCCGATTTCTGACCACGCAGCAAAGATTCCCGACCTATCATCCCCACCCGTCCACAGGGACAGATCCCGATGAAAGGGCACGCATGACGCACGATATCAACATGCCCACGGCATGGTTCACTCCCGCTTTGCTCCAGGACGCCCCTTCGGGCGGTTCGATGCTGGGCGATCCGACGAACTCAAACGCCCTGCCGGCCACCACGGCCGACGGCAGCGCCCAGCCCACCCAGGGCGGACAACCGGGCGGAATCATGGGGCAGATGCCCTTCCTGATCCTGCTGATGTTCGGCGCGATGATCCTCATGATGTCCCTCTCTGGACGCAAGGATAAGAAGCGACGCGCACAGATGCTCTCATCGCTCTCCCGCAAGGACAAGATCCAGACCGCGGGCGGGATCATCGGCACCATCGTCGAGATGAAAGACAACGAAGTGCTTGTCGAGACTGACAAAGCATCGCACACACGCCTCTGGCTCACCAAGGGCTCCATCTCCTCGGTGATCAAGCAGGCCAAGAGCGCCGAAACAAGCGACGAAGACACAAGCGCCGCCAGCGCCTGATACCGATCCACGCACGCACTCACGAGCGACACTGACCCTCGAGGTTTTTACGCATGCGACACTTTGTCCGCAACATCATGATCGCCCTCTTCCTGATCATCGTCTCGGTGTGGTCCGCGTACCCGCCGGGAGAGAAGATCGGACTCGGCAAGGACCTGCGAGGCGGTGCCTCACTCATCTACACCGTCGAGCTCGGCTCCACCGAGTCGCCCGACGATGTCATCCCCAAGGTCATCGATGTCCTCAAGCGCCGTATCGACCCCAACGGCCTCTTCGAGATCTCCATCGTCCGCCAGGGCCAGGACCGCATCGAAATCACGATGCCCCTCCCCTCGGACAATGTGAAACAGCTCAAGAAACAGTTCGAGGACGCCCTCTCGCAGCTCAGCGTCACCTCGATCGATGAGGACGAGCTCGAACGAATCATGCGCCTCCCCGAGGAGGAGCGGGACGCCCGGATCAATGAAATCGGTGCGTCCAGCGAGACCGTCAAAAGCACGCTCACCGATGCCTCGGAAGCATTCGACGAAGCCGCGTACTACCGGCAGCAACTCATCGTCAGCGAAGTCAGCCCCGATGTAGACGAGCAGACGCTCGACGAGCTCGCAGGCAAGGCCGCCGAAGCGCTGATCCGATACGAGGTCGCAAGCGAAACAGCACTCGCCACCGCAATCTCTCCCGAAGAAGTCAAGCGTGCACTCGAGCGATCCAACGAAGAACGCGCCATCCGCGACGGCGACAACTTCATCAAGCTCCCCAGCCCGCGCGAGCGTGCCCTCGAAAAAATCCGCGAGCAGTATCCCGAGATCAAGGACCAGCTCGATCGCGTGATCGCGGCCTACGACGAGTACAGCAATAACCGCAACTCGCTCGACGACACCAACGACCTCAAGCGACTCGTGCAGGCCTCGGGTGTGCTCACCTTCCGCATCACCGTGGACCCGCAGGGCTCCTCGGGCGCGGTTATGCACCCGGAAGAACTACGCCTCCGCGAGCTGCTGCGTGAGAAGGGCCCCAAGCAGGCCAACGCCCGCGATGCCCGCTGGTTCAGGATCAACAAGATCGATTCATGGTACGATTCGGTCGAAGGCTATAACCGACTCGTCGAGAACCCCTCCGCCTACTTCCGTACCTACGGCAGCACCGGCTATGTCGTCGAAGAATACAACGACGACTACTACATGCTCTGCTGGGACACCCGCGACCTGCGTATTACCCAGGACGACTCGCGTTGGAAGGTCTCGCGTGCCTACCAGACCGCCGACTCGCTGGGGCGCCCCGCGATCGGCTTCGAGATGGACCCCGCCGGCGCCGCCCGCATGGGCGACCTGACCGGCACCAATGTCGGCAACCGCATGTGTGTGCTGCTCGACGACGAGGTCTACACCGCCCCGAACCTCAACGCCCGGATCACCAACCGAGGCATCATCGAGGGCGACTTCTCCATGGAGGAGATCAACTACATCATCCGCGTCCTCGGTGCCGGCTCGCTGCAGGCCAAGCTCTCACCCGAGCCGCTCAGCGAGAACATCATCGCCCCCGAACTCGGGCAGGATAACCTCGACGCAGGCATCGACGCAGGCAAGTGGGCACTCGTCATTGTCTCGGCGTTCATGCTCTTCTACTACCTCGGCTACGGCTTCGTGGCCGTCCTCTGCCTCAGTGCCAACGCGATCCTCATCCTCGGAGCCCTCGCCCTCTCGCGTGCGGCACTCACGCTCCCCGGCATCGCAGGCATCATCCTCACCTTCGGTATGGCCGTGGACGCCAATGTGCTCATCTTCGAGCGCATCCGCGAAGAGCTCAACACCGGACTCGATCTCCGCCAGGCCGTGCGTCTTGGCTACGAGAAGGCCCTCAGCTCGATCGTCGACGGCAATGTCACGAACCTCATCGTGTGTATCGTGCTCGCCAATGTCGGTACGCAGGAGATCCGCGGCTTCGCAATCACACTGGGCATCGGCGTGGTCTGCACCATGATCTCCGCCCTCTTCTTCTCGCACATCATCATGGTCGCACTGGTCGACAAGATCCGCGTCAAGAAGCTCGTGATGCTCCCAATGATCATCAAGCCCCTGGAGAAGGCCCTCCAGCCAAATATCAACTGGATCTTCCTCCGCTGGTTCTCCGTGTTCATCTCGGTCTTCTTCGTCGGGCTCGGCATCGTCATGATCGTCACCCAGCGCGACAAGATGCTCGATACCGAGTTCCGAGGCGGCACCCAGATCACGCTCTCCTTCAAGGAAGACCCGTCCAGCCCCGGCACCAACCTCACCATGACCCGACCCGAGGTCGAGGCAACGGTCCACGCCCTGGGTGAGGGCAATGAGGAGATCCAGCCGCTTCGCAACGCGGAAATTCTCCCCATCAACCCTGAGGAAGACGGCCTTACCGCCGACACCTTCTCGATCAAGACCACGGCCACCAACAAGGACGATGTCGCCGAAGCCATCGTGCAGGCCTTCTCGGATTACCTCGATGTGCCCCCAGCGCTGCGATTCGACGGCGCGGACCTCGTCGACTCTCAGGCCGCCCCGGTCTACGCCATCACGGCACCACGCCTGGGCGATAGCATCAACCGATCGCAGTACCTCAACAATGTCGCCGACTTCGACGGTGGGGTCGCGATCGTGCTCGAGAATATCTCGCCTGCCATCAGCGTTGATAACATCCGAGATCGACTCGCGATCACACGCCAGAAGGACGACTTCTCGGATGCCGTAGGCCGCAAGCTCGATATCGTTGTGCTCGAGGGCACCCCCCAGAACGCCACAAGCGTCGTGATCCTCGTCCTCGACCCGACCCTCGACTTCTTCACCAACCCGGAAGTCTGGCAGAGCGAGGTCGCCCAGCGTGAGTGGGACCTCGTCATCGCGGCCCTCGCCAACTCGTCCGACGAGCTCAGCGTCCAGTCGTTCTCCCCGGCCATCGCCGAGAACTTCCGCGCGACCGCCTTCGCCGCCATCATCCTCTCGCTGATGCTCATCCTGATCTACATCTGGGTGCGATTCGGCTCCGTCCGCTACTCTGCGGCCGCGATCGTTGCGCTGCTCCACGATGTGCTCATCGTGATTGGCCTCATCGCCTTTGCCGAGATCCTCTACGAGCACGAATCGTTCTCGTCGATCTCCAGGGCGCTGATGATCGAGCCCTTCAAGATCGACCTCAACCTCGTCGCGGCGCTGCTGACCCTTATCGGCTACTCGCTCAACGACACCATCGTCATCATGGACCGCATCCGCGAGAACCGCGGCAAGCTGCCCTACGCGTCCAAGGCCGTGATCAACCGCTCGATCAACGAGACGATCTCACGAACCCTGGTGACATCGGGCACCACCCTGCTGGCGATCCTCCTGCTCTACATCGACGGCGGCCCCGGTGTCCACGCATTCAGTTACGCGCTGCTTGTCGGTGTGCTCGTGGGTACCTATTCCTCGATCGCCGTCGCATCGCCCCTCGTCTGGAGCCGCAAACGCGATATTTCCGATCGACGAGAGCGTGAAGAAGCCGAACTCGCCGCCCTTCAACAGGGCGAAGAGTAAGCTCTGACCCGGAATCTATTGAGATCACCCCAGCCGCCCCGATACACTCTCGGGGCGGTTTTTCGTTCCCCCAGAGGCCGAGATCAAGCCATGATGATGGACGAACGCACATCCCGGATTTTCATCGGCCTGTGCCTCCTCGTGCTCGTCTGGATCGGTGTCTACTGGATGTGGCAACCCAGCCGCGAACACAAGACTCCCCGGATCACCTTCGAGCAGCCGGTTCAAACCGACCCGATCCCGCAGCAACCCGAAGACACCTCCGACCAACCCAGCATCATCGATCAAACCCGTATCGCCCGTACTGGCGATCCGGAGCCGCCCGTCACCACCGGGCCAACCGGTCCGACCCTTCAGGCACCCGAGTTCTTTGAACACACCGTCCTTGACAAAGAGACGATGCAGACCATCGCCGCCCAGTACCTCGGCTCACGGGAGCAATGGAGCGTCATCGCACGGGCGAACC
Organism: Phycisphaerales bacterium; assembly: GCA_020427395.1. GTDB lineage: Bacteria > Planctomycetota > Phycisphaerae > Phycisphaerales > UBA1924 > UBA1924. The sequence goes on from JAGQON010000027.1 coordinate 8,601, forward strand.
CCTTTGTCGATCCGCAGAAGCTCCGTCAAGGCATGATCCTGCGGATTCCCAAGGACCCCTCGAACATCCAGGGACGCGTCACCGGTCGTGAAACACCCGAAGGCGTCATCGAGTCGCACACCAACCCCGAGGTCAAGGTCATCGAGTATGTCGTTCGCCCCGGCGACTCGCTCTCACGCATCTCTCAACGGATTTACGGCTCATCACGCCACGCCCGATTCATCTATGAGAACAACCGCGATGTTCTCAAGTCCATCGACGACATCTCCGTGGGGCAGCTCCTGCGTCTCCCGCCCCTGCCAGAAGGCGAGGGCGAATCGCCCTGAAATGCCTAGAATCGCACCATGAGCGACGCGCAACCCGTCTATATCGTCACCGGCGGTGCCGGATTCATCGGTGCAAACCTCGTCGCAACCCTCCTGCGTCGCGAGCCCGATGCCCACATCTACATCGTTGATGACTTCCGGACCGGCTCATACGCCAACATCGTCGAAGCGCTCACCCGAGCGGAGCTCCCCCCGTTCACAGGTTCCGTGCTCAGCGATTCCGTCGGCGACCTGAGCTGGCAGCCGGCCCTCGTCGGGCTCCAGCCCAAAGCCGTCTTCCACCTCGCCGCAATCACCGACACTCTTGAGTTCGACGAGCAGAAGATGCTCCGTGCCAATACCGAGCCTTTCGCAGATATCCTCGAGGCCTGCGTCGAGTGCGATGTCCCACTCGTCTACGCCTCCAGCGCCGCAACCTATGGCTCCCCGCCCCACGCCGAGGACCATATCCCCTTCCCACTCGAGGCGGCGGGATCACCCAACAATGTATACGGCTTCTCCAAGTGGCTCATGGACGCAGAGGTCTTCCGCTTCTTCAAGCAGCGCCACGCTCAGGGCGAGCCGCTCCCCCATGTTGTCGGGCTCCGCTACTTCAATGTCTTCGGCTCGGGAGAGGCACGCAAGGGCAAAATGGCCTCGATGGTCTACCACCTCACCAACCAGATCCTCGACGGAAAAAGACCCCGACTGTTCAAGATGGGCGAGCACCAGCGTGATCAGGTCTATGTCGACGATGTCGTTGCCTGCACCATCGCCGGGGCCCAAGCGGGCGTGACGCCCGGCGTCTACAACCTCGGCTCCGGGCAAACCACCTCGTTCAACGAGATCGTTGATGCCATCAACGAGGCGTTGGGTACAAGCGTCGAGCCCGAATACTTCGAGATGCCACCCGAGATGGTGCCGACATACCAGCACTACACCTGCGCGGACATGTCGATGACCAAGAAGGGCCTTGGGTGGTCGCCGTCGTGGTCACCCATGGACGCCATGATCCGCTACGCAAGGCAGATCGCCACCGAACGAAGCCACACTCGAAGCGCGACCAACGCCTGATCACGGGGACAACGATTCATGACAATCAAACGCGTACTCGTGACCGGCGGTGCCGGGTTCCTCGGCTCGCACCTCTGCGAACGCCTCATCCAGCAGGGACACGATGTCATCTGCCTGGATAACTTTTTCACCTCGCAGAAGTCAAATGTCCAGCACCTCCTGCACTACAACAACTTCGAACTCATTCGCCATGATGTCACCCACCCCATCTGGCTCGAAGTCGATGAGATCTACAACCTCGCCTGCCCCGCGGCCCCGGGCCACTATCAGTACAACCCAATTAAGACAATGAAGACCTCGGTCATGGGGGCGATCAACACGCTCGGCATGGCCAAGCGATGCAACGCCCGCATCCTCCAGGCATCAACCTCCGAGGTCTACGGCGATCCAACCGTCCACCCCCAGCCCGAAACTTATCGTGGCAATGTCAATCCCATCGGACCCCGTGCCTGTTATGACGAGGGCAAGCGTGCAGCCGAGACGCTCTGTGCTGATTACCACCGCCAACACAAGCTCGATGTCCGCGTCATCCGCATCTTCAACACCTACGGCCCGCGCATGCACCCCTTCGACGGGCGCGTCGTCTCCAACTTCATCATCCAGGCCCTCCGAAACGAAGACATCACGATTTTCGGAGACGGCTCCCAGACCCGCTCCTTCTGCTATCGCGATGACCTCATCGAGGGCATGATCCGCCTGATGAACTACGACGGCGAGACTAAGCACCTACCGGTCAACATCGGCAACCCCAACGAGTTCACCATCAAGCAGCTCGCCGAGCTCACCATCCGCCTGACCAACTCATCCAGCAAGCTGGTGTACAAGCCACTCCCAGAGGATGACCCCATGCAGCGCCAGCCGGATATCACCCGAGCCAAGCTGCTGCTGGACTGGGAGCCCACCATCTTCCTTGAGCAAGGTCTCCAGCGGACCATCGAATACTTCAGGGCCATCGACCTGAGTGATTTCCGCGCCCCAACCCCGAACCACTAACCAAGCATCAGGGCTCAACTTCAGGTACACTGCGATCATGATCGTGCCACGCTTCACGCCAGAACGCTGTCTGATCCTCACCGATGCCGATGTCGAGTCGCTGCTCGCGTGCGCCATGGCCAGCGAGCAGCAGACGCTCAACAGCGATCAGCCCAGCGTGCTGATCCCAGCATGGTGGGGGGCGCAGCCCGACAACGACCTCGACCTGATCATCTCCGCCGTCGAACCGGCCATCACGAGGCAGGCCCGCCTGTACGCGCTGGTCACGGACATGGACAACGCCGCCTACCCGCCAGAAGACGAGCCGCTGTCCGAGCTCGCCACCCCTCGCCTTCACACACGCCTGCTCACCGAGGCCGCCTACCTTGCCCTCGAATCGGGCATCAAACGCGTCGTCTGGCCAGTTCGCATCCCGCAGAACCATCCCAGCCGCATTAAGGCCATCGGCGACACCCTCGACCGAGCCATGCTCGTCTCACGGGCCGTCTCGCTCGATGCCACCGCCCAGACCGCACCCGAGGTTGTCATCGAGACCCCATTCATCGACCTCAGCGATGCGCAGCTCGTCGATCTCGCCCGCGACCTCACGCTCCCGATCGACGCGTGCTGGTGGGCTGACGCCCAGACGCTCCCGCTCGCCCAGCAGCGCCGAGCACACTGGGATGCCATCAGCAGCCGCTCCGCGGCCCAGCTTGAGCCCAAGCCCGGCGTGCAGACGCACGCCTGATTCACCCGCTCCAGACGCCCCCGCAATGGGTTGTCACGCCGCCCGTGCGTACACTGTGCTCGTATGAGCACGATCAACGCACAAGCCGACAACGCCTCCCGCCACGCAGCCCTCAACGCAACCGCTGGTTGCGTCCACAACTGGTCGCAGACCCTTGTCCCGACCACCCGCGAGGCCCCCTCGGACGCGGAAACACCCTCGCACATCTTCCTCGTGCGGGCCGGCTACATCCGCCAGGTCGGCGCAGGTATCTACAACTACCTCCCCCTCGCATGGCGATCGCTCAAGAAGATTTCCGCGATCGTCCGCGAGGAAATGGACGCGGCCGGCGCCTCCGAGTTCCTCATGCCCGCCCTGATGCCCATCGAGCTCTACAAAGACACCAAGCGGGATGTCGACTACGGGAACCTCCTCTTCACCCTCGAAGACCGCCACGGACGACGCTCGGCCCTGGGCCCGACGCACGAAGAGGTCATCACCGATCTCATGTGCGGCGCGGTGACCAGCTACAAGCAGTTCCCGCTCAACCTCTACCAGATCCAGTCCAAGTTCCGCGACGAGGCCCGCCCCCGCGCCGGGCTGCTCCGCTGCCGCGAGTTCATCATGAAGGATGCTTACTCCTTCCACCTCGAACTCGAGGGCGATGCAGGTCTCAACCACACCTACGACAAGATGTACCAGGCGTACACCAACATCTTCACCCGCTGCGGGCTCGACTTCTCCGCCGTCGAAGCCGAGGCCGGCCCCATCGGCGGCTCAGCATCCCACGAGTTCATGGTCAACTGCGCCAACGGCGAGGACACCATCCTCCATTGCCCGAGCTCCGGCTACACCGCCAATGTGGAAAAAGCCGAGATCGGCGAGCGCACATGGTCGTTCGATGTCGCCCCCAGCGCCGAAATCACCAAGCACCACACCCCCAACATGCCCGGCATCGACCTCGTCGCCGAGCACCTGGGCGTGCAGCCCGCCGGCATGCTCAAGTCCATCGTCTTCCGTCGCGTCGGTACCGAGGCCAAGTGGGTCGTCGCCGTTGTCCGCGGAGACCATGATGTCAACGAGGGCAAGGTTCGCGACGCCGTCGGCACCGCCGTCGAGCTCGCACCCGAAGCCGAGGCCCGCGCCGCCGGCTTCGCCATCGGCTATGTCTCACCCCGCACCATCGACACAATCAAGATGACCCTGGTCGTCGACCCTGACGCGCTCAATGCCGAGTCATGGGCCACCGGTGCCGACGAGAAGGATCACCACATCACTGGCTTCAACTGGTCCCGCGACATGGCCGACGCCATCGCCGGTGGCAAAGTCAAGGTTGCCGATATCCGCAACGCCGAGGCAGGCGATCCCTCGCCCAGAGCTCCGGGCGCATTCCTCGAGACCCGTCGCGGCATCGAGGTCGGACACATCTTCAAGCTTGGCACCAAGTACTCCTCCGCGATGGGCCTGAGCGTCCTCAACAAGGAGCAGAAAAAGCAGGATGTCATCATGGGCTGCTACGGCATCGGCGTCTCCCGTACGCTTTCCGCCTGCATCGAGTCCGCCCACGACGAGAACGGCATCATCTGGCCACTCGCCATCGCGCCCTACCACGCCCAGATCGTCGTCATCCGCCCCGATGACGAAGGCGTCATGGACGAGGCCAACAAGCTCGCCGCCGAGCTCTCCCAGCAGGGCTTCGATGTCCTCATCGACGACCGCGACGACCGCCCCGGGTCCAAGTTCAAGGATGCCGACCTCATCGGCATCCCGCTCCGTTTCATTATCTCACCCAAGACCATTGAATCCGGCGAGATCGAGTTCAAGGCCCGGGCCGACGAAGGCAAGGCCGAGCTCATCAAGCGGGAAGACGCCGTCCGGGCCGCCCTCGCCAAATGCGAGTCCATCGCCTGAAAACGCTGTTTTCAGGCCGAATTTGCCCGCTTGGGCCCTTGACACTGCGGTGAGTTTCACGGACGATGGGTCATCCCCCGGTCTCAGGGGGTTTCCTGTCTCCTTACGCACACATCGGAGCCCATAATATGGATCTCGTTCCCGCCGCGTCGCGAACCGCACGCCGATTCGCTGTTCTGTGCACACTCGCAGGCCTCGCCGCCTCTGTGCACGCCCAGGATGCCTTCAACCCCGCGACCCGCACCCTCAAGTGGAGCTCCGGGCAGACGACCACCGTCGCCGTCATGAGCCCCTCGCAGGTCGCCCAGCGCATCGACCAGCTCGCCGCGCGGACCGACGCCTCGCGCGTGCTTGTCCACTTTGCCTACCCGATAGAAGAACAGGACCGCGCCCTGCTTAAGCAGCTCGGGCTCGACCTGACCACCGCCCTCGGCGGAACCAGCTACTTCGCTACCCTCGACGCCGGGGCGGACCACATCGCGCTCTCACGAGCCAACATCGCCTCGATTACACCGATCGACCGCCAGCAGAAGCTACACCGCGACCTCGAAGGCGGCATCTACAACTCATGGATGATCGACCACGAGGCCGTCGCCAAGTCGCCCCTCGGTGCCAAGCTCATCGACTCTGGCATGGTCAGCGACGCCGAGCTCACCCAACTCGGCATCGACCCCGAGGTCATCGTGATCGCGATGCTCCACCCCGATGTCAATCGTGCGGATGCCCTCAAGGACATCAGCACCCAGTTCGGCGCCCGCGTCATCAACGAGGTCCGATCGCTCAACGCCGCATCGATCCAGATCAAGGCATCGCAGGTCAAGGCCCTCGCTGAACTCGACCGCGTCATGTGGGTCGAGCCGCCCCTTCCCGCGCTCGACGAGAACAACGCCGAGAACCGCGCGCTCACCGGCGTCAACACCGTCAACGCAGCGCCCTACTCACTCAGCGGCGACGGCGTCACCGTCCTCGTCTACGACGCGGGCCAGGCCTTCGCACATCAGGACTACGCGTCACGCCTCACGATCGGCGCATCGGACACCGACTCGATCTCTGGTCACGCAACCCATGTCGCTGGCACCGTCGGCGGCGATGGTACCGGCAATATCAACCACCGCGGCATGGCGCCCGGCGTTAATCTCATCAGCTACGGCTTCGAGGTCGTCGGCGGGCTCCAGCCCGGCTTCCTTTACACCGACCCCGGGGACCTCGAATCCGACTACCTTGAGGCATTCAACCTGTACGGTGCCGATATCTCGAACAACTCCATCGGCTCCAATGTCGAATCCAACGGCTATAACTGCGATTGGCAGGGCGATTACGGCACCACCGCGTCACTGATCGACGCCATCGTCCGTGGCTCGATGGGCTCTCCCTTCCGCATCGTCTGGGCCGCCGGCAACGAACGCCAGGGCACACGATGCAATATCGAGGGCTTCGGCGATTACTACTCCGTCGCACCACCCGCCGGCGCCAAGAACCACATCACCGTCGGATCGGTCGATTCCGACACGGACAACTCATCGAGCTTCTCCTCGTGGGGCCCGACAGACGACGGCCGACTCAAGCCCGACATCTCCGCGCCCGGCTGTCAGACCAGCGGCGATTTCGGTGTCACCTCCACCAGCTCGTCGAACGGCTATACCACCTTCTGCGGGACCTCGATGGCATCGCCCACCACCACGGGCATCTCGGCGCTCATCCTTGAGCAGTACCGCATGACTTTCCCCGATCGCAACGACCCGATGAACGCCACCCTCAAGGCGCTCCTCGCCAATACCGCCGTCGATCGCGGCCGCCCGGGCCCCGACTTCGAGTACGGCTACGGCTCGATCCGTGCCAATAACGCGGTCGACACCGTCATCGCCCAGAACATCGTCGAGAGCGAGGTCACTCAGGGTGGCACGTACCGCGCCATCATCATCGTCGAGCCCGGTGCGACTGAGCTCCGTGTGACCGCCGCCTGGGACGACGCCCCAGCCGCACCCAATGTCACCAACGCGCTGGTCAACGACCTCGACCTCCGTGTCTTCGACGGTTCAGGCAACCTCTACATGCCCTGGACCCTCAACCCCGCAAGCCCGACCGCTAACGCGATCCAGTCGCAGCGGGACTCGAAGAACAACATCGAGCAGGTCGCCATCGTCAGCCCGGCGCCCGGGGCGTACACCGTCGAGGTCGTCGGCTTCAATGTCGCCTCAGGCCCGGCCCAGACCTTTGGGCTCGTGTCCTCCTCGACCCTGATCAACTGCTCATCCGCGGGCATCATCGGGCTCGGGAACTCGATCTTCCCTTGCTCGGGCACCACCTCGGTGCAGGTCGTTGATTGCGATCTCAACACCTCCGACAGCATCGTCGACACCGTCGATGTCACCCTCGTCTCCTCGGCCAACCCCGGCTCGACCATCGTGCTCACACTGACCGAGACCGCCCCCGAAGCCGCAACATTCACCGGCACTTTCACCTTCTCCGACTCGGGCGGTGCGGATCTTCTGGTCGCCGAGGGTGCCACCATCACCGCCACCTACATCGACGCCGACGACGGCGATGGCAACACCAATGTCATGGTGACCGCAAGCGGCAGTATTGACTGCACCCCGCCCATGCTCGCCACCATCGTCTTCAGCAACATCGAGCCCCGCAGCGCTGATGTCAATGTCCAGCTTGACGAGCCGGGCTCGATCGTCGTCCGCTATGGCACCAACCCGGGCAACCTGAACCAGTCGGTGACCTCCGGCGCACTCTCGACCTCACACGCAGTGGCACTCAACGGGCTGCAGGACGAGACCACTTACTATGTCGCCATTGACGCCGCCGACCAGGCCGGTAACACGAGCAGCGACAACAACGGCGGGGCCGGATACGACTTCACCACCCCCGACATCCCCGACTTCTTCACCGAGGAGTTCACCTCAGGGCTCGATCTTGAGGGCTACTCGCTTATCCTGACGCCCACCATGACCGTGGACGGCTACGAGGCCCACATCGTACCTCTCGACGGCGGCGTACTCCCCTTCGAGCCCACCGACGGCACCTCGCTCTCTATCTCGAATCAGGATGACGAAGCCGAACTCGTGTCGATCTCGGGAGGCCAGACTGTCTCGCTGTACGGGCAGAGCTACTCGTCGTTCTATGTCAGCTCGAATGGCTATCTGACCATGAGTTCGTACGATGAGGACTACACCGAATCGCTGGCAGATCATTTCGATACCGCCAGAATCTCAGGTCTTTTCGACGATCTCAACCCGTCCCAGGCGGGCACTATTTACAGCCAGCAGCTCGCTGATCGCATGGTCATCTCCTTTGACCGCGTGACCGAGTACTCCGGAAGCAACCAGAACACCTTCCAGTTCGAGCTGCATTTCGACGGGACCATCGTCATCTCGTGGGAGCGAATCGATCTCGGCGACGCCATCGCGGGAATCTCTGAGGGCCTGGGCCTGAGCCCCGATTTCCTTGAGTCCGACCTTTCGAGCTACCCCGCCCCCAACACCTGCGTGCCCGACTTTACGGGTGACGGCATGCTGGACTTCTTCGATGTCTCCGCCTTCATCAATGCCTTCAACGCCGCCGATCCCAGCGCGGATCTCAACGGCGATGGTGTCTACAACTTCTTCGATGTCTCGATCTTCGTGAACGCGTTCACGGCCGGCTGCCCGTAAGCCGACAAGCCACTAAAACACGCATGGGCCGGGGTCTTCCCCGGCCCTTTTTCGTGCGCCCAAGACTATGATCGACCATGCAGATGCCCCAGAAAGTCAATGTCCTGCTCGTCGGTGGCGGTGCCCGAGAGCACGCCCTCGCCGCCGCCATCGCCCGCTCCCCCAAGCTAGGCACCCTCTATGCCACCCACACGAGCAACCCGGGCATCGCCGAGCTCGCTAAGCCCGTCGATGTGCCTGTCTCCTCAAAGGAGCTCTACCGCCTCGCACAGTTCTGCGACAAGCACCAGGTCGAGCTCGTCGTCATCGGCCCCGAAGACCCCCTAGCCGAAGGGTGGGGTGACACGCTCCGCAAGAAGCCCGACGGCACCCAGCGACTCGTGTTCGGCCCCGGCGCCCGCGGTGCCCAGCTTGAGGCCGACAAGGCCTATGCCAAGCAGATGATGCGGGCCGCCTCTGTGCCGACCGCCGAGGGCAAGGTCTTCCAGAAGTTCGAGCAGGCCGAGGAGTTCCTCAAGACCCGCGACGAGGTTTTCGTCATCAAGGCCACCGGGCTCGCCAAAGGCAAGGGCGTCATCGTCCCCAAGACCAATCAGGAAGCCATCGCCGCAGCCAAGGACATGCTCGTCAACCGATCATTCGGCGATGCCGGCAAGTCCATCCTCGTCGAAGAGAAGATCAGCGGCACCGAGGTTTCCGTCCTCGCCCTGCTCGACGGGCACAACATCCTCGTCCTGCCCCCGTGCCAAGACCACAAACGCCTCCTCAACAACGATGAAGGCCCCAACACCGGCGGAATGGGGGCATTCTGTCCCGCTGACACCATCTCCGATCAGGTCATGCAGCAGATCGAGAGCGAGGTCCTCGTCCCCATCGCCGACGCCCTCCGACGCGACGAGATCGAGTTCCGCGGCGTGCTCTACGCCGGCATCATGCTCACCCCGGGCGGCCCCAAGGTCCTCGAGTTCAATGTCCGCTTCGGCGACCCCGAGTGCCAGCCACTCATGACCCGCCTCCAATCAGACGCCCTGGAACTGCTCTGGGCCACCGCAGCGGGGACCCTCGACCAGATCGATGTCCAGTACTCGCCACAGTCCTGCGTGTGCGTCGTCCTCGCCGCCAAGGGATACCCAGACGCCCCCGTCAGCGGCTCATCGATTACCGGTATCGAGGACGCCGAGGAAGTCGAAGGCGTCAGCGTCTTCCACGCGGGCACCAAGATGAACGACGACGGCGATCTTGTCACCAACGGCGGTCGCGTCCTCAGCGTCACCGCGCTCGGTGACACCATGGAGCAGGCACGCCAGCGTGCATACGAGGCAGCCGGCAAGATCCACTTCGCAGGCATGCAGATGCGCACCGACATCGCCAAGGACGCGCCCGTCCCATCGCCATCTTGACCTGATTCGATTGAGTTCAGCCCTGGCTGCCCACCCGGGTCGCCGCGACAGTCAGCCAAGTGCCCGTTGCCTGCGCCTCGTCGCCAACGTACGACCACACGACGCGTTGCCCGTCCGCGAGCGTCTGCATCACCAGCAGTCGTATACCGGATTCCGATGGCTGCAAAGCGATCCCGTATGAGCCCAGACCGTTCCCCTGCAGATCTGTGAGCTCGATACCCGCGATGAGTTTGGGGACCTCTATGTCGGCATCCAGCAGGCGTACGGCATCGGCATGGGACTGTGTGAGCAGGCGAATCAACCGCTCGATTGACTCCCCGGTCAATGAATCAGTCCGCTCTTCACCGATCGACCACTCGCCTGCGTTCCGCCTGACCTGCAAGCGAGATGCCCCGTCGCGGCTCAACACCGTTAGACCACGAATATCAGTTGCGCCCGACGGCACGGCGATGCCAGAGACATACGCATCGGGCACCGCAGTCAGCTTCGTGAATGCATCCTTCGAGACCCGGATCAAGGTCTCGGTGTCACCGCTCGCGAACTGTCCATAGAGCAGGTCGCCCCCGATATCCGCACCTTTGCCGATGCTCAGCGTATAGTCCTTGTCACCGCTTCGCACCTCGATGACCGCAAGCGGGTTACTCATCCCGCTCGTCGCATCATCGACATCCTGCTCCACAAACCCCGCGGCCTTGATCGCCAGCGCCGATCGCACCAGCTGCTCACACTTCTCCCGATCAGCGTGCACGCGTACAGGGTTCGTAATCGACCACCGCCCGCCGTTCCGCTCCAGCGTCGTCGTATACGGCCGCGCGCTGATCCGGATCGATTCAACCGAAGTCGGAGCCAGCTGCAGCAGCTTCTCATCTCGCCAGGTCAAGGTCACGCCATAGGTCAATGCATCCGCAATGCCCGTTTCAAGCCAGCCATCCAGCACACGCTCGATCGCCCCGGTGGTGTCAACCTGCTCCACACGCACCGGCGCCCGCCCTCCCGAGCGATCCGTGCCGATCTGCAGCGTGGTCTTCGCCTTGTCACGACCAGCGATGACGATCTCATCGTAAGTATCCTGAATCAGACGCTCATCACTCAATCGAACCCGGGCCGTCGCCAGCGCACGCAGCGCCCCGCGGACACGCGAAGCCGAGACACCCCAGGCCATCTCACCCGTGTCATGGCTCCAAAGCCCGAGCCACTGATCGACTGTTTCCAGATCACGCTCGATCCGCACGGAGGCTTCGGCGTCACCAAGCTCAATACGGGTGACCGCCGCCGGATCAAACTGCAGCCCGACCCACTCGGGCTGCTGATTCTCGGCCGCCTGCACACCCCGATCACGCAGCACCACCGCCGCTCCTCCGAGCAGGCCCGCGATGATGCACCAGATGAGCAGTGTTCTTAGTGACATGACGCCTATCTTATCGTCCGAACATGCACAGAATCGCCGCATTCGCCCGACATTGATCCCATATGCCCCAGCATCGCCCGCTCATCGCGATTACCGCCGACCTGATGATCCGCAATGATCGCCCAACGGCGTTCTCGACGATGACCTACACCCGATCCGTACTCCAGGCCGGCGGGGTTCCCGTCATCCTCCCCCCAACGCCCGATCACTCCGATGACCTCATCAGCCGCTTCGACGCCTTCATCTTCACCGGCGGCGACGACCCTGTCACCGAGCCCTTCGGTGTCCCCACACACCCCGCGGCCGTCCGCGTTCTCGACGACCGCCAACGCTTCGAGACCCGCCTGCTCCAGCAGCTCCAGCACCACCCCGACACCCCTGTGCTGGGCATCTGCCTGGGCATGCAGATGATGGGCCTCGTCGCGGGCGGCTCACTCAACCAGAACCTCCCCGACACCCACGAATCCCACAGCGACCACTGGGAACACCACCACGACATCCGCTCGATCGACGAATCGCTGGTCCCCTCCGGCACCACCTACTCCAAGCACCGCCAGGCCATCGACAACCCCGGCAGCCTGCGTGTGCTTGCCAGCGCCCACGACGGCGTCATCGAAGCCATCGACGACCCCGACCGACGCTTCTACCTCGGCGTCCAGTGGCACCCCGAACGCACCGACAACGCACCCTTGGGTCAGGACATCATCAACAAGCTCGTCCGAGCGGCTGAAGGCTGATCAGAACGGCAACGATGGCTCGCTGCCCAGCTGCCGCGAATCCTGCACGCCCAGCGTCTTGTAGATCTCCATCGTCGCGTCCGACTGATTCAGCGTGTAGAAGTGAATCCCCGATACCCGGTGGTCCAGCAGGTCCCGGCACTGCTCCGTGGCCCAATGCACACCGACCCGCCGGATCGCCTCACCCGAGCCATCCGTCCGGCGCACCATCCGCAGCAGCGGGGCAGGGAACCGCATCCCCAGCGCTAACTCCGACATCCGCTTCATCCCCGCCACCGACTGGATCGGCATCACCCCAGCGAGGATCGGGACACGGATCCCCGCCATCTCGCACCGATCCCGAAAGTCGTACAGGTCTCGGTTGTCAAAGAACATCTGCGTGATGATGTAGTCCGCCCCGGCATCGATCTTCGCCTTGAGGTAGTCCATCTCCGTCAGCCGGTTCGGCGTTCCCGGATGCCCCTCCGGAAACCCCGCGACGCCGACCGAGAACCCCGGGAATCCGTTCGCCTCGCGCTGCTCATCCCCGATCGCTCGGATGAAGTCCACAAGCTGACCCGCGTTGCTGAAGCGATCATCCCTGAAGTTGTGCGCCTCGTTCTTCGGCGGGTCACCCCGGAGTGCCAGGATGCTCTGAATCCCTCTTTCGGCATATCCCTCGACGATCCCCCGGATCTCCTCCTCGCTGTGCTGCACGCAGGTCAGGTGCGGCACCGTGGTGATCCCCGTCTCGCTCCGAACCCGATGCACCAGATCCCGAGTCAGCTGCCGCGTCGACCCGCCCGCCCCATAGGTCACGCTCACGAACGACGGCGAGAGCGCCTCAAGCCGAACGATGTGCTCAAAGAGCTTCTGGGCCCCTTCCGCCGTCTTGGGCGGGAAGAACTCGAATGAGAAGGTCGTTGATTTGAACTGTTCACGAAAATGGCTCATGCCGCCACGCTCCAAGCGATTGCGCCCGCCTCTGTGCGGGAGCGTCCGAAAACCGCCTCATCATTCGCAGAATCAGCCCCGCATCGCGGAGCTTTCTGGAACGATCGGGCGTGATTGAACGAAAAGATTACACGATGCACCGTTCTGATGCAGGGTCTACCAACACGCCCGGGTTCACACTGATCGAGCTGCTGGTCGTGATCGCGATCATCGCGCTGCTCATTGGGATCCTGATCCCCGCGCTCTCCAGCGCCCGTGACAGCGCCAAGTCGCTGATCTGTTCCACGCGCATGCGCCAGGTCGCCACCGGCTGGCAGATCTATGCCGACACCAACCGCGACATCTCCGTCCCCGCCCAGCCCGGTCGATACACAGACGAAGCCCGCAATGTCTATCAGCTTGGCAACGGGCTCCAGTACCGACCACGCTGGTTCGCCGTCATCGGCGCGGCCGCCGGCTTCGACGCCTTCGCCAACCCCAGCCCCGAGCGTGACGACGAGCATGCTGTCCGGGTCGATGGCAGCGAGGTCTTCCTCTGCCCCGTCGTCCCCGAGTGGTACAACACCCGAAACTACGCCTACGGCTACAACCACCATTTCCTCGGCAACACCCGATTCGTCAACGACGACGAGCTGTCCGGATTCATCAACTTCCCCGTCCGCGCATCGTCGCTGCACACATCCAGCACCCTGATGTTCGCCGACTCCATGGGCACCGCCGCCGGCAAGCCCGCCGGAGACCGAACCCAGAACCGAAACGACGGGTCCCGCGACCCCGATCTGCTGGCCGAGGGTGGCCACGGCTACGCCATCGATCCACCCCGCCTGACCGACAACAGCGACTTTGCAGATCGCCGCCACAGGGCCTTCGAGCACCGCTCCGCACCCCACGCACGGCACCTCAACAAGACCAACGCCGCGTTCTGCGACGGGCATATCGAGACCCTCAAGCTGGATGATCTGGGCTATGTCGTCCGAGCCGACGGTGCCGTGACCGCAGATGATCCCCGCGCGACAAACGCCAGATTCTCGGGCAACAACGCCGACAAAGATCCGCCCCGCCTCAACCGATAACCCCGCCTGCCCGGCTTCTCGCTTCGATCCGGGCGATCTATCTGCTACACTGGTGGCGCCATGCTTGCCGAACTCTCCGCCACCGATATTCACGATTGCCACACCCTGGCTTCGAACTGTCGCGATCTGGGCGCGGATGTCGATGCCTGGCGACAGCTCCTGCTCAACGAGCTCCGCAAGCTCGTCAACGCACAGGTCATTATCAGCTCCGAGATTGAGCACTTCGGCAAGTCCGGCGACCAGAACACCCGTTACCTTGGCACACACCGCGACGGCTGGATTTCCAGCGAAGCCGAGCAACGCTGGCGCGAGTACGCCCAGTCCATCCCTGTCGAACGCACCCCCGAGTACCCGTACCTTTCTAAGTTCTCCGGCGAGACCATGGTCCTCTCGCGCGATCAGATCTGGGGCCGTGAGTCCTGGTACCGCTCGCACACTTTCAACGAGATCCACCGCGAGTGCGGCATCGACGACTACATCATCTCCGTCTGCCCGACTTCCATCTCCGATCGCTGCACCACGCTCTGGCTCCACAAGGGCGTCGGCTCGCGCGATTTCACCAAACGCGAACGCGCCATCGTCGCCCTCCTCCACCTGATCATCAACAAGGAAATCGGCACCTACCTCGCCGCCGCCGATGAGCCCAAGCTCTCCAAGCTGACCAACCGTCGCATCGAAGTCCTCGACCGACTGCTCGCAGGCGATTCGGAAAAACAGATCGCATTCCACTTCGATGTCTCGCGTGCAACGATTCACGACCATGTGCTCGCGATCTACCGCCACTTCGGAGTCTCCTCCCGAGGCGAACTGCTGGCCAAGTTCATCGGTCGCGCCAAGCCCAAGCCCTGAAGCCCACCAACGCCCGCTCCTGAACCCCCCACCAAAGAGTGGGGGTGGTTTTCGCATATCTCCCGCGAAGATATGTGCATCGACAAAGGTCGACTTGAACCTCAGAGACCCCCAAACAGGAGCAACATCATGAGCACCGCACCACGAATCCTCGCAGCACTCGCCTTCATCGGCGCTGCCCAGTCCGTCAACGCCGAAACCATCCTCTTCGCAGGCGATCAGGGCGTCGTCCACGCCCTCGACACCCAGACCGGAACCGTTAGCTTCCGCGGCGTCTGCTCGGGCCCCGTCAGCTCGATGGTCGTCCACGACGGAACCCTCTACCTCGGCGACAACAACGGAGTCTTCTACAACTACGATGTCGCCACCAACCTCGTTCAGAGCGCCTTCTTCGTCGACACCGATGCCAGCGCCATGACCTGGCTGGGCGACCAGCTCGTCATCGCCGACTCGTCCGGTCGTGTTGACTACATCGATCCCGACACCGGTGAGGTCGACCACAGCGTCGAGAACCTCAGCACCGACATCACCGCCATCGGCATCGACGCCGGCGGGCTCTTCGTCGGCGGACAGTCCTCGCTCGCCCTCCGCGCCCACATCGGGCAGGATAGCTTCAACTTCTTCGCCGCGTGCGGCTCGCAGATCCAGTCCATGGCCTTCGGCTCCGAGACCATGTTCCTCGGCGGCACACACTTCTTCGGCGACAACAACGGCACCGTCTATCTGTTCGATAAGTTTGAGGGCGGAGTCAACTACTCGGGCACCCACGATGTCGCCTCCGATGTCACCGCCATGGTCGTCGCCGACGGCATGCTCTACATCGGCGGCACCGACGGCATCATCCACGAGATGAACCCGCAGACCGGTGCCATCGCCCGCACCTTCGACACCGGCATCAACATTCAGGCCATGACGCCAGAGTCGGGCATCGTCTCCTGCCCCGCTGACTACGACGCCAACGGCACCCTCAACTTCAACGATGTCTCCAACTTCATCAACCTCTACAACAACCAGCTTGTCCCCGGCGACACCACCGGCGACGGCGAGTTCAACTACTTCGACATCTCGCTGTTCCTCAACTACTTCAACGGCGGCTGCTGATCGTCCCGGCATCAGAACCCCCCATCCGAGCCCGCCGGCGACACAGCGCCGGCGGGTTCTTTCGTTGGAACGGATTCCGCAACAACCGCGACCACGCGATCACCCAGACGATACACCAGCACGCTTAGCCCCGCCCGATCCCCATCGCCGCGCAGACGCCGCTGGAGCTCATCCGGATTCACCACACCAGCGCGGGTTCGGATTTCAACGACCCCCGCTCCAAGGTCACGCAGCACCGCGCGGACCCGTTTCTCGTTCCAAGGCAGGGTCTCCAGCACCCGATACCACCGTACCATCGCGTGCTTTGTCGCGTCCTCACCCGTCACCAGCCCGGTCCCCGGATGCACCAGCGAGACACTCAGCTCATCGAGCAAGCGCCCCACCAGATCCGCTCGCTCCACGCACGCATCAAGCGTTCCGATAAACGAACCGATCTCGCTGGAATCCTCAGGGCGCTCGGACTCGCCGCTCAGCGAAGCCACGGCACCCGAGTCATCAAGCACTGTCGCCCGCCGGCTGTGCTCGCCCGCGAGTTTCCCTATCCAAAGCACCCCCTGAGTCAACCCCCCCGGCTCGCTCAGGATCTCCACCTCACCCGCGGGCAGCGCGTACGCATCAACTCCGGGGTTGAGCTTGATCGCCCCAGTGCCGACCTTGCCGATGATCGCATCCCACACATCCGGCCCCGGCATGAAATCCTCAAGCAGCAGCGTCCGCTTCGTACCATCGCGGCGTGCCGGATCAAGATGGAACGCCGCCACATCCGCGGGCATATCCGCAAGCGCATCGCCGCACACGGCCTCGCAGTGGGGGAGATTGTGCCCGTACATCTCGATCCGAGCCGGATGTACATCCACACCAGTGACACGCAACCCAGCGCGAGACAGCCCCCAAGAGTCCGCACCGATCCCGCAGCATAAATCGGCGACTGCAGCCCCCTCGACCAGCACCGCCGCAAACCGGCTCGCCTTGTACACGCTTGATCGAACCGAGCTGGCCATCTCAACGCCGGCAACATCAGCTAACAGCGAGGTGCACCACGCCGCATCCAGCTTGCCCGCCGCCTTCCGCCGAGCCTCGCTCGCCTCAAGAATACCCCTGACCCGATCCGCATCGAAACGCTTCCGCAGCCGCCCTATTTCCGATGCGGATGGCGAAGCCGGTGCGCACGCGACGGCCTCCTGCCCCTCCGGGCGACGAAGCCATCTCCATATCTCGATCGGGAGATCCATAAAAGAGGGCGGCGCACCTGTCGATACGCCGCCCTGAAGTCACTCATGCATCACGATCAGTAGCGGTAGTGATCGGGCTTGTAGGGCCCGTCAACCGGCACGCCGAGGTACTCGGCCTGATCCTGAGACAGCTTCGTCAGCTTCACACCAAGCTGATCGAGGTGCAGACGCGCAACCTGCTCGTCGAGGTGCTTGGGAAGCACATACACCTTGTTCCCGTAGTTCTCGAGGTTCTCCGCCAGCTCGATCTGCGCGATCACCTGGTTGGTGAAGCTTGCGCTCATCACGAAGCTGGGGTGACCCGTCGCACAACCGAGGTTCAGTAGGCGACCCTCGGCCAGCACCAGGATGCTCTTGCCCTGGCTCTTGAACTCGAACTCATCGAACTGCGGCTTGATATTGATCCGCTCGACATCCTTGTCACGAGCCAGCTTCTCCATCTGGATCTCGTTATCGAAGTGGCCGATGTTGCCCACGATCGCCTTGTTCTTCATCCGCTTCATGTGATCGAGCGTGATGATGTCCTTGTTGCCCGTCGTGGTGATGAAGATGTCCGCGGTCTCGATCACATCTTCGAGCGTGAGGACCTGGTAGCCCTCCATCGCAGCCTGAAGCGCACAGATCGGATCGATTTCGGTCACGATCACGCGGCAGCCCTGGCCCTTGAGCGACTGGCAGCAGCCCTTGCCCACATCGCCGTAGCCGCACACGACGGCAACCTTGCCGCTGAGCATGACATCCGATGCGCGGTTGAGACCGTCGATGAGCGAGTGACGGCAGCCGTACACATTGTCGAACTTGCTCTTGGTGACCGAGTCGTTGACATTGATCGCCGGGAAGGGCAGCAGGCCCTGCTCCGCCATCTGGTACAGGCGATGCACGCCGGTCGTGGTCTCCTCAGAGATACCACGCACCGCGGGAGTCACCTTCTGGAACCATCCGGGATTGTTCTCGATCGTGCTGCTGATGGTCTTGAGGATGTGGCCCCATTCCTCCGAGTCCTTGTCCGCGTTGAACGCAGGGACCTTACCCTCGTTCTCGAACTGCAGGCCCTTGATGAGCAGCAGGGTGGCATCGCCGCCGTCGTCGACGATCTGGTCCGGGCCCGAGCCGTCGGGCCAGGTCAGCGCCTGCTTGGTGCACCACCAGTACTCCGCCAGCGTCTCGCCCTTCCAGGCGAACACCGGAGTGCCCTTGGGCGACTCAGGGGTGCCACCCGTCTCCGTGCGACCAACGACTACTGCCGCAGCCGCCGAGTCCTGCGTAGAGAAGATGTTGCACGAGCACCAGCGAACATCCGCGCCAAGCTCGGTCAGCGTCTCGATCAGCACCGCGGTCTGCACGGTCATGTGCAGCGAGCCCATGATCTTGAAGCCCTTGAGCGGCTTCTTGCTGCCGTACTGCTTGCGAAGCGCCATCAGGCCCGGCATCTCATGCTCGGCCAGACGGAGCTCCTTGCGCCCCAGCTCCGCGAGCGAAAGATCGCGCACCTTGAACTGAAGACCATTGATCTCGTCGATCTGGAGTCCGTTCGCCGTCTCAACTGCTGTCGTCATGCTAATCCCTTTCATGCGGGCAACCATGCCCGTCCGTTCACAGTGTCTCGTGTGTCAAACCTGGGCCACCGCCGCGAATAGCGACGGCCCCGATGCCTCAACCCCCGGACGCAGCTTGTGCGTGCGCACCGAGGAAAAACCTGCTTCCCTGAACATCGCCTCGCGTTCGTCATCATCGAACCCGAGATGCAGATGCCCCATCGCGTGCTTGTACTCGATCCGGTCGTGGCGGCACATATCGACAACCAGCAGCATCCCGCCGCCATTGTCCGTCCGCAGCACACGCCGCGCTTCCATGATCGCCTCGATCGGCGACTCAAGATGGTGCAGCACCAGCACGCATGCCGCCGCATCAACGCTCGCGTCCGGGATCGGCAGCTTCGTCAGGTCACCCTCGACAAAGCGGATCCGCTCCACGCTCCCGCCATGCTCCAGCAGCCGTGATCGAGCCGCATCCAGCATCGCCGGCGAGCGATCAATTGCGATCACCTCGCGAACCCACGGTGACAAGAGCTCCGTCGCGTTGCCCGTCCCGCAGCCAAGGTCCGCCAGCACCCAGCTGGGATTCACAAACCCCAGCAGCGCATGCTCCGTGAACCCGCTGCCAAACAGCTCGCCACGAACATCGTCCCAAGCGCCCGCGACCCGACCGAAGTATGCCGCCGAGTCCGTCATCCGCTCAGCAAGCACAGACCGCAATCGGCGATCATCCTCCGCCAGCGTCGCGTCGTCACCGAGTTGATTACGGATCGTCACCCAGATCGTCCGGTGCTCGCTCGGCAGGTCGTCGATGACCACCCGGTAATACGAAGCCGGCCCAGCTGAGCGTTTGAACACCCAGCCCCCGTCGCTCAGCACTCGCAGATGCCGCGATCCCGACGACTGCGGGATCTGCAAGACCTTGACCAGTTCACCCACCGACAGCTCATGCTGCTCCAGCACCCGAAGCATGCGAATCCGTACGGCATCGCCCAGCTGCGAGAGCAGCTCAACGGTCATCTGGCTGGATATTGGGTGGTGCGGCTGGGTCATGATCCGATCATCCGGAAATATGGATAAAAGGATACAAGCCCCCCGTGCCCCGGTCAAGCAGGCCCGGAATCAAAACTCCGGCTGAAGCGCCAATGAAGGGCCAGGAATCATGCCAAGAGCCGACAAGCGGTCATTGATCGTGGCGCTGTTCTTGTCGAACCACAGGGCGTAGCGAAGATTCCGGATTTCTGCATCCTCATCACCGATCGAGCGGGCAAAGTCCGCCATCGCCATGTACGGCTCAGCCGATTCACCACGCCCGTTCACGATCGCCAGCGTGTATGCCTCACGGGCCTCATCGAGCAGCCCCGCCTCGGTCGCGTAACGCCCAAGACGCAGATACCCCGAGCCCTCCGGCCCCTCGTTCACGCTCTCGCGAAGCAGACGCATCAGGCCATCGGTATCACCGACTGCGACCAACGCCTCGGCGAGGGCCTCAAGCGTCTCAATATTGCCCGGCTGGAGGTCATGCGCCACCCGCAGGTGCCCAACCGCGTCCTGGTACTTCCCAAGACGCATTTCCACCACACCCAGCCGGTACTCGGCCATCGCGCTGTGCGGGCGACGATCGACATACTCCGTCCAGATGTCGTACGCTTCCTGCCAATCGCCCTGATCCTCGGCGATCCCCGCCTTGATCTGCAGATCGTTGAGCGCGAGCGTCCGCTTGACTTTCCCCGCAGTATTACACCCGCCGAGAACACCCGACAGACCCAGTGTCAGTGCCAGTACCGCCGCGCTTGCTCGCTTCATCGTCACGATCTCCATTCACCCGGCGATGACCGGGCACACGATCCTAGCGTCATTCCCACCGACATACCATGCATCATGCGACGAACCGTCGTGCTCCTGCACCAACAGCCCGGAAAGCCCGACCATTTCGACTGGCTCATCGATCAGCCCGAGCTGAAGATCGAGCACCGCCTGATCACCTTCCGACTCCCAAGCCCGCCCGATCTGCCAGGCAACTTCGTTGCTCAGCAAGCCCCAGATCACCGCGTCCACTACCTCACCCACCAGGGCCCCATCGGGAAAGATCGGGGCACCGTGGCCCGCGTGCTCACCGGCCAAGCCAAAGCCTTCCATCACGACGCGCAAACCCTGCATGCATCGATCGACTGGGGACACACACAGGTCCTCATCAACGCCAATCGCTCCGCAGAGCATCCAGATCAATGGCATCTCCGAATCGGGCTGTGCTCCCCCCTCTAGACGCGCCGCCCAGAATCTGGTAGCGTGTGTGAATCCATCCGACTCGCACAAGGAGCGCCTCATGTGGGGACCACTTCGACATCCATTGCCGCCGGGATACTCAGGGCCGCCGCCATCCCCACCCGAAGACGA
The DNA here is from genome assembly GCA_020427395.1 of Phycisphaerales bacterium. Taxonomy (GTDB): domain Bacteria; phylum Planctomycetota; class Phycisphaerae; order Phycisphaerales; family UBA1924; genus UBA1924. Next base: position 29,914 of record JAGQON010000027.1, read on the forward strand.
CATGCCCGACAACGAAGAGGAAGGATCCCTCGACGACACGCTCCCGCTCGATCTGTCGCCGCAGCCTACGCCCGCATCCAAGCCCGCCGTCCCCGAGCGCAGCTCGATGATCCGTACTTTCGAGCAGAAACTCGGTGGGGCGAAACACGAAGACAGCTGGAAACGCACGCCAAATGTCACCGGCACCGGCGCCATTCATGTGAAAAGCTTCCACTGCAAGCTCACCGGCGACTCCCTCGACTTCCTTGACCAACAGATCAACGAGTGGCTCGATGCCCATCCTCAGTACGAGGTCAAGCTCGTCACCACCGCCATCGGCACCTGGACCGGCAAGCTCAAAGAACCAAACCTCATCGTCAACGTCTGGGTCTAAGCCGTCATGCGCTGCTGCCTTCAACTCATGCTGACACTCACAGCGATCGTCTTCGCGGCCTCGCTCGCGATCGCGCAACCCAGCCCAACAACACCCGAGCCCCACCTCGATCTCCCAGACCTCTCCAAGCTCACATCAGGGCGTGTCACACGCGTCCTCGACGAAAACACACTCCTCATCGAGGTCGACGGCAAGAACACCCGATACGACCTGCTCGGTATCTCAGGAGCCCTGCAGATCAAAGAACAGCGAGAGCTCTGCGCCGACATGCTCAAGCGGCTCCTCCTTGAGGAGCGAGTCGTTATCCAACACGACCCACGAGGCGAGTTCACACCCGCCAACCGTCGCGCCGGTTACATCTTCCGCGCCAATGACACCCTCTTCGTCAATCTCGAGCTCATACGCAACGGCTACGCCCGTCATACCGACGCCGGCATGAGCGCCCACCTCGACGCCTTCGTCCACGCCCAACGCCGTGCAGAAACCCTCAAACTCGGTGTCTGGGACCCCGACGCCAACATTATCACGCTTACTGACGAACCAGAGCCCAACACCGAGCCGACGCAAACAAAAACCCAGCCCGCGCCTGCCACGATCACAACGCCAACAAACGCAATCTACATCACCCCTCACGGGAAAAAGTATCACCGCAAAGACTGCCCACACCTCACCGACGCAGCCAAGCCCACAACGCGTGAAGATATCAAAGACTCCCACCAGCCCTGCAAAACCTGCCGCCCAGACGAGCCCTGAGCGAACCGATTGCGACGCCCATATACTTGCGACTGAGCGCCACGCGGCGCCTCGATCGTCTCCGATGCAGGGGCCCGAATGCACGGCCATCAGTTCCGCGCCATCCAGCAAGTCCGCACGCCGCCCATACGCATCGTGTCCGCAGTGCTCCTCGCGCTGCTCGCGGCCACCATGGTCGCCCTCGAGCACGGCTTCACGACCGATCGGGTTTCCTCAGGACTCCTCGGCTTTCTGCAGATCACACTCTGCTGGTTCGCCTTTGCCGCTTGGGGCGACCTTCATCCAACCCGGTTCAGCCGAAATCGCTGGATGAGTCTCTTCGCACTCATCGCCGAGCCCATCGTCCTGCTCATCGCCATCATTGAGATCGCAGGCGTGCCCGGCGCCGGTGAGCTGCTCGCAGTCGGAACCACCATCGCCCTGCTCATCCGCGTCAACGGCGAACTGGCACGGTCCATGAGCAACCCCTCTGTGCTCTTTCCCGCATCATTCATCATCCTCATCAGCATCTCTGCAGCACTCCTCAAACTCCCAGCTGCAACGCCCGCCGACCAGCCCATCAGTTGGATCGACGCCTTCTTCACCGCAACCTCCGCGGTCTGTGTCACCGGCCTGGCCGTACGCGACACCGCGAGCGGCTTCACCGACTTCGGGCAGGCTGTTGTACTGGGCTCAATCCAGCTCGGCGGACTCGGCGTCATGATCTTCGGTTCGACCCTCGCCTTGCTCTTCGGCGCACGCCTGAGCCATCGCGAACACATGACCCTCTCCAAAGCACTCGACGAATACCCTGTTCACCGAATCACCCGCTTCGCATGGTTCATCGTGCTCACCACCGTCCTCCTCGAAGCTCTCGGCGCAACGATCATCTACCTCACACTCCCCGCGGACCCTTCCATGACCGACAGCGAACGGATCTGGTTCGCCGTCTTCCATTCCATCTCCGCGTTCTGCAACGCCGGCTTCGATATCACCGGCAACAGCATGATCCCGTTCCGCAACGCCCTGCCGACCTACCTCGGCATCATCCCCATGATCATCATGGGCGGCATCGGCTTCATGGTGCTTGAGGATGTCTACCGCAAGGTCCGAGACCGGCTCAAAGGAAAAACCAACCGCATCCGCCTGACCACGCACTCCAAGCTCGTCATCGCCACCACCATGATCCTGATCTTCGCGGGCGCATTCATCATCTTCATCGCCCAGGCACACGCAGCAGGACACGCGACACCACAGCAGGCACTCGACGCCCTCTTCATGTCCACGACCTCGCGCACCGCGGGCTTTACCTCGATGCCCATGGACGAGCTGACATCCGGCTCACGGTTCGTCATCATGCTTCTCATGTTCGTAGGCGGCAGCCCCGGCTCCACAGCAGGCGGAGTCAAGACTGTCGTGTTTGCTGTGCTCATCCTCTCCATCATCTCCACCGTCCGCGGGCGCGATGAGGTTGAGGTCTTCGGGCGTGCTCTCTCCGATGCCACCGTCAAGAAAGCCGGCGCGGTCGTTGCCGGGCTGCTCGGCACCATCTCCGCTGCGATGCTGATCCTCGACCTCATCGAGAAGATCCCCTTCGAGCCGCTCCTCTTCGAGGTCATCAGCGCCGCAACAACGACAGGGCTCTCGCTCGGAATCACCGCCGACCTCTCGCCGGTCGGGCGAATTGTCATCACCATCACCATGTTCCTCGGCCGCGTCGGCGCTCTCGCGCTGCTCGCATCGCTCGTCGGCGTCACCGGCAAGGCCGCACGATACCAACTCCCAAGAGACACCGTCTCACTCGGATAACCCGGAGCTTCCCCATGCCTCAGCGAAACAAGGATTCTCGCCCCGTGGCCGTGCTCGGCATCGGCCGATTCGGGCTCCGCATCGCCAAGAACCTCGCTCGCGGCGGTGAGGAAGTCATCGCATGCGATCGCGACCGCGATTCTGTCGAATCCATCGCCGACTCCGTCGCCCAGGCAATCGTCCTCGATGTCACCGACGAACAAGCCATGCGGAACAGGGGGCTCGATCGAGCCAAGGTCGCCGTCATTGGCATCGGCGAGGACTTCGAGGCCGCAGTCCTCGTCACCATCATCCTCAAGCACCTCGGCGTCCCCCGCATCATCGCCCGTGCCCGCACCCGCACGACCGCTGAGGTCCTCATGAGGGTCGGTGCCGACGAGGTCGTGCTCGCCGAAGATGAGGCGGCCGACCGCTGGGCCAACCGAATCCTGGGCCCGAATGTCCTCAATCAGATCGAGTTCCACGACGGCTACTCCATCGCCGAGTTCGCTTGCCCTGCTTCCTGGGTCGGCAAGGGACTCGCCGAGCTGGATATCCGCCGCAAGCACCGTCTCCATGTCATCGCCGTCCGACGCCCCGATGAAGGATCAGACACCGGCACCCGGATCGACATCATCCCCCCAGATGAGCCGCTCAAAGAAACCGATGTCCTGATCGTGCTTGCTCGCGATGAATGCATCAAAGACTTGGCCCAGCTCTCGTGAGCACCATCGTCATCTATCAAGAGTTCCTTCAACAGTGCTCTATCAGTGCTTCAATGTCCCGAATCCCCGACAGGGGGCCTATCCTGTAACTTCAAACGCTTATATGTATCGCAAGACAGGACGAATGATGTCTCCAACCTAAGGACAACACGCGGCAATCCACCGCAGCGTCGCTCCCGTCAGCCCGCGATCAAATATCACCGCAGTTTCCCCGCCACAGCCGCCAGCATCTGCCCGCGGCCAGGTTATACCACCCCGCGAGCAGCCCATGCCCGAAACTAGCTCACGACTCCCCAGCTTCGCACAGACCAAGCTCCGAATCTTCGACCTCCGCACATCGCTCAGCGGATCATCAAAGAGCGAGGTCCTCTCGGGCATCACCGTCGCGCTCGCCCTCGTCCCCGAAGCCGTCGCATTCGCCTTCGTCGCCGGCGTCCCGCCGCTCGTCGGGCTCTATGCCGCTTTCATCATGTGCATCATCACCTCCGTCTTCGGCGGCCGCCCCGGCATGATCTCCGGCGCCACCGGTGCCATGGCCGTCGTCGTTGTCGCACTCGTTGCCGTCCACGGTATCGAGTACCTCTTCCCCGCCATCGTCCTCTGCGGCATCTTCCAGATCCTCATCGGCCTGCTCAAACTCGGCAAACTCATCCGCATCGTCCCGCACCCGGTCATGCTCGGCTTCGTCAACGGCCTCGCCGTCGTCATCCTCCTCGCCCAGTTCGGCAGCTTCAAAACCTTCACACCGGACGGGGTCATGGCCACGCTCACCGGCACCCGCCTGGGCGTCATGCTCGCGCTGGTCGCCCTCACCATGGCCATCATCGCCTTCCTCCCCCGCCTGACGCGCGCGATCCCATCTTCACTCGCCGCCATCATCACAATCTCCATCATCGCCATCATCATCAACAACAACGCCTCACCCACAAGCGCTGACGCGCCATCTGACAGTGCCCAGCCGCGTCCCGTTCTTACGGTTGGCGACATGCTCGTCGACCGCACGCTCGCCGCGGCAGTCGACGCCGCGCAGAAGGCCAAGGACAGCCAGACCCTCGCCAACATCACCGCAACTCTCCCCGCCGGCATCGCCGCACGTCCCGCAACACACGCCACCATCGCACCGCTCACCCCCGAGGAAACACAGGCGGCCATCGCGTCCGTCGACACCGCATCCGTCGGCATCGCCGGCGGGCTCCCCCGCCCAACATGGCTCGACTACGCCATCCCGCCCATGACCCTCCAGACCCTCTGGATCATCCTCCCCTTCTCGCTTATCCTCGCCGGCGTCGGCCTCATCGAGTCGCTCATGACCATGACACTCATCGACGAACTCACTGAAACCCGCGGCAGCGGCAACCGCGAGTGCATCGGCCAGGGTGCCGCCAACATCACCTGCGGCTTCTTCGGCGCCATGGGCGGCTGCGCCATGATCGGCCAATCCCTCATCAATGTGAAATCCGGCGGGCGAGGACGACTCTCGGGCATCGTCGCCGCCGTCTCGCTCCTGCTCTTCATCCTCTTCCTCTCGCCCTACATCGAGGCCGTGCCCACCGCCGCCCTCGTCGGCGTCATGTTCATGGTCGTCATCGGCACCTTCGAGTGGACAACCCTCCAGACCTGGCACCGCATCCCCAAGGCCGAAGTCTTCATCATGCTCGTCGTCGCTGCCTACACGATCTTCATGCACGACCTCGCCACCGCCGTCATCATCGGCGTCGCCATCTCCGCCCTCAACTTCGCATGGAGCAAGAGCCGGCACCTCGTCGCCGATGTCAAGTTCAACGAGCACGGATCAAAGATCTACCAGCTCCACGGCCCGCTCTTCTTCGGCTCAGTCACTCGCTTCCGCGACCTCTTCGACCCAAACAACGATCCCGACGATGTCGTCATCGACTTCTACTTCTCCCGCGTCTATGACCAGTCCGGCCTCGAGGCCATCAACACCCTCGCCGCCCGCTACCAGAAAGTTGGCAAACAGCTCCACCTCCGCCACCTCAGCGAAGACTGTCGCCGACTCCTCGACCGCGCCGGCGACCTCGTCGAAGTCAACATCTCCGAAGACCCGCACTACCATGTGGCGACCGACCACCCCAAATGGCACCACTGAGGACCGCCCATGCCACGCCAGCCAACGCACGCCATGTATGACCGGTTTGAAAGCGCCGAGTTTCTACTGCGCGACGAACTCGCCATCGACCGCACCCGTCTGGCCAACGAACGCACCTTCCTCGCATACATCCGCTCCGCTCTGGCCCTGCTCATCGCCGGTGCCACCATCATCCAGTTTGCGGACAACACATGGTTCCTGCTCACGGGGATCGCCTGTCTCCCTACGGGCATCGCATTCGCCATCATCGGCACCCATCGCTTTCTCCGCCTTCACCGGGCCCTCAAAGGCCTCCATTCCACCGCAGAAACTCCCGCCGAGAGCTGAGGATTGCCGATACACATCACTATGTGTGGAATCGCAGCTGTCTTCAATATCGCCCATGACAACGAGCCAATCGGCGAGCACGACCTGCTCCGTATGCGTGATCGCCTTACGCACCGCGGCCCCGACGATGCGGGGCTCTGGTCCGACCAGCACGCTGGCATCGCCCACACGCGCCTGAGCGTCATCGACCCGACGCCCATGGGCCATCAGCCCATGAGCTCGCCTGACGGACGCTACGTTCTCGCATACAACGGCGAGCTCTACAACGATCATGACCTCCGAGCAGAGCTGGCCTCGCTCGGCGTCCAGTTCCGCACACACTGCGACACAGAGACACTCCTTCACGCGATGATCACATGGGGCGACGACGCCATCGAGAAGCTCCGCGGCATGTTTACCATCGTCTTTTATGACACCAAGGCCAGAACACTGACCCTCGCACGCGACCCGCTGGGCATCAAACCCCTCTACCACGCGAGTGTGGGGAGGAACCGCAACCGACAACTCATCGTCGCGTCGGAGATACCGACCATCCTCAAATACCCCGGCATCTCTCGCCAGCCCGACCCCGTTACGGTCAGCGCATATCTTTCAAGCATTCGAACAACGCTCGGCACCCGGACGATGTTCGCCCAGGTCTCAACCCTTGAGCCTGGCGACTGGATCACCTTCCCCCTCGAAGAACCACAGCACGCCAAGACGCAGAACTGGTGGCGTCGTGTCGGACGAGCACCTACACAGGGTGTACGCCAGACCATCGAAGACTCCGTCCACCGCCACCTGCGCACCGATGTCCCGATGTGCACCCTGCTCTCGGGCGGGCTGGATTCCGCCATCATCACCCATATCGCCAAGCGGGCCAACCCCGACCTGCACACATATTGTGCCGGAGCCCGCTCAGAGGGCTTCGCCGACGACTTCACATACGCGGCCCAGCTCGCCAGGCATCTCGGCACACACCACACCGAGATCGAGATCGACCAGCAGCTCTTCGCCCAACGCCTACCCGAGATCATCGCCAACATCGGCGTGCCGGTCTCCACGCCCAACGAGATCGCGATTAACCAGCTCGCCCGCACCCTCCGTGAAGACGGCCATGTCGTCGCCATCAGCGGCGAAGGCGCCGACGAACTCTTCGGCGGCTACGCACCCATCATGCAGCAATGCGCTGCCCATGTCGCCGCCCTCGCGGATCCCCACGACGATCCCGACGGCGGCCTCTTCCACCTGCGATCAAACGCGTGGATTTCAGGAGAGCTCAAGCCGGCTGTCCTCAACGCGGTCCGACTCGCCGAAGCTGACAGCGACGAGCACCTCCGCTCGTTCTACCAGAACACATTCCAGCAGTGTCGAAGCACATTCCCGGATGATTCACCCCTACAGGCACACCTCCGCTTTCAGCGCCGAATGAACCTTCCTAACCTCCTCCAACGCCTCGACACCTCCACCATGCTCGCCTCGGTCGAAGGGCGAACACCTTTCGCAGACATCGAAGTCGCGATCTGTGCAGAGTCCCTCCCCATGGACCGCAAGTACGCCACGCTTTCAGGCGGTGAAGTGGACACCAAGATTGCGCTCCGCAGAGCATTCGCTGGTGATCTTCCCGCAGAGATCGTCAAACGCCCCAAGGCGAGCTTCCCGCTCCCATTCCAGAGCTGGCTCTCACCATTCACCGACCTGCTTTTCAGTTCCCCCTTCGCCTATCAGTACTTCACACCCCAATCGCTCGGTCTGGTCTGCGCCAACCCGACCAAGTACTGGCACATGGCATGGCCCATGATCAACCTCACGCTCTGGGGACACGAGTGCGTGATGAACGAACCCGCTGATTCGATCAATCAATACGCATGATCATCAAGTTCATCCTCATCTACTACCTGCTGTTCAGCGTTGTCAGCGCCCTGATGCACCTCGTGGATAAGCACCGAGCGGCCAACAGCCGCAGACGCATCCCAGAGAAAACACTGCACTCCATGGAACTCGTCGGCGGCTGGCCCGGTGCGATCCTGATGACCCGAACCATCAAGCACAAAACCAGCAAGACACAGTACATGTGGAAGCTCTATGCCATCGCAGCGCTGCATGTACTGGGCTGGATGCTGCTGCTCTACTTCGCGACAAGGTCATGAGAATCAGGCGATCCGCCGCTGGCGCAACTGATCTCGCTGTACACGCATCGCGACCTGTTCGAGCAACCGACGCTGCGGCGCATGCGCGTTGCTGATATGCGGGTGCACGATCAGGAAGCCAACCCGGCAGACCGAGTCGTGAACATCCACGCCATGCCGCACCTCAACAATCAGTTCAATCGGCTCACCCTCGAGCTCGAACTCGATCGCCATCCGTTCGAATCGGTTGAGCTGCATCTTGGCGATGCCGTACATCAGCACGCCGATTCCGTTGGCCGTCAGATCTACAAGACGCCCGATGGCGTGCGGCTTCTCAACCTGCACATCCTTGTGGATCGCCGCCCAGTCCGGGGCCTTGACCTCGTTGCCATCTTCGTCACGAGCGATGAGTGATTCACGACGACGGGCACGCAGCAGGTCGGTGAAGTAGATCTGATGATGCTCCCGATCATCATGGACCCCCGGGTGATCCTCCTCGATCAGGCGATCGAGGAACCACATCCGCACAGGGATCTCCTTGCCGTTGGCCGTGATAGAGGACCGGAACGCCGAACGCCGATCGCCCTTGCGAAGCAGACGAGGATGACTCAGACGCAGCGAACGAACAACGCAGCGATCGTTCAACTTCGAAAGATCCGAGATATGCGTCACCTCGGCCTCAAACATCAGCGTCGTATCCCGGTACTTCACGTACGCCTCGACACGGGTGCCCATGCTGAATCGCACGCTCCGCCCGATGATCTGGAGTTCTTCAATCACCAGGCCCTTATCAGTCCACTCGAGCAACCGCCCCTGGGCCAGCGGATCCTGCCCGGAGTTGCCAAGGCGCACGATGCCGATCGTCGTATTACGATCGACAGCCCCCTGTAAGAGCTCTCGCAACTCGGGATCGATACCACCCGAGCCCGTATCGGCCTTGGACTTCTTCGAGAACATTCCATCTCTGGATCGGTAAAACTCACCATCCGGCTGAGCCAGATGGTTGATAACCAGAACTGTCAGATGCTTCTTACGGCTCTTCTTGCCCAGAGCCCGGCTCGATCTCATTATCGGTCTTTTTCTGCTCGAGCACCCACCGCATCGCCCGAAGCAACTCCCGCTCCCCGCTTCGCCCGCTGGGCAGTTCATGACGCATCCCGCTCACCAAACGCACCTTCGCAACTCCTCCTGCCGCCACAAACGCACGCTTGGCTAGCCCGTAGGTATGCTTCCACGGATCGAGCGAACCAGTGAGCAGATAGCACGGGGCGGGAGAAGAGTTGCTCTTGGCGACCTGCTGCTCATAATGCCCACAGATCGGCACGGTGCCCAGAATAAGCTCTGGTCGTGTCTGCCCCATGATCAGCGCAATGTTCGCCCCCTGAGAGAATCCGACGAGGATGACACGCTGGGCATCAACCCTGTGTTCAGCGCCCGCCCGCCCGATCAGGTGCTCGACGAACCATTCCGATTCATCCCGGTACGTCCAACTGAACCCATCTCCCGAGGGGCGGATCCCATCGGGGCAGATCAGCACCATGCCAAGCTCCTCGGCAACGGGCAGCAGCGCGTCAAACATCGATCCGCCGTCCATTCCGGTGCCGTGCAGCGCGATGATCATCGCGGGCGACTCGACGCCCTCGGGCACGAAAGTCTTCGGACGATGCTGCAATGCCTCGCGTTGGAACTCGCCCATTCGCTTTTCGGCGTTGGCTCGAACCTCCTCGACGACTCCCTTGAAATCCTCACGCTCCCGGATCGGGTCAAGGTCCGTATTCTGCTCGAACGACTGAATCCCGCTGAACCCAAGCTGGGCGCACTTTGACAAATGCACCATCGCCTCGTCGCCCCGGTCAAGTCGGGCGAGCACCGCGCCGGTGTTGAATCGCCACCAGGCCGAATCAGGGTATCGTCGAACAATCTCTTCCGCCGTTTCCAGCGCCAGGGTATAGCGACCGGACGCGTACTGGCGGTCGAACTGGTCCACCAGCACCTGGTCACTCTGCGCGAGGAGATCACCGACGCACAACGCAATCATGAGCACCATGAATCTGAGCATGGACTCAGTCTACCCGATCAGGCTTGGTGTTCGTGCATCCGAAGCAGCGATGGCAGCCCCCGGGAGACGGATTCGCCGAGATGGCGCAACGCGTGTTCAAAGTTGGTGAGGAACTGCGATTCTGGGGCGGGGTGGTCGTAGTGGTCGGTGATGGCCCGCACGGCGACGACGGGGACATCGGACAGGTTGGCCGTCCAGGTGATCGAGGCGGTCTCCATGTCCTTGACTGTGATGTCATGTGTCTTGAAGAAGTCGAGCTCGGGGGGGAGGGTGTCGAGCGCGTTGCCTGTCGAGATCCGCCCGACCCTGGCCCGGAAAGCCTCGGCCAGACGTTGTGAGCAAAGCAGATGCTCGGGCCCGATGGCGTAGTCCTCGAACTCGGGCAGCGGGATACGGCGGTCGTGGTGGTACGCGCGGTCGATGATCAGGATATCGCCGACCTTGGTGGATCTGGAGCATCCGCCGGCTGCTCCGGCGACGAGGATGAGGGCGGGGTTGAGTTTCTCGACGATGAGACTGGTGGCCAGGGTGGCGGGGGTGGTGCCGATGAGGTCGGCGCCGGTCCTGGGGTCGTGGCCGTTGGTGACCAGAAGGACCTGCTCGCCGTCGACCATGCCGGACCACATCCGGGGTGGGAGGGTCTCGGGCCAGGGAGTGGGGGCCGGGGTGAGGCCCAGGCGTGCGATGATGGCGTCGGCTTCGCCTTGCATGGCGCAGAGGATTACCACTTGTTTCGTCCCGCTGGTCATGCATCAAGCGTAGTCAAGAGCACCCCGCTCATCCGGGCGGGGTGCTCGCTCTTGGCGTTTGATGTGTTTGAACTGGTCAGCAGCTGCAGGTTGTGCAGAAGCGGCTGACTTCTTCGCGGGCTTCCTCACGGGTGCGGCCGTACCGCTCCTGGATCTTGCCCTCGAGCTGCTCGGCGCGGCCATTGATCTGGTCAATGTCATCACTGGTGAGCTTACCCCAGTGCTCCTGCACCTTGCCTTTCACCTGTTTCCAGTTTCCTTCGAGTTGATCACGGTTCATGTCGTTCTCCTTTCGATGTTGGTGTCATCCGCATGAACACAAGGAGTATCGATCACAGATTGTGCGCCACGATGAACTGGTCATGAATCATGATTTATCTTTCGAGGTGGCCCGGACGGACACGGGCACGCTGGCTCCATGAATCGGGTATCCTGATCCTGAAGGCTTCGCCATGTCCATGCTCACTATCTTCCTCATTGCCATCGGAATCGCGGTCCTCATTGCCGGCGCTCACTTCGCCCTGATCCTTGCGATCAAGCCGCGGAAGGCACAGGGTGACGATGTTCGGCATCGCGATTCCAAGCGGGGATGATCGCCAGGCGGGGAGCGGGGGCATCTTCCTGTTGAACCACACCACACTTCACTTCTCGGAGTACACGATGCATAGTTTCTTCTGGATGGCCGGCGGCTCGCTGGCGGCGGTTCTTGGCGGGGCGTTGTTTCTGCATCTTGTCGCCGCGTTGGGGGGACCGGGGCGGCGGGTGATGGGCTGGTTTACTCGGGCGCCCGGGCTGGATCTGCTGGTGACCTGGTTTACGGTGGCGCCGTGGCTGGTGGGGGCGATTGTGTTCGGCTGGGCTGGGCTGCTGGGGGGGATCGCCGGGCAGGTGGTGGGGTTGGTGGCGTGGTGCTGGGGGCATGAGCTGGCGCACCGGGATGCGGTGAAGGGGCCGCGGATTGTGACGGTGCTGAACCGGCTGGTTGGGCGGCCACGGAATCATGTGGCGTTGTGGGTGACCTCGCTGGCGGTGCCGGTGTTCTGGGTGGTGCGGATTGGTGAGTGGGTGGTGTATCCGCCGCTAATTTTGTTGGTGCGGTTCCCTCGGTATCCGATGGGGGAATGGGTCAATGTGTCGCGGCACAAGTTCGATGGGCTGGTGGGGCATGACCTGATCTGGTGCCTGTACTGCGATTGGATGACGGGGGTGTGGTCGCTGGGGTCGGAGATGCTTCGGAATGTGGAGTCGTTCTGGTGCCCGATCCGGTTTCTGGATGACAAGAAGTGCGCGAACTGCTCTGTTGATTTTCCGGATGTGATGAACGCGTGGGTGCCGGCGGATGGGTCGATGGGTGATGTGACTGAACTGCTGGAACGGAAGTACGCGGGTCGCGAGGGTGACCAGCGGTACTCGTGGTTTGGGCATCCGGAGCGGGTGGAGTTGACGGTTGAGGGGAAGCGGGTGGAGTAGGGGTGGGGGTGGATGGTTGTTGGGGGACCCCCTCCGCCGACTTCGTCGGCACCTCCCCCGCAAGCGCGGGGGAGGAGAAAGAGCCCCCTCCGTCCGCTACGCGGACACCTCCCCCGCGGGGCGGGGAGGGCACAAGATGGGAACCCCCTCCGTCCGCTGGCGCGGACACCTCCCCCGCAGGCGCGGGGGAGGCGAAAGAGTCACCTCCGTGACTGCTTTGTGGTGACACCTCAGGCGGATGACTGGTGGAGGATGGTGAAGAACATGCAGGAGACTTCGTCGCCTGCATGGCACCCTGCAGGGAAGACACCAGATCGGGATCTCGATCTTTGGTGTTGCACTCTTTGAGGATGGTGTTGATGGCTTTGCGTCGGGTCTCGAGGAGGCGGGCGTTGGTGGCGTGTTGGCGGGTGGCGGCGCAGATGGCTCGGCGTTGGGAATCCGTGATGGTGTAGGTGCCCGGGCGTGGGTTGGTGGTGATGGTTCGGTTTTCCTCGGTGATGCGGGCGGCCTCTTGGATGATGTCGCTGGTGGCGGCGAGGGCCTGGGTGTGGAGCTGGTCGCGGAGGGCGTCGCGGCGCGCGGCGTTGATGGCTTCGGTGTCGGCCAGGGCCTGCTTGAACTCGGGGGTTTGGGTGATGGTGCGGAGCTTGGTGAGGGTGATGTCGTGGAGGTTGCAGATCTGGGCGGGGGAGAGGGAGGGATCGAGGAGGTCAACCAGGAGGTAGGGATTAGGGATCAGGGATTGGGGATTAGGTGGAGAGGAGGAGGGTGTGGGGTTGGGGGTGGATGGTTGTTGGGGGACCCCCTCCGCCGACTTCGTCGGCACCTCCCCCGCAGGTGCGGGGGAGGCGAAAGAAGAGCCCCCTCCGTCCGCTACGCGGACACCTCCCCCGCGGGGCGGGGAAGGCACAAGATGGAGACCCCCTCCGTTCCGCCAAAGGCGGATCTGCGACCCTGGCGCGGACACCTCCCCCGCAGGTGCGGGGGAGGCCGCATGGGAGAGCT
>JAGQON010000028.1 GCA_020427395.1 Phycisphaerales bacterium
GTGGCATCGATGTCGCTGACGATCCTGAAGCCGAGGGGCTCGAAATCCAGCGATAACCCCAGCAGGTCTCCAAATGCCCAGCCCTCGAGGCAAGGGAGATTGAACGAACGCTCGATCCGATCGCCGCTGGGTGACCGCCGACCAGGCAGACACAGCCCCACCGGGATTGCGTCATTATGCGATAGCTCAAGACCGCCCACCGCCTCGCGGATCGCTCTGATCAGCGTGTCACGATCAGGGCGAATATAGCCCTCACTGCGAGCCGTACGATGCTCATCGTCATCAATCAGCGCGGCCTTGACGCTGGAACCACCAATATCGATCCCCAGCGCCCGCACGCATCAGGTCCCGACACGCTCGATGAACTGGACCAACGCATCACGCTTGACCGCACGATCCTTCGTCTCCTCGGCCGAATCGCTCTGACCAGGGTTCGAGGACTCAAAGATGGTCGAGTACGCAAACACCACAAACCGACGCGGATGCCCCAGGGAGGCCTGCGTCAGGGTCTGATTCGATCCCTTGTGCTTATACGCCCCGATTCCGGGCACGATCCGACGGCGATCGACGACCTGCTCCCACGCCTGCAGGTCGTTGGTGAACTGGGCATCGTTGTCGGTGTAGATCATCGGCATGATCAGGTCGATGGTGCCATCGTTGACCCAGCGCTCCGCGTCCTGAAGGTACTTGTTCTTGGCGAGGTCCGGGCGACGCCAGACGGCCGCCGAGTACACAACATCGTCATGATCTTTCAGCGACTCACTGCCGATCCGCTGCACGAGGTTCGTGATCCGATCGCGGATCCACTCGCGGTATCGCGTCCGGTTGAGCTGCCCCACCGTCGCTCGATCGCCGACCTGGCGTGCGTAGAGCGAGAGCGAACGGGCGTCACCGGGGTACAGCTTGTCGCTGTCCAGCTCATCGTCGAGGAACCGGATGTAATCGAGGTGCACACCATCGATATCGTAGCGATCCGCGATGTCACCAACGATGCGGACAATGTGGTCCTGCACCTCATCAAGCACCGGGTTGACGACCACATAGTTATCACTGAGCGGCTGGGGCTGACCACCGCTGTCACGCAGACGCCACTCCGGGTGCGTGTGCAAGGCATGCCGAAGATCGATGGGCTCACTCGTCCCCTTCCACAGGGGCATGACATTGACCCAGGCGTGGAGCTTGATACCGTGGGTATGCGCTTCGCTGATGGCCAGGCGCAGGGGGTCGAAGCCGGGGTCCAGCTGCCGCTGACGGTCGTTGATCGGCTTGTTGTCCTTGTCGCGACGCAGCGTGAGGTCCTCTCCCCACGGCTCGTAGGGCGAGTCGTAGTACGCGTCGCCCTGCCCCCGAACCTGCCAGAAGATATCGCTCACGCCAGCCCTGCTGGCCTCACTGATAATCGCCCGCACATCGTCGGGCGTCTGGAAATCCCAGCGAGTGACCCACAGGCCGAACAGATTCTGATCGAGGGCACTGGCGCTCATGCGTTCGGCGCGGGCGTTTCCAAAGTCAAGGGCACAGCCGGTGCCGGTGAAGAGCCCGATCATGGCCAGGATGCATGAAACCAGTGCAGCGTGCATGTACAACCTCCGTGTCGATGTGAGCATGATACCTCCATCGGCACGGATCGTGCAGGTTGTGCAGAAGCTCGTAACGACTTACTTGGCGTACAGGAAGAGCAACGCGTCGTCAAACCGGTCGCTCCACGCGTTCTCGTTGTGGTTGGCGTCTGGGACGATCATCAGCTTGCGATCACCGCTCGACACCCCCCGCTGACCGATCATCCGATCGACCCGCTTGGCCCACGCCTGATACTGCTCGTTGCGGCCACGATCGCTCGGATCATTGCTGACCTCATGCCCGCCCATCCCGATGAAGACCCGATCGGGCCAGCGCTTGGCCTGCTCGATGTACTGCGAGGCGGACTCGCCCTCGTCGGCCATCATCGGCAGACTCTCGACAATGGCCTTGCCGAACCGATCGGGGTAGGCCGTCGAAGCGTAGAGCGCCATCGCGCCACCCAACGATGCACCACCGATGCCCGTCGATTCACGATCGGTCTTGACACGGAACGCCCGCTCGATCTTGGGCATCACCTCACGCAAGATCCATCGCATCGTCTCATCACCCCTTCCCTCCACGCCCCTGTAGGACCCGAAGGGCAGGTATTCTTCCAAGCGGTGCGCTCCGCCATGCGGGATACCCACAATGATGAGCGGCTCGATCTTGCCCGCCTCGACCAGATCTGTGGCCGTCTCGTCCGCGTTCCACTCGCCCGGCAGCCCGGGGAGCTGCTCGAAGAGGTTCTGCCCGTCGAACATGTAGAGCACGGGGTAGGTGCGATCCGCGTTCATCGGATCGTTGTAGCCCGGCGGGGTCCAGATCAGCAGATCACGCGTCAGCGCCTGGGCACCACCTCCACCGCCCTGCACCTGCATGCGGCTAACATCGCCCGTCACTTCCAGCGTGTGGTAGAAGCCTGACTTGCGGACCTCCTCGGCCAGCGAAGCGGGCTCTCTGAAGTCGATGACCTCGAGTTCAATAATCGGGCGTTCGCCCTGTGCAAGCTTGGAGGCGTCAACCTTGGGCAATGAGCGGTTCGGGATCGCGTTGCCCTCGGCGTCCAGCTCCTCGCGGTCCCATCCACCCTGGGTGAACTTGAACTGCACCCCCACGCCCTGCAGATCCTGATCGATAATGATCTGCCAGCGGGTATCGGAACGCCCCTCGAGCAGGTATTCAGGATCGGCAGGGTTCCAGCCGTTGATGCTCGACGCGAAGTAAATCGGGTTGTCCTTGTTCGCCTTCCCCGAATGGTCCTTGACCACGAGCACAAAGCCCTGCGGCAAGGTCTCGGGCTGGACCATTTCCTGCGCCCAGCTCAGAGTGGACAGCAGACACATCTGGAGGGCAACGACGAGGGTGCAGATACGCGGCCTTGCTTGCACGGCAGGTCTCCTCATGGTGTAAGACACCGGATGCTATCGGACTGATCCGATCTGGGTGAAGAAAAGGGCGTCCGCGCGGTTGGGCACGGACGCCCGGGTTCATGCTACACCCGATCTCGGGTGAGATTCGAATCGATTACGGGCAACCCGCCTGGTAGGCCTGCAGGAAGGCCGAAACATCGAAGAAGTTGAACATGCCGTCGCCATTGAAGTCCGCCACGGGGTTCATCGACTGGTAGGCCTGCAGGAAAGCAGACACATCGAAGAAGTTCAGCATCATGTCGCCGTTGAGGTCGGCCGGGCAGCTGGGCACGCCCGGATCGAAGAGGTTAACGAACTGCTCACCGTCGATGGCGTTGAAGTCCAGATCGTTGGTGCCGTCGCTATCCGCGTCACGCGGGCCGATGTTCTCGGAGAAGGGAAGCCCACCGAGAACCTGGTTCGAGATGAAGTCAAAGCCGCTGTTCGCGATCCAGCCGGCCATCAGGATGTCCTGTGATCCGTCCCAGCCGAGCTCGTCGAGATCGAGGCACATCTCAAGTCCGGTGTTGACGCTCGCTGCCCCGGCGGCCGACGAGGCGGTCACACCGGCGACATTCGAGTTGTTGATCGCGAACTGGATCAGCCCGTCGATGGGGCTCATGGGATCAAGCTGCGACAGGCGGGGACCATAGTTGGCAAAGAGCGAGCCCAGCGAGCCGTCCTGGATATCGATCCGGGGACCGGCGAAGGGGATCATCGGGAAGTCGGCGATATTGCCGCCGTCGTAGGAGCCGTAGTCAACGATCACGCCGAAGAACGGATCGATGAGTGCACCCTCGGTCCGCATGGTCGCCGCGTCGGTGAACCGCTGGAGCGCACCGCTACCGCCGTCGACACCCTGGTTGAAGTCGATCCAGTAGTCGGCCTCGAAGCCCGAGTCGAAAGTGATGTTCGACATGTTGTTGAGCGCGTTGAACGAGATGTCGACATTGTTGTCAAGGATCACGTTCTGGCCGCCGGGCTGGCTGTCGAAGAAGAGGGTGAGCTTGTTGTAGTTGCCCTCCATGTTGCCCGCCAGGAAGACCCACAGCTTGTTGTTAGCCTCGTCGAGGTAGACGCGGAGGTTGTCGATCTCGGAGCCGTAGGCCCAGTCAGCATCGGGCGAAACGGGCGAAGCCGCCGAGGGATCGCCGATGACGCCCTCGGTGTTCGAGTTATCAACGCCCATCGAGATGCCGCCAGAGAGTGCGCCCGCGTTTGCGGCGCCCCAGCCGGCGAGATTGCCGAGATTGTCGATGCTGCCGCTGATCGAGCCGAAGTGTGCGCGGGGCACATTCGGGGTCATGCCGTCCATGTCATCGTCGGTCGAGTCGACCGAGAAGACATAGTTCGCGGTGAAGCCGCTATCAAAAACGAGCCCTGACTGGCCGTTCACGATGAACGCACCGTCGCCCGAGCCGCTACCGAGTTCCGAATCGCCGCCGGCACCGGTGTCGATGTAGAGATCAAGGCCGTTGCCGTTGTACTCAAGGTTGCCGGCCACGAAGATGTAGAGATTGGTCGCGTCCTTGGTGATATAGATGCCGTCGATCTCCGAGCCGCCGCCGTTGGGGCCATCACCGTCAACGGTGCCGTCGGTCTCGTTTCCGAACCCCGTGTAGTTGCCCTGCAGGAAGAAGTTGGCGTACGAGGCGTCGAGCGAGCCATCGACCGTCGCGCTGCCCGAGGCGACGCTGGCGAGGTCGATGCTGATGTGCTGAGTGGTGCCGTCGAACGGTGCGCTGTTGAAGTCCTGCGCGCCGCCGAGGTTGCCCGTGTCGAGAGGCAGGTCACCGATGATCTGGTTGGACTTGAAGGTACGATCGCCCGAGTTCACCCAGCCCGCGAGGCGGATGGTCTCGCTACCGCTCAGCCCGAGCGACGCGAGGGGAATGCGGATCTCGACACCGGTATCAACGACTTCGGGGTTGCCAAACTCGCCGCCGGTAAACAGCCCGGCGGTGTTGTCGCCGAATGCGGTCGGGTTGTTCTGCACCCAGACCGGATCGCCGTAGAACGATCCCTCGGTGCCCGAGTCAAAGACACCATCGAGTGTCGGCTGGGCCACCACAGTGCCCGCAATGAGTGCGATGAGGCTCGCGCCCTGAAGAGTACGGTTGTTCATGCTGATCTCCCTTGTTCCTCTATGTCGTTTGAACTGCAAGACAACGCAGCCCCCACGCCATGTTGTGTTGATGCACGCCCCGGTTTGAATCGGGGTGCACCTGAGAGAATAGCGAAACCCTTTTCCGGGTGCGAGCAGATATTATTGCGAAAGTGTTTTCGTAGCTGCTCGCGAGCGTAATGTGCCACGATCAGGGGTTTTCGGACCGACCTATCCCACGCATCAGCGCCGATAGACGCGAACGAGGTATGGCAGATTTCGTTCCCCCAGATCCAACTTTCGCTCAGTTTCGCGATCACGAACCCAGCCGACATGTTGCCGATCTCCGTCTCGGAGCATCTCGAACGATGGCGCGATGAGCACATCGATCCGCTGATCGCCGAGCACGCGAGTTACACGGAGTGTGTGCTCACCGATCGATCCGAACTCGGCGTCTCCCAGCCGTATCGTCTCCGCGATATCCTGGTGCGAACTGGCGAGCAGCAACCGCCGAACCTCATCCCGAAACACCATCTGCTCGCTCGTAATCGAGTCCCACGGGATCGGACGCCGGTTGTCCGGATCATCCGCACCCGCAAGCCCGTACTCATCGCCGTTGTAGATCATGATGCCGCCGGGGCAGGCAATCATGGCCGCGAACGCGGCCAGCGCCTTCTGTCGCGCATCATAATCCACGATGCCGCTCTCATACCCCGGGAACCATCGCGATGAATCGTTGTCATACCCCCGCTCACGCCGGTTCATCATCATCGACGCGAGCCGCTCGGTGTCGTGCGAATCCATCAGGTTCAGCTGCACCAGATCGATCTCGCGATCGTGATGGAACACACGCTCCAGCCGTCGCGCCGCGACCTGCGCGTTGCCGAGCACGCCCTCGCCGCCGAGCGCAAGCCAGTCCGCGATCGGGTACGCGAACGGGTAGTTCATCTGGGCATCGAACGCCTGCTCGCCCAGCATCTCGTCCGCATCGCTCCAGATCTCCGCCACGATCAGCGCCTCGGGGTTGATTGACTTCACGAGCCCCCGCCAATCACGCCAGAAATCCGCGCCGATCTCGCCGGCGACATCGAGCCGCCAGCCATCGATCCCGTCGCTCGGATCACCGTCCCCATTTGGGTCCATCCAGCGCCGAGTCACCGCCATGATGTGCGATTTCGGGCCCTCAGCGATGTCCGCACCCACATGGCGGAACTCCGGAAGACTCCCGTTCACGCGGCTCCAGCCCTGCCAGCCGATCAACTCCCCTTGGTCATTGAACACAACCTGGAACCAGTCCGCGAACGGTGAATCGTTGCCGTTCTCACGCACATCGTTGAACGCGAAGTGATCGAGCCCGACATGGTTCCATACCGCGTCGATCATGACCCGCAATCCCAGCGACTTGGCCTTGGGCAGGAACTCCTCGACGAACCATGTGTCGGCCGGCGTCCACGCCCAGGTTGTCTCATCGAATGGGTCCTCGCCCGCAAGCAAACGCGTGTGCCCCGGCCCGGGGTCACGGTACTCGCCCGGGTGCGCCAATGTCGGGTCGATGTGGCGGTGATCGCTCGCGTCGTACTTGTGCAGCGACCGCGACTTGAACACCGGGCACAGGTAGATCCCCTGCACGCCCATCTCCTTGAGCGATTCCATCTGCTCGTACACACCCTGCAGATCGCCGCCGTACCGGCGGGCGTAGATCACATTGCGCAGTGCCCCACCGCGACGGTTGGGATCGAACCCGAAGTGCATCGGCGCTACGCGGCTGCGGTTCCAGCCCCGCTCAATCTCCTCAATGCTGACCGCCCCGAACGGCGCGTCCCATGCCACAGGCGTGAGATCCCAGCCCGCGGGGGTGTTGCCCAGATTGCCATCCCGAAACCGCTCTGGGAAGACCTGATACCAAACAAGACCTTTCGCCCAATCAGGGGTACGGAACTCCCTTTGCACAAATGGCCCTAAGTCCTGCTCTCTCAAGCCTGTCCGCGGCTCAGAGACACTGCACCCGAGCGTGCCGAGCATCAGACCCGCAGCGGCAGTACGAAAAGTTTTTCGCCAACGAAAGTAGATTCGGTTGACACACATCCCGGCTCTCCATTACCATCACGGAACGCCAAAGTCGCGATCGGGGGACCGCGAGGGCATTCCGCCCACCCGCTTGAGGAACACGCATGACACGCTATCACAACTCTGCCCGACGCGCAGGTTTCACACTGATTGAACTCCTGGTCGTCATCGCGATCATCGCGCTGCTGATTGGAATTCTGCTCCCAGCACTCGGTTCGGCACGCGAGTCCGCAAAGGAACTCAAGTGCCTGACTCAGGTTCGTGCAATGGGCCAGGCATTCACCTTTTATGCGGATGACAATCGCGACTGGTATCCAGTCATCCCAGCAACACAGCCAAACTCACAGTATCTCGATAACCAGTACACCGCGGGTGGTGTTGCTGGACTCTTCTCAACTTTTCAGATCGGTGACGGCGAAGGTTCAATCGACAATATGTCCGTTTCTGGTGACACGGGCTTTGTCGGAACTCCTGCTGGCGGCGCGGGCGCATACATCAACGGTTCTGACAAGCCGCTGATGCGTGGCTACATTGATTCGCTTGAAATCCTGACTTGTCCCAGCGATAAGATTGACTACTACTGGAGGCGTTTCCCAACACCTACACGGCGTCTGATCGCAGATGCGGAAACGCAGAAGACCCCTGAACCTCCCGCTTCTGAGCGCGATGTGATTCACTACAACATCAGCTACCTCTACATTGCTGGGCTCAAATCCATCGATCCATCCGTCCAGTTTGCACCAGCAATGTGGGGCGATGAGACCAACACGGGTGATGTCTCACTCAACGCCTGGTACGGCTGGGATTGGGTCAACGACGCCCCCGGCGGCGGAATGGAGCCGAACCCTGTTGACGATTTCGGGTTCAACCCTCGCACCGGATACGCCAAGGACGACAACCACGGCGATAAGGGCGGCAACTTCGTCCGAGCCGACGGCAGCGCAGATTTCGTGGATACAAACCCGCAGGCGACTTTCTTCATGAATGCCGAGGATATCCGCGACGAGAACCTCCGGACCAGCAACCTCAGCATCAACCTGATCAAGAAGGACCGCAGCAACAAGGTCCAGACGATCGACTGATCTTTGCCCAGCAACACCGCACACACACGCAACCTTCGGTACAATGGGCAAGAGCGTGGGTCAGACTCGCCACGCATGAGGACACACGGTGAGCAGGACCGATTCGGCTGATCAACACCCGACAACCCCCAAGGCAGCCCCGAGCAAACCTCGGGGCTCCTTTCTCGGGCGACTCTTCTCGCACCAGGAATCCGGGCTCGTGCTCGTCATCATCATGATGATGGCGGTGCTCTCGGTCTACGGCGCGTTCAACAAAGTCCCTGAAGCAAAGAAGATCGAACTCGGCACCGACGCCCGCGTCGTCCTCCTCGACGCCAACGGTAGCGAGCACGAGATCGGCACCATTGCCAAACGAAACATCGCGACCTACCGCGTCATCGACACCGATGGCTCCAAAGACTACGACGCCGCCAGCGTCGATCGCTACGACTCGACAACCCGCGTCATCTTCCAGTCTCGCCTCAAGAACAAGTTCTTCAACTCCTCAAACCTCTTCCTCATCCTCAAGGACTCGAGCTTCTTCGCCATCATGGCTGTCGGGATGACCGGCGTGATCATCCTCGCCGGCATCGACCTCTCCGTCGGCTCGATCTACGGTCTCAGCGCCATCGTCGGGGCCATGGCCATCAGCGCCCTGCCGCAGGACGCATCGATCTTCATCGCGCTCCCCGTCGGACTCGCGGTCTGCATCGCCGTCGGAACCATGTGCGGCTTGGCCAACGGCTCCATGAGCGTCGGACTCCGCGTGCACCCCTTCGTCATCACGCTGGGCATGATGGCCGCCCTCCGCGGGCTCACGGTCGTGCTGCCGCAGGAGATCTACAGCACCCAGTCCATCGGCGGCTTCCCCACCAGCTTCACCTCCGGCTTCTTCAAGGCCAAGATCGCCGGCGTCTACCCGGTGCCCGTCATTATCATGGCCCTCGTCGCCGCCGCCGGCTGGTTCGTGCTCTCACGCACCGTGTTCGGGCGGCGCATCTTCGCGATCGGCGGCAACGAGACGGCCGCACAGTACGCGGGCATCCCGGTGGGCAAGGTCAAGATCCTCGTCTACACCATCACCGGTGCGCTCTGCGGGCTCAGCGCGTGCATCTACCTCGGCTACCTCGGGGCCGCGGAAACCAACGCCGGCAACGCCTACGAGCTGCAGGTCATCGCCGCGACGGTCATCGGCGGCGCTTCGCTCATGGGCGGACGCGGCACGGCCGTGGGCGCGGTGCTCGGGGCGATTATCATCCAGCTCATCAACAACGCGATGGTCATCTTCAGTGTCGACCAGAGCTACAACCAGATCGTCATGGGCGCCGCGATCGTCATCGCGGTCGTCATCGACCAGACCAAACAACGGGTCCAGGCCCGCAGAGGGTAAGAAAGTAGGAGCTCCATCATGACCACGCGACGCGCATGGCTCATCTCGTCCGCATCGATCTCGATCGCCGCACTCGCATTCACCGGCTGCTCCAAGAGCAACGAATCCGGCACCACCGCTTCCAAGTCCGACAGCGACACCCCCGCTGCGCAGGCGGATGAAACCGTCTACCGCATCGGTGTCATCGCCAAGAGCAACAGCAACCCCGTCTTCCAGGCCGCCAAAACCGGCGCCATGGACGCCGCCGCTCGCCTCACCGAAGAAATGGACGGCGTGCGCGTCGAGGTGCTCTGGCAGACCCCGCCACAGGAAGACGCCCAGGTCCAGGCCCAGTTCGTCGAGCAGCTCGTCGCCTCCGGCGTGCACGGCATCGCCATCTCCTGCACCGACGCCAACCTGCTCACCAGCGCCCTCAAGGCCGCGGTCGACAAGGGCGTGGTCGTCGTAACCTTCGACTCCGACGCACCCGCCTCGGGCCGCATGGCCTACTACGGCGTGGACGACAAGGAAGCGGGCAAGGAAGTCATGCGCCAGCTCGCCGAGCAGATGGGCGGCAGCGGCAAGGTCGCCGTCCTCACCGGCAACCCGGCGGCCGCGAACCTGCAGGCCCGCGTGAACGGCGTGCTCGAGCAGGCCGCGGAGTACGAGGGCATCACCAACACCACCGTGTACTCGTTCATGCCCGAGACCGCGACCGAGGCCGCCGCCAAGATGCAGCAGGTCCAGAGCGCCAACCCCGACATCACCGGCTGGGCCCTCGTGGGCGGCTGGCCGCTCTACACCGACAACGCCCTCGACGGAATCTACGAGAACGCCAAGGTCGTCTCGATGGACCCCCTCCCGCTCCCGCTCGACTATGTCAAGAAGGGACAGGTCCAGGTCCTCGTCGGACAGCCCTACTACGGCTGGGGCGAAAAGTCTGTTGAGATGATCATCGACAAGCTGGAGCTCGACAAGTCGCCCGAGAGCGAGTTCATCTACGCCGACTTCGACATCGTCAACGAAGAGAATGTCGATGCGTTCGGCGAGAACTGGAAGAAATGGCTCGGTGAAGGATAACCCCGACCATCGCGAGCCGGTCCTTGTCGCACGCGGCATCAGCAAGGCGTTCGGGATTACCCAGGCGCTGAGCGATGTCAGCGTGTCGTTCCTGCCCGGCGAGGTGCACGCCTTGATGGGTGAGAACGGCGCGGGTAAATCCACGCTGGGCAAGGTCATCGCGGGCCTGCACAAGCAGGACTCGGGAAGCGTGACCCTGGAAGGCCGCGAGCTGTTGCCCGGCTCGCTCGATGACGCCTTCGCTGCGGGCGTGCGCATCGTCCATCAGGAACTCGCCCAGTGCCCGAACCTCTCGGTCGCGGAAAACCTGTGCCTCCACGACATCCCCAAGAAAGGGTTCATCGTAGACTTCGACGAGATGCGCCGGCGCGCCGAGGAACTCGTGCACCAGCTCGATCCGAGCATCGATGTCACCCAGCCGCTCGGTCGGCTCTCGCCCGGGCGACGCCAGATCTGCCAGATCGCCGCATCGCTGGACAAGGACGCGCACGGCCAAAACGCCGCCAGGGTTATCGTCTTCGACGAGCCGACCTCGTCGCTCTCACTCACCGAGGCCTCGCGCCTCATGGAGATCACCCGTGACCTCGCATCGCAGGGCCTCACGATCATCTATGTCTCGCACCGAATGAGCGAGATATTCACCTGCTGCGACCGCGTCAGCGTCCTGCGCGACGGCCAGTATGTCGCGACCAATATCGTGAGTGAGATCGACGAGCCGACGCTGGTCGAGCAGATGATCGGGCGTCGCATCAGCACACCGGGCGCCAAGCACACCGCATCATCATCAGACAATGGCGAGGGTATCGAAGCCGAGGCCATCGAGTCGCTGGTCGGCACCAGCAACAGCCAAGAGCCCCACTACGATCAGCCGCCACGACTGATCCTGCGCGATGTCTGCTCGCCGGGCAAACTCAACAGTATCTCGCTCAAGCTCTACCCGGGCGAGATCCTCGGCGTTGGTGGGTTGGTCGGCGCGGGGCGATCCGAGCTCTTCGATGCGATCTTCGGCATCGATCACCGAGTCACCGGCTCGATCGTCGTCGACGGCGACGAAATCTGCGGCAAGGGCACCAAAGCCGCTATCGAGGCAGGCGTCGGGCTCGGCTATGTCCCCGAGGACCGCCGCAATCAGGGCTTGTTCTTCAACCTCGGCATCGACGAGAACATCCTTGCCCCCATTATGCCAGACATCTGCGGCCTCTTCGGCACGCGCAAGCTCGACGACGAACTCGCCCGCGTCCAGTCGCGCGTCGACCGCTTCCAGATCAAGACCGCATCACTCCGTGAGACCAGACCCAGCGAACTCTCAGGCGGCAACCAGCAAAAGCTGCTCATCGCCCGCTGGATGAGCGACCGGACCAAAGTCCTGCTGCTCGACGAGCCAACGCGCGGCATCGATGTCGGCACCAAGGCCGAGATCTACAAGCTCATCAACGAAGCCGCCGATCAGGGGCTCGCGATCCTGCTCGTGTCATCCGAGATGCCGGAACTGCTCGCCCTGAGCGATCGCATCCTCGTCATGGGCGAGGGCGTGATCAAGGGCGAGCTGCGTGGCAGCGAGATGAACCAGACCAATATCCTCACGCTGGCGACAGACGAATCCGCAGTGGCGCGAGCGGCTCACTGAATAACACGAACCTTGATCACCCGATCGGGCGCCTTCATCTTGCCCTTCTGATCGGCAACCTCGACCTTGACCTCGTCGCCATCGCGCGAGGCCTTGAAAGTAGTCATGAGGTACTCGCCGAGCATGTACTCCATCCCGTCGCCCGCGTCCTCGTACAGCGTGCCGGTCGCCTCGCCGTTGGCGTCGAGGTGCACGATCAGCGTGATCTCGTCGCGCTGATCGGGACGATCGCCAAAGTACTGCGTCACCGGCGCGGTCACGATGATCGAGCCGGGCTTGATGTAGAGCTCGGGCTGGTCGGGGTCCTTCGAGTCACGCCCGCCATCGAAGCTCGGGAAATCGAACTTCGCCCAGGCAACGCCGTCGATGGGCCTGGGCATCACCGAGACACGATCAGACTCGGGCGTCACCTTCGCAACCACCAGCAGCGAATCGCCCAGCAGGAACGAATCGTCCTCGCTCCGCAGCGCGAGGTCGGTCGGATCGGCGAAGAAAGTCGGCATCGCGATCGGCGTGCCGTCGGTCGCGGACTTGTGGAACAGCGTGTAGATGTAGGGCATGAGCCGGTAACGCCGCTCAAGCGCCCGCCGGCAGGTCGCCTCCACCTCAGGCCCGAACGACCACGGCTCCTTATCGATGTTGCCCTTGGCCGTGTGCGCCCGGGCGAATGGGAAGAGCGTCCCAAAGCCCATCCAGCGAGCGAAGAGCTCGCCGTCGCCGTTATATGCGAAGCCGCCAATATCCGGCCCGGCAAACGGTTGTCCCGAGAGCCCGAGGTTGATCGTCATCGGGATCGACATGTCCAGGTGCTCCCATGTCGCGGAGTTATCCCCGGTCCATGTCGCGCCGTACCGCTGACCGCCAAGATAGTTCGCGCGAGAGAGCACAAAGGGTCGCTTGCCGGGGTTGGCATCCATCACGCCCTCGCGCGTCGCACGGATCATCTGCATGCCGTACACATTGTGGTAGCGCCCGTGGTTGCCCACGCCGCCCAGCTCGGGGTCGGCATAGTGGACATTGGTCTCGGGCATCGTCTTGGTCTCAACATTGAACACGGCCGGCTCGTTCATGTCGTTCCAGACGCCGTCGATGTTGTACGCCATGAACTCCTCGTACAAACCGGCCCACCACTCGCGGACCTCCTTGTTGAGGTAGTCGGGGAACACACACACGCCAGGCCAGACCTCGCCCGTGTAGGTTTGTCCCTTGGCGTTCTTGACCCACACATCGTGCTTGGTGCCCGAGTCGTAGACGAAGTATCCCTCTTCCCGCTTCACGCCGGGGTCGATCATCCAGATGTTGCTGAAGCCGATAGAGTCGAGGTAGTCGTTGAGCCCCTTGGGATCGGGGAACTGCTCATCATCAAAGGTGAAAACCCGGTAGCCGTCCATGTAATCGATGTCCATCCAGATGACATCGGCGGGCAGCTTGCGGCTGCGGAACTCGTTGGCGACCTCACGCACGCGGGAGTCGGGGTTGTACGAGTAGCGGCACTGGTGATACCCGATCGCCCATCGTGGCGGCATGGCGATCTTGCCCGTCAGCTCCGCCAACCCCTCCATCACCGCCTGCGGCGATTCACGATCGACCAGGATCACCGGGAACTGGTACGACACACCCTTGAAGGTGATGCCGTTGGTCAGATCGATCTCGCATCGCTCGGTGGTATCCGCAAACACACCGAATGCAGAGCCGTCCTCACGCACCGCCAGCACCCACGGCTGCGAGGTGTACAGGTTCTTGGCATCGAGCCCGTAGCCGAAGGCATCGAGGTTCCAGGTCTCCGTGACAAATCCGTTGCGGAGCAGGGGACCGGCGACTTCGCCCGTGCCGTACAGGCTTGTCCCCTCTTCGAGATCGATGTGCGCGATATAACGACCCGCTTCGTTGCGGCTGAACTCCGGCGTCAGTGGGTGCGTGCTGGCATCGATATCCCCGATCGATTCGAACTGCTGCACCATGGCGATGGATGGGCGACGCTTGAGACGGGCCTCGTGGGACGCGTCGAATCGAATCATGCCGTCGCCGATCACTTCGCCGAGTTGTGCGCCGGTGATGCTGGTGGCGATCATGACCACAAGGACGGACACTGCGGCAGAGATGGCTGAAACTTGCATATTGAACTCCGATTTTCGCCCGAGTCCCCGGGTGATCACTTTTACGAAAGTCGTCGCGCTGATTCTGGGACCATAGCAGATTCCAGGCTGAAAAGTGCCCATATTCCCATGGAATCCCACGAAAGCGTGTTCACATTCTACGCACAATCGGCGATAATAGCTTGGGCACTCATCGGGCCTTAGCCCGCACACCAGCCACCATGACTGGAACACCTCCATGACCATCACTTCTCTGGTTCGTATCGCTCCCACATTTGCCGCCGCGAGCCTGTTGCTGGGTATCGCCGGCTCGACCGTTCAGGCCCAGAACGCCCAGAACTATCTCCAATGGTTTGAGACAGAGTGGGACGACATCGAGCGGCGCGTTCCCGATTTCTTCATCGCGGGCTACAACGCCGTCTGGCTCCCCCCGATCTCGACCGCATCGTTCATGAGCCCCGGCTACGACCCATTCAACCGTTTCGACCTCGGGCAACCACCGCTGCTCGCGTTCAGCTCGTCGCGCTTACGCACGACCTACGGCACCGAGGCGACCTTCAAGGCCATGGTCGATGAGTTGCACATGGCCAACGGCGAGGTCTACATCGACGCGATTTTCAATCACAACGGCGGACGCACCGAGTCCGATGCGTTCCTTGCACAGGGTGGCTACCCCGGCTTCTGGATCCCCCGCGAGAACCCGCCGCGTGATAAGCAGCCCACGGACAACTGGGGAGACTTCCACAACGGCATCGCCAGCGGTTACCTCCAATCCGAAAACCCCGGAGGCCCACGCTACGACCTCCACAACGGCGACCTCGTAGCACTTGTCGACATCGCGCAGGAGTCCAACAACCAGTTCATCCGCCAGCCCGTCGCGGAGGGAAACCCACAGAACATCCCGGCCGGAACGATCTGGAATAAGCCCAACGCCGACAACGCCCGCTATTACCCGGATCAGCTCCTCTCTCCCACCACCGTCACAAACCCCGGCACCTCCCGCAACCCGGGCGTGCTCAACTTCACCCGCTACCCCTTCAATATCAACAACCCGCTCGCCGGTGACGCGGTTGCGGATAACGCCACCGGGCTGCTGATGCGATGGGCCCAGTGGATGGTCGAGGTTCAGGGCGTGGACGGATTCCGCCTCGATGCCAGCAAGCACATCCCCAGCTGGTTCTGGGATGGTTACTTCGACAGCGCCATCAACCGGACCCGCATCTCGCCCGCGACCGGCAACAAGATCACGCCGTTCAGCTTCGGCGAGAATGTAACCGGCAACTTCGACATGCTGGCCAACTACATCCGCAAGGACGGCTTCGCCAATCGCGATGCCCTTGACCTCCAAGGGGCCGCCCGCCTGCGTGACCTGCTCAACGCTGGCGGCTTCGGCTCGTGGAGCAACATCAACTCTAACGCGGATTCGGGGCACCTGGACTTCGCCGACGACGGCCTCATCAACGGCTCGATGGGCGTCAACCATGTCTTCTCACACGACAACGGTACCGTCGGCAGCGGCTCGTCCATGCCCCCGCTGCCAAGCGCCCGCCAGCAGGGCTACCAGATGCTCGCCTACATGCTGATGCGTCCCGGACGCTCGATCGTCTACCACAACGGGCGTCAGTTTGTCTCTCGCTCTGGCGGCTTCTTCCCCCGCGAGGGCAACCCCAGCGCACTCGGCTGGGACCCGGCCACCCAGACACTCGACGACACCGTCACCACCCTTATGCAGCTGCGCAATCAGGTCGCGTACGGGCAGTACTTCCAGCTCAACAGCAGTATCAGCGATGTGCTCGTCTTCGAGCGTGCGTTCAACAATCAGGCCAACTGCCTTGTCGCGGTCAATGACCGCTTTGACTCGGGCATCCAGAGCGTGACCGTCAACACCTCGTACCCGCAGGGCACCCGCCTGCACGAGATGACCGGGAACGCCGCCGACCCGATCATTGACCCGTCCAACGCGATCCCTGAGACGATCGTCGTGGGTGCCAACGGATCGGTCACGCTGGCCGTCCCCAACAACAAGACGGGCGCAGCGGAGCACGGCAAGGGCTATGTCATCTACGCCGAAGCCCTGCCCAGCGTGCAGGTCACCTACATCGGCGCAGACGGCACTATCGACCCGGACCCCTCAACCTTCCCCGACTTCCTCCAGCGTCTGAACCCCATCACCGTGATCAACGACGACTCGTTCGAGATCCGCGTGCAGACCAGCGCGGGTGATCCCGAAGACCCGAACACTGACGACAACGCCCTGTTCGCCTTCGACCAGCGCAATCAAGACTACAACGGCAACGGCGCTACGGACATCCCCACGACCAGCTCGGTCATCGGCGGCTACGAGGAGTTCACAACCCTCAACGCCCCGCTCTATAACTCGGGCAACAGCTTCGGGCTCTACCGCCAGGCGATCGACGCCACGCAGATGAGCGAAGGCCTCCACTACCTCAGCGTCATCGTCTTCCGCCATCGCCCGTCGGGCACGACCCCGATCTTCCGCGAGGTCCGCAAGGTCATCTACATTGACCGCGAACCCCCGGCCGTGGAGCTGGCGCAGGCGGGGACGACAACCGACGACCCGCGCCCGCAGTTCAACATCTCGGCCCTCGACCGCACGACCAAGGAGGTCTACGCGTTCCTCAACCTTGAGCCCGGTCAGGATCCGCTGACCATGCTCAACAGCGGCTCACAGGCCTTGCCCTTCGATCGTTTCACCTTCAACAAGACCTTCAACTTCGATCTCGACCCCGGGGCGAACACGGTCACCATCGTGGCGATCGAGGACTCGGGCAATACCAACATCCTGACCGCGACCGTCACGCTCAACACCTGCGAGGCCGACTTCACCGGCGACGGCGTGCTCAACTTCTTCGATGTCAGCGCGTTCCTGAGCCTGTTCAATGCACAGGACGACGCGGCCGATCTCAACAATGACGGGCAGTTCAACTTCTTCGATGTGAGCACCTTCCTCAGCTTCTACAGCGCCGGCTGCCCGTGAGCCAGCGAACCAAGTAACAACGAAAACACCCCGCGATCTCGCGGGGTGTTTTTCATTGTTTCGGGTCTGCCGCGTGGATCAGTACACGCCCTCGTCACCACCCGTGATCTGCTCGGTCTTGGTCTTGATCAGTCCGAACCAGATGAGGTAGAAGATCGGCACACCGAAGCCGAGCACGATGAGCAGCACGAGCCCGATCATCTGCCCGATGCCGGCCGCAGCGTTCGATGGATCCAGATTCGGAGCCATCGGGTTATCGGGGAACTCCTTGGCCCACTGCCCGTTGAGGTCTGCCTTGTGGAGCTGGTTCATGTACGACCAGACCACGACCGGGATGCTTGTCACGCCGTAGAGCAGGTGCATCATGCGGGTCACCGGTCGATAGGACACGCACGCGATACCCGCGAAGAGCAGCAGCAGCGCGAGCAGAAAGCCGATGCCGCCGATGATGTAATCGGTGACCGACGGCACCATCCCGTAGGGAATCGGTTCGCCGTTGGTCATCGCCCCCTTGATGAATGAAGGGGAGAGCGGAAGCATCGCCATCCCAAGCCCGCCGCATACGAGCCCCAGCGACCCCCAAATGATCGAAATGATCCCGATGACCTTGGGCCACTTGGGACGCTGGACGACATCGATCGCCTCCCACTGATCGACAGCCGTTCCTTCGGCATTCACATCGTGATCGTGTTCGAGCTCGTGTTCATGCTCACTCATTGTCATACCCCCTGCGTAGGTGTGTATTTGGAGTATACCAGAGGTGATTACACCCGCTGCAGGAAGCGGATGTCATTCTCGAAGAGCATGCGGATATCGGGGATGCCGTACTTACCCATCGCGATCCGCTCGATGCCGAATCCGAAAGCGAAGCCGGTGTACACCTCGGGGTCGATGCCGCACGCGGCCAGAACATTGGGATCGACCATGCCGCACCCGCCCAGCTCGATCCAGCTGGGGTCGGTGCCCGGCTTGAGGGCGATCATCATGTCGAACTCGGCGCTGGGCTCGGTGAACGGGAAGAAGCTGGGGCGCAGGCGGACATCCGCGTCTTCGCCGAAGTACGCTCGGGCGAACTGGAGGAGCGTGCTCATCAGATCGCTCATGGAAACACCCTTGTCGATGTAGAGACCCTCGATCTGGTGGAACATGAACGAGTGCGTTGCGTCGACGGTGTCGGGGCGATACACCCGACCGGGCGAAACGATCTTGATGGGCGGCCCCCACCCCTTGGCGACCGCGTCCTCCATCGTTCGGATCTGCACCGTCGAGGTCTGGCTGCGGAGCATGCGGGGTGTAGACACCTCGTTGGGGTTGTCGACATAGAAGTTGTCGATCGGGTCGCGTGCGGGATGGGCGTCGGGGATATTGAGCTTGGCGAAGTTGTGCTCATCGTCCTCCAACTCGGGGCCCTGTGCGACCACGAAGCCCAATCGGGCGAAGATCTCGACAAGTTCGCCGCGGACCCGGGTGATGATGTGCTCTTTGCCGATGCTGCGTGTATCGATGAGGCCGGGCTCGGTGAGATCGAATGCCGGCCCGCTGGCTCTGCCTGTGCCGGTGCCCAGCGATCCCTGCTTGGCCTTGAAGCCGTTCTCGAGGGCGTTCTTGACCTCGTTGAGGCGCTTGCCGACGGCCGCCTTCTGGTCGCCCGGCACATCCTTCATCAATGGCATGACCGAGCGAATCCGCCCCTTGGTGCCGATGTACTCGATGCGCCACGCCTCAAGGGCGTCGGCATCGGTGACTTGCTCAAGAGCGCTCAGAGCGCTCGTTTCGATCTCGTTGAGTGCGTCAAGCATCGTCATGGTCGATCGTAGTCCCCGTGCATCGTGATCAGAATCGATCCAGCCCAAGAAAAACCCCGCTCGGATGAGCGGGGTGGGTGTTTGGTTGAGTCTGAGGATCACTCCTCGCTCTTGGTCTCTTCGCCGCTGTTGTCCGCGGCGGGTGCTTCCTCGGCGACCGCGGCGGGCGCCTCGGACTGAGCGAAGTCCTTGCGGAGCTTGGCAGCGAACGCGGTCCGCTTGTCCGCCTGGCGGCGACGACCCGAGGGGTGACCACCGATCTCGGGGCCTTCCTCGTTGCCGACGAACTGGATCACGCACAGCTCGGCCGCGTCGCCCAGGCGGTGACGCCCGAGCTTGACGATGCGGGTATAGCCACCGGCGCGGTCCTCGAAGCGGGGCGCGACATTCTCGAAGATGTGGCGCACGAGCTTGGGGGCCTTGCGGAGCTCGCCATAGCGGTTCCGCTCGATCTCCTCGACATCAGGGATATCGAAGAACCCCTCGACGAAATCGCGCTGCTCTTCGACGGCCTCGCGTTCCTCGTCGGTCGCGTTCTTAGCGATGTACGACCAGGCGAACGCGTTGCGATCGCGGCCAAGCATCGAGACCACCTGACGGCGAGCGTGCAGGTCGCCACGCTTGGCCTTGGTCACGATCTTCTCGACGAATGGCTGCAGGGCCTTGGCCTTAGGCACGGTCGTCGTAATCTGACCGTGCTCGAACAGACTGGCCGCCATGTTGCGCAGCATCGCCTGACGATGTGCGACGGTTCTTCCCAACTTAAAGCCGGCTTTCCGATGACGCATGGCTTTATCCCTTCGCTTCTGACGCGCTCACCGCGTCGTTTATCCCAATCGGGCGAACCCGCCCGCGTTGCTTCGTTCAGTTTACACCCGCGGCGTTATAGCCCTCGGGCAGTTCCAATCCAAGGTCGAGCTCGATGTCCTGAAGCTTTCGCTTCACCTCTCGCAGCGAGGTACGACCGAACGAGCGGAGCTTGAGCAGCTCCTGCTCGGTCTTGGTGACCAGCTGCGCCACGGTGTCGATCCGTGCCGACTCGAGGCAGTTGCTCGCACGCACCGAGAGATCGAGCTGCTCGATGGGCATGTTGAGCTTGCGGATGAGTTCCTCGTCGACGCCGGCTGCTGCCGCCGCGTTTTCAGAGACTCGCTCCTCACCGATGTCGAAGTACTGGACAAACGGGTTGAGGTGCTTGCGCATGATCTTGGCGGCCTCGACCATCGCCATCTCGGGCGTGGTCGTACCGTCGGTCCAGATCTCCATCGTCAGCTTGTCGTAGTTGGTCTTCATACCCACGCGGGTGTCTTCGACCGAGTAGCGTACGCGTTGCACGGGCGAGTAGATCGCGTCGACAGGGATCACGCCGATCTCCTGCTCGTCGTTGCGACCGTACTGCTCGGATGCGGGGACATAGCCGCGCCCCTTGCCGACATGGATCTCCATCTCGAACGGGATCTCCTCGGTCAGCGTGGCGATGACCAGGTCCTTGTTCATGATGGTGATGTTGGTGTCCGCCTCGATGAGGTCCGCGGTCACCTCGCCGGGGCCCTGGGCCGCCAGCTTCATCACGCGGGGCTCATCGCCCTCAAGCTTGACGATGAGGTTCTTGATGTTCAGGACGATGTCGGTGGTGTCTTCCAGCACGCCGGGCATGCTGGTGAACTCGTGCTCAACGCCCTTGATCTTGATCGCGGTGACCGATGCGCCCTCGAGCGACGAAAGCAGGATGCGACGCAGCGAGTTGCCAACGGTCGTGCCCATGCCGCGCTCAAACGGCTCGACGGTAAAACGGCCGAAGGTATCCGCGCTGAACTTGGGGTCAGCGACGACCTTCGAAGGAAGTTCCAATCCACGCCAGCGTACACGCATGTCGTTGATCTCCTCAGCAAGTGGTGGTTTCATCAAACCGGTGCAACGCCCGATCTCGGCTCACAGGTGCGACGCGCTTGCTGACCGCGTCGCCCTTTCTTCCCATGCCGGGCACGAAAAACACCCATGCGTCTTTCAACGCGTGGGTGCGAGTGTTCATATCAGACGCGACGCTTCTTGGGCGGGCGGCAGCCGTTGTGAGGAACCGGGGTGTGGTCCTCGATGGCCGTCACGCGAAGCCCGGTCGAGGCGAGCCCCGAGACGGCGTTCTCACGACCGGCGCCGGCGCCGGTAATCTTGACCTCGATCTCGTTCATCCCCATCTTGCGGACCTTCTGGCCGCACTGCTCACCGGCACGGGTCGCGGCGAAGGGGGTCGACTTGCGAGCGCCCTTGAAGCCGATGGTGCCGGCCGAGTCCCAGGCGAGGGTTTCGCCGTTGGTGTCGGTGAC
Source organism: Phycisphaerales bacterium (assembly GCA_020427395.1). GTDB lineage: Bacteria > Planctomycetota > Phycisphaerae > Phycisphaerales > UBA1924 > UBA1924. The sequence continues at coordinate 21,501 of JAGQON010000028.1, forward strand.
GGTGATGATGGTGTTGTTGTGGGTCGCCTTGATATGCGCGACGCCGCGAACAACACCCTTGCGAACTTTCTTTGCCTTCTTCGCCATTGAATCTCGCTCCTGACGGCTCCACTTCCCTTCGCTCCCTTGGCGGCGGGCTGGAACCTTGCGATTGATGGTTCATTGAGTTGTCGTGATTGGTTGGACCGTTCCAACCAATGACGGGCATCAGCCCAGGGTCTTTAGCCCTTGACGCCCTTCTTGCCGGCCACGGTCTTCTTGCGGCCCTTGCGGGTGCGGGCGTTGCAACGCGTCCGCTGGCCGCGGGTCGGCAGACCGGAGCGGTGACGGTCACCACGGTACGAGCGGATCTCACGCAGACGCGCGATGTTCTGCTGCACCTGACGACGGAGCGCACCCTCGACGAGGAAGCCGTTGTCGATGATGGTGTTCAGGTGCGAAACATCGGTTTCCGAGAGCTCGTTGGCACGAGTGTCGGGGTTGATGTTCGCTTCAGCAAGAATATCGGCTGCGTACTTGGGACCCACGCCGTGGATGTACTGCAGCGCGTAGTAGATCTTCTTGCGATCGGGGATGTCAACACCTGCGATACGGGGCACTGTTTGCTCCTGTCACCGGCTCACGCCGGAAATATGCTGCGTGCAAGGCACGCGTATCTGATTTCTTGTATCCCGTGAAGCGATCAGCCCTGACGCTGCTTGAAACGGGGATTCTTCTTGTTGATGACGAAGACCTTGCCCTTGCGGCGCACGATCTGGCAGTCCTTGGACCGACGCTTGACACTCGACTGAACCTTCATGACTGACTCCTGTCACTCTTCTTCTATCACAAGCCGGTTGCCCGGCGGTCCATTCTGCTCGAACTCAGCGATCCCGGGGGGAAAGCTGGGCCAAGACTATAGGCCCGCAACCGAATATTTCTTCAACTTCCGCCCGTCAAAGTGTGCCGGGCTTGAAAAATTCATCAGAATCGAGCCCAAACGGCACCCGAATCATATCAGTTGTCGTTGGCCCCGCCCAGGAAGCCCTCGTAGTTCCGCATCAGCAGCGATGCCTCGACCCGCTGGAGGAAGTCCAGCGCCACGGACACCACGATCAGCAACCCGGTGCCGCCGAGGAACTGCGAGACCGCGAAATCGATCCCCAGCTCGGAGCTGGCGACCATCGGGAGCACCGCGATGACCGACAGGAAGGCCGCACCCACATAGGTAATGCGTTCCATCACCGCCTCGAGGTACTCGGCCGTTCTTGGGCCGGGTCTGAGCCCCGGAATGAACGACCCGTGGTCGCGTAGCTGCTTGCTCATTTCTTCCGGGTTGAACTGGACCGTGATCCAGAAGTAGCTGAAGAAGTAGACCATGATGACATAGAGAACCATGTAGGGGAACATGCCGTGCTGGAAGTTCGAGCTCAGCCACTGGAGAATATCGAAGTACCAGCCCTCGTTGTTGCCGGTCGTCTGAGCCAGCTCGGTGAGGTAACTGAACGCGACGGAGGGGAAGATCATCAGCGAGCTCGCGAAGATGATCGGCATCACGCCGCCGTGATTCACACGCAGGGGGAGGTAGCTCTTCTGCCCGCCGAAGACGCGCCGACCACGAGAGTGCTTGGCCTGCTGGACCGGGATTCGACGCTGCGCCACGGTAAGCAGCACGGAGCCCGCGACGACCATGATGAAGAGCGCGACAAGGACGATCAGTCCCATCCAGCCCATCTTGGTCGAGTCCTTGGGGTCGAAACCGTTGTAAAGGCTGATCATCGCCCCGGGCATACCGGTCAGGATGCCCGCCATGATAATCAATGAGACACCGTTACCGATGCCGAATCGGTCAATCTGCTCGCCCAGCCACATCAGGAAGATCGTGCCTGCGGTGAGCGCGACGACGGCCATCACCCACCAGAGTGGGTTGGTCGCCCAGGTTGAATAAACCAGCCCGGATTTGGTGATGAACGAGAGCCATCCGACAGCCTGGACCACACAGAGCCCCACCGTCGCGTATCGGGTCCACTCCTGAATCTTGGCGTAGCCCGTGGGTCCCTCATCCTTGAGCTTCTTAAGCTGCGGCGAGACCGATTGGAAGAGCTGGAAGATGATCGATGCCGTGATATAGGGCATGATGCCGAGGCCGAAGATCGTCGATTGTCCGAACGAGCCGCCGGAGAAGATCGCGACATACTGCATCACCTTGCCCGCGGCACCGCCGGCGGCGGCCTGGGCTTCGAAGTAGCTTGTCAGCGCGCTCTGGTCGACACCGGGAACCGGAATCCAGAACCCGATTCGGTACACCGCGAGCATCGCGATAGTGAACAGGATCTTGTTTCGCAGCTCATCAATCTTGAAAACATTGATGATGGTCTTGATCAGCATGCTGTCAATACTCCACCTGGTCCTGCGTCCACCCGTGCCGGGTCGGCGTCGAATCGTCGATCATGGAAAAACGCCGTGACCGATATCTCGTGGGGGATCGTAGCGGCCCCGCCTGCGAGCGATCGGTCACGGCGTTGGGAATCACAACACATTCTCACTCATGCGGGCCGCGTATGACCCGGTTCGCGATCAGTTCTTCTTGAGGACCTCGCCGCGAGCAAAAGCTTCTGCACGCTTGCGATGCCATTCCTGGTTTTTCAGCTTCTTGGTGAGGTTCTTGGGCGTGCGATCGTCCGAATCGCGATCGATCCCACGCACCTTGTCGCGGCGGGTACCGGTCTCGGTGACGCTACCGCCCGCGTCGGTGATCAGCTTGCGTGCCGAGTCGGTGACGCGATTGGCGGTGACATTGAGCTTGACACCAAGCTTCTCATCACCCTCGCCAAGACCACCCAGGATCTTGAGATCGCGCGAACCATCTCGCACGAGACCCGCCTTGATGAGGGTCTCCTGATTGACTTCGCCGCCGTTCTTGAAATCGCTGTGCCCGGCGATAGCGCCGAGGTTGACGATCCAGAACTCGGTCTTGAACTTCGCGTTCGAGAAGCCGAACTTGGGCATGCGACGGAAGAACGGCATCTGGCCGCCTTCAAACTGGTAGAGCTTGGAATGCCCGCGACGCGCACCGGCACCCTTCTGGCCGCGACCAGCGGTCTTGCCATTGCCAGAGCCGACGCCTCGGCCGACGCGCTTGCGCTTCTTGTATTTGCCCGCCATCGCGGTAACTTCGTGAATCATCATGACCGGTGACTCCCGGAAAGGTGTGCTTGTTGCTGATCAGCTCTCACTGGACTGGGTCGACTCGCCGCCCGAGTTGTTCGACTCGGCACCGGCGGATGCTTCTGGGGCTGCCGGTGCGAATCCACCGCCGCGACCGCCACGACCGCCACCGCGACCGCCACGACCACCGCCGCCTCGACCACCACGACCACCGCGGTCCTGACCGACGGTGTTCACGGGAGCGGCCATCTTATCGCTGCCCTCGATCTTGGCGGGCATGAACTTGCTGCCTCGCTCGATACGCTGCTCGATATCCGAGGTGGTGATCTCAACGCCGCGGAGCTCAGCGATCTCCTCACGGGTGCGGAGCTTGCTGAGGCCATCGAGCACCGCGCGAACGGTGTTGAGCTTGCTCGTCGAGCCGGTGCACTTGGTGAGACAGTCCGAGATCCCTGCGATCTCCATGACCGCTCGCACGGTGCCGCCTGCGACCACGCCGGTACCCGGCGATGCGGGCATCAGACGAACGGTGCTTGCACAGGAACGCCCTTCGATCTCATGCGGGAATGTTGTCCCCGCCATGGGGACAGAGATGAGCGTCAGGCGTGCACGCTTCTGGGCCTTCTCGATCGCCGTGGGAACTTCGGGCGACTTGGCGTAGCCGTAGCCCACCTTGCCGCGTCGATCACCGACCACGACCAGCGCGCCGAAGCTGAAGCGACGGCCGCCCTTGACCGTAGAAGCGGTGCGGTAAATGCCGACGGTGTGCGACTCGAGATTCGTGCTTTCGTCAAGGATTTCAGCCATAGTTGCTGTCTCTTTCAGATTCGTTCAGTTAGAACTTCAGACCACCGTCGCGGGCCGCGTCGGCGAAGGCCTTGACGCGCCCGTGATACTTGAAACCGCCGCGATCGAACACCACTTCGGTGATGCCCGCTTCCTTCGCACGATCGGCGAGCAGCATGCCCGCGGCCTTGGCCGCGTCGCAGTTGCCCGATGCGCCGTCGATCTTCGAACCCTTGTCGCGGGTCGAGGCGCTGACGAGCGTCTTGCCCGCCAGGTCGTCGATAACCTGCGCGTAGATATGGTTCAGCGAGCGGTACACTGCCAGACGGGGACGCTCGGGGGTGCCAGCGACACGCTTGCGGATGCCGATGCGACGGCGAGCCCGGCGTGCGTCCTTGTGCTTGTTCTTGTTCATTTCGATCACCTCGTGTGAGCCGGTGTTCGCCCGGCTCGCTCAGTGCTTGAGTCTCTTGCTTACTTACCGAACGCCTTGCCCTGCTTACGCATGATGACCTCGTCGAGGTACTTGATACCCTTGCCGTTGTACGGCTCGGGCTTGCGCTTCGCGCGGGTCGAGGCAGCGAAGTGGCCCACGGCCTGCTTGTCAGCACCGCTGATGGTGATGATCTGCTTCTCTGCGGTCACCGTGAGGCCGGTTGGAATCGGCATCTCGATGATGTTGGCGTAGCCGACCTTGAGGGCAAGCTTGTTGCCATTCACCGTGGCCGTCCAACCGACGCCAACGACCTGGAGCTTGCGCTCGTAGCCGGTGGTGACGCCCTTGATCATGTTGTTGATCAGCGCCCGCGTGGTGCCCCAGTAGGCGTTGTTGCTGCGCTTCTCTGCGATGAGCTTCTCGTCCATGCTGACGGTGATGCTCTTATCACCCTCGTCAAAGGCGACATCAACCTCCGGGCGGAAGTTGTAGGAGAGCGTGCCCTTGGGGCCTTCGACCGAGATCGAGCCGCTCGAGAGGTTCACCTTCACATTGCCGGGCACCGAGATGGGCTTCTTACCGATTCGCGACATTTCGCGTTCCTTTCCGACTGTCCTCGTCGTCCGGCTTCTATGCCGGGGATTCCAGTCGTGGTCTTGGGCGACACTCCGCCCGGGAGTTCATTGATTCAGAGCACGGTGCAGAGCAGCTCGCCGCCCACGCCCTTGTCGCGTGCCTGGCGATCCGAGAGCACGCCGCTGCTGGTGGAGACGATCGAGATGCCCAGGCCCTGCATCGGCGCGGGGATCTCGTTGACCTTCTTGTACACACGGCAGCCGGGCTTGCTCATGCGCTTGATCTCGTGGATCAGCACTTCGCCGCGCGGGCCGTACTTGAGATCGATATGGATGGTGCCCTGCTTGTTGTCCTCAACGACTTCAAAGCCCTTGATGTAGCCCTCGCTCTGGAGCGCTGCGGCGACACCCTGGCACACCTTGTTGTTCAGCACGACGACGCTCTTGGAGCGGTTCCGCGTTGCATTGCGGATGCGGGTGAGCATGTCTGCGACTGGATCACTGATTGACATAGGGACCTACCTTTGTCCTTGTGTACTTGATCAGGCGAATGGTCGCCTGGGTGTGTTTCGTTCTGGCCTCGCGGCCTATCTCTCTCGCCTTACCAGCTTGCCTTACGCATGCCGGGGATCTTGCCCTCAAGCGCGAGCTTTCGGAGCATGATGCGGCTGATGCGGAACTTGCGGTATACCCCGCGTGAACGTCCGGTGAGTTCGCAGCGTCGAACCAGACGGCTCGAGTACTTCGGGGTGCGCTTGCTCTTGGCGATCTGTGCTTTGGTGGCCATATCTGCTTCTTTCCTTTGCCCGTGCTCAGTTCTTGCTCTTCGCCGGCTTCTTGAACGGCAGTCCCAGCTCGGTGAGCACAAACTTGCTCAGCTCGGGGTTCGAGTTGCTGAAGCTGAAGTTGATGTTCATGCCGTGGGTGAAACCCTGCTCGGCCATGTTGATCTCAGGGAAGACGCCCTGCTCGGTCAGGCCCATTGAGTAGCTGCCCTGACGATCGAACGCCTTGTCATTAAGGCCACGGAAGTCCTTGATTCGCGGGGCCGCCAGATTGAACAGGCGGTCCACGAAGTGCCACATGCGATCGCGACGCAGCGTGACCTTGAACGCGGTCTCGTAGCCCTCGCGGACCTTGAAGTTCGACACGCTCTTCTTTGCGGCGATCGTGATCGGCTTCTGGCCGGAGATCGTCGTCAGAGTGTGGATCACGGCCTCACGCACATTGGTGGGAATCTTGGTGCCGTCCAGATGGCGACCGACATTGACATTGATCGTCACCTTCTCGAGCTTGGGCATCGCGTTGCGATTCTTGATCCCGAACTCGTTACCGAGCTTCGACAGGATCTCCTGCTCATAGAGCGTCTTGAGACGCGGGGTGCTGGGCTTCTTCGCCTCATCGATCAGGGCTTGGTCAAACTGTGCTTTCTTCGCCATCGCTATGCCTTCTTCCGGGCTTCTTTGTGCATCCGGTTTCCATCCGTGATGCTGCCCAAGTGATTCGCTGCGTGTACTACCTGCTTGCGTTCAGTTCATTCAGCCGCGTGGGCCGCTGACCTGACCGAGCGACTTGCCGCCCTTGACGGCAACGCGGGTCTTGACGCCGTCCTTGCCGGTCTCGAATCGAACCCGTGAGGGCTTGCCATCAACGACAGGGCTGACATTTGAGATATGAATGGGGGCTTCGACCGTGACGGTACCGCCCTGGGGGTTGAGCTGCGTGCGGCGCAGGTGCTTGGTCCGAAGGTTCACACCCTTGACGATCACCTGATCGCTCTTGGTGTTGACCTCGGTGACCTCACCGATCGAGCCCTTGCTGTCACCGGCGGTGACAATAACCTGGTCGCCTTTTCGAATATGCCTTGGCATCACACAACCTCCGGTGCAAGGGAGATGATCTTCATGTACTTGCGATCGCGCAACTCGCGTGCGACGGGGCCGAAGATGCGGGTGCCCTTGGGGTTCCCGTCATCGTTGATCAGCACGACTGCCGATGAGTCGAACTTCACATACGACCCGTCCTTGCGTCGGGTGTTGCGAGCGGTACGAACGACCACGGCCTTGTACATCTCGCCGGCCTTGACATCCGCACCCGGGAGCGCCTTCTTGATGCTCACGATCACCTTGTCGCCGAGCCCGGCGTGCTTCCGGGAGAACGCGCCGCGGCGGGTCGAGCCGCCGTACACACGGATGACATAGGCGATTTTACCGCCTGAGTTATCCGCGACCTCACATCTTGATTCTTGCTGGAGCATTGCTTGCCCTGCCCTTATCTTTCACGCATGTGCGTGTTGCAATCATCCGATTGTCCGACGCCAGGGGATTCCCCGGTCAGTCGGCACGCTTCTCCACGATGCGGCTGAGCTTCCAGCTCTTGGTCTTCGAGATCGGGCGGCATTGCACGATCTCGACGATATCGCCGATCGAAGATTCGTTGTTCTCATCGTGAACATGCAGCACGGTGCGCTTGCTCACGAACTTTCCATACTTGGGGTGCTTCGACTTGTAGTGGATCACGACCTTGCGGGACTTGTCCCGAGCGTCGCTCTCGACCACGCCAACCTTTGCACCCTTGAGTTCTGTATCGCTCATTGTGTTCTCCTGTGAGCGCCTCAGCTCGCGGCACGCGCCGTCTGCTCGGTAAGCAGGCGGGCGATATCCTTGCGGATCTTCCCGAACTGCGAGGTGTCCTCGATCTTTTCGCTCACGCTCTTGTTCTTGAGCGCCAGCAGCTTGCCACGAAGGTTGGCGAGCTCGACCGTGATCTCTTCATCATTCAGCTTGCGTACTTCAGTACCGGTCATGCCATAGCTCCTTGGTTCGCTCGTTACGCTTCGATCCGTCGGCCGACCATGCGGCACTTGACGGGCATCTTCATCGCCACACGGAAGAAAGCGCCACGCGCACGCGCTTCGCTCACGCCCGCGAGCTCGAAGAGAATCGTGCCGGGCTTCACGCGTGCAGCCCAATAATCCACATCCGCCTTGCCCTTACCCATTCGGGTTTCGAGCGGCTTCTTCGAGATCGGCTTGTCGGGGAACACGCGGATGAACAGCTTGCCCTCACGCTTGAGGTAGTGCTGACAGGTCACGCGCCCCGCCTCGATGCAGTTGCTCTTGAGCCAGCACGGCTCGAGGGCCTGCAGCCCGTATTCGCCGAACGCGACATAGTTGCCCTTGGTCGCCTTGCGATCGCGAACGCGACGGAACTCTTTGCGGTGCTTGACTCGCTTGGGAATCTTATAAGGAGGCATCGTGCAATCCCTTCCGTATCAACAAATCGCTTAGCGACGACCGCGTGCACGGGCCTGAGCGCCCGCCGCGTTCGACTGGTTTTCTTCCTGTTCGCTCGAGTACGGACCCTTGTAGATCCATACCTTCACACCGATGATCCCGTAGGTCGTGAGGCTCTCGGCGAAACCGTAATCGATGTTCGCCTGGAGCGTCGAGAGGGGCAGAGCACCGAGACGCACATCCATGCGACGCGACATTTCTGCACCACCAAGGCGGCCCGAAATCTGAATCTTGACACCCTTGGCACCCGCCTGCATGACCGACTCGGTACGCATCTTGACGACACGCCGGAAACCCATGCGCTTCTTGAGCTGCTCGGCCACATTCTCGGCCACGAGCTGGGCATCCATGTCGGGGTCACGGATCTCGATAATCGAGATCGAAACCTTGCGGCCGGTCATGTACTGCAGCTCCTCGGTCATCCGGTCGACCTCGGCACCCTTGGGGCCAATGACCAGTCCGGGGCGAGCGGTGCGGATGATGACTTTGAGCTCCTCGCGGGTACGCTCGATGTGGATATCCGAGACGAACGCGTTCGGGGGCGTGCGGTTCAGACGGTTATCGAGGTACTTGCGGATCTTCTCGTCCTCGACGAGCAGCTCGCCGTAGAGCGCCTTGGGAGCGTACCAGCGGCTGCGGTGCGCCTCAGTAACGCCGAGTCGGAATCCGAACGGGTGTGACTTCTGTCCCATTAGTTACGCTCCTGGAGTGACACAGTGATGTGGCTGGTGCGCTTGAGGATCGGGTGGGCACGACCGCGGTCCTTGGGGCGGAACCGCTTGATGTGCATCCCGCCATCCACGGTGACTTCGCTGACAAAGACGCTGCTGGGATCGGCGCCGAGCTGCTCTGCGTCAGCCGCGGCGGCCATGAGCGCCTTGCGGAAGTTCGTGGCGGCACGCTTGGTCGAGAAGGCGAGCATGTTGTTCGCTTCCTCGAAGCTCTTGCCGCGGATCATGTCCGCGACGAGCTTGGCCTTCTTGGGGCTACCGCGATGGTTGCGAACCTGCGAGGTGAACTTCGCGATCTCTCGCGGCAGACACCCCACTGCGGTGGCCATGTTCTCAATATCCGAACGGGTGCAGCGGGGTGTACCCTTGCCGCCCATCCAGTTCTTGACAGCTTTGAGCGACGCGTCGCCGCTGAGGCGATCGCTGCTGACAGCATCGGCGAGCTGCTCAACGCTCACACCGGCTTCATCAGCACGCTTTTTCAGTTCATTGGCTCGAAGTCGCACGGCTTCTTCCTTCCTGCTGAGTCAGCGCTGCAATCAGCGTCCTGACTTCAGGCCTTCCTTCTTGTTTGTGTGACCGCGGAAAGTACGCGTGTTCGCGAACTCGCCGAGCTTGTGCCCCACCATGTCCTCGGTCACGAAGACATCGAGGAAGGCACGCCCGTTGTGCACCTGGAAGGTGTAGCCAACGAACTCAGGCACGATCGTGCAAGCACGAGCCCAGGTCTTGATCGGACGGTTCTCACCGGCCTGAGCCTGCTTCATCACCTTGTTGTAAACGCTCTCGACGACGTACGGGCCTTTTTTCAGACTGCGTCCCATATCAATACTCCTCGATGCCTTACTTCAGCTGCCCGTACCGCTTGCTCTTGCGGCGACGAATGATGAGATCCTGCGACGGCTTGTTGCGGTTACGAGTACCGCCACCCTTGGACGGGGTGCCCGCCTTGTTGACCGGTGCACGACCACCCTTGCTTCGACCGTCACCACCACCCATCGGGTGCGCGTGGTGGCTCATCGCCACACCGCGCGTCTTGGGGCGGCGACCCAGGTGGCGGCTGATGCCGGCCTTGCCCAGGCGACGGTTCTGGTGATCGGTGTTGCCAACCTGACCGACGACCGCACGGCAATCGATCAGCACGCGGCGGGTTTCGCCCGAGGGCATCACCAGCGTCGCGTACTTGCCTTCCTTGTTCGTCAGACGAGCCGACGAGCCCGCACTGCGGCACAGCTTGCCACCCGCACCGGGGAGCAGCTCGACGCAGTGCACATTCATGCCCGCGGGGATGAAGCGGAGCGGCATCGACGACCCAACGGTCGGCTCGATCGCCGAGTCCGAGGAAGCCAAGACCTTGTCACCATCGCTCAGACCCTTGGGGGCGAGAATGTAACGCTTCACACCGTCGGTGTACTCGATCAGGGCGATGTGGCAGCTGCGGTTCGGATCGTATTCGATTCCGAGCACGGTGCCCTCGATCCCGTCGCGGTCACGACGCTTGAAGTCGATCTGGCGGTACATGCGCTTGGCGCCGCCGCCACGACCACGGACCGTGATCTTGCCCTGGCTGTTACGCCCGCCCTTCCGGGGGCGAGGCGAGAGCAGGCTCTTCTCGGGCGACGACTTGGTCACTTCCTCATTGAGGTTGACCGAAGCGTTCCGGCGGCCAGCACTTGTTGGTTTGTAGACACGGATGCCCATATCTGCAGTCCTTCCTTACGAATCGGCTCAGAAGAGCTCGATCGACTGACCCTCAGCGACCTTGATGGCCGCACGCTTCCAGCTGTTCTCGGCGACCGTCCCGTAGCGGAAGCGACGCGAGCCGCCCTTACGCACCTGGGTGGTGACCTTCTCGACCTTCACGCCATAGGCCTTCTCGACCGCGGCCTTGATCTCGTCCTTGCTGGCACGACGATCAACCTCGAAGGTATACACATTGTCGGATTCCATCTGCGCCGTGCTCTTCTCGGTCAGCAGCGGCTTACGCAGGATGTAGTGCGGTTCCAGCATGACTTACGCCTCCCCTGCCACGGCCTTGCCCGTGTGCGAGCTGGGACCGTTGAGCCAAGCTTCGAGCTCGCCCTTATCGATCACCAGGTAGCGGTTGTTGAGCATCTCAAACGCATTGAGCTGATCTGCACGGCAGAGCTGCACGCCATCAACATTGCGAGCACTCAGGCGAGCGTTCTTGCTCTTCTCAGCATCACCCGAGAGGGCGACAAGAGCCGAGCGATCGACCTTGAGAGCGTCGAGGAACTGCACGAAGTCCTTGGTGCGGGGCGAGTCGAAGCTCAGCCCGTCAATCACGCGAACTTCATTATCAAGCAGCTTGGCAAGCAGCGCATTGCGATTCGCCTTGCGGCGCATCTTCTTGGGCATGGACTGGTGATAGTCCTCGCGGGTGCGGGTCTTCTGCTTCGCGTGGCCACCGCCACGGAACTGAACAGCACCCTTGTCGCGGTGACGAGCACGCCCGGTGCCCTTCTGCTTGTACATCTTCTTGCCGGTATACGCAACGGCCTTGCGGTTTTTACTCCGCGCCGAGCCCTGGCGGCGGTTCGCGTGATACATCACGAACGCCTGCTTGAGCAGATCTGCGTTTACGGTTTCTCCGAGCGCAATCTCGTCGACTGACATTGTGCCAGCTGCAGCGCCGCTCATTGAATAGACGGGGACATCCATCGGTCTTTACCTCGCCTCACGCCTTTCGGACCACCCGAGCAAAGCTCGGCCCAATACGCCTTGCCCGGTGCTGAATATCGCTCTCAGGGAGCCACCGCAGATGCGGCGTTCAGACACGCAGGTTCGACTCGGCATTGTGATCCCGGCAAACCGCCGGGGACAATGACTTAATTCTTCCAGTGGTTTCGATTGCTCGACCTTCTGGACCTGTGAGCGGAGATTATTCCCCGCTCGTATGCTCTAATCAACTCCCGGGTCAGGCTTTTGCTGCCTTTGACCGGTAGAGACGCGTTGCGGGACGAATTTCGACCCACGCATTGTTGTGCCCGGGGATAGGACCCTTCACGAGCAGCAAGTTGTTGTCTGCATCTACCCGAACAACATCCAGAGAACGCACCGTGATGCGCTTGCTCCCCTGCTGCCCCGACATCTTCTTACCCTTCTTGATCCGACCCGACTTACCGGCGTTGTTGCCGTGTCCGCCGATCGAACCAGGGGAGCGGTGCTTCCGCTCGACACCGTGGGTTGCCTGCTGGCCCTTGAAGCCCCATCGCTTCATGCCACCCGCGAAGCCCTTACCCTTGCTCGTCCCGATGACATCAACGAACTTGATCGCATCAAACTCGCTCACGGTCAGGGTCTGCCCGAGCTCCCAGCTGCCCTCGTTGCCGTCTTCCACGCGGAACTCGGCGTGACGGCGACGCGGGGCAACGCCGGCCTTGGCGTCGTGCCCGATCAGCGGCATGGTCGAGTTGCGGGCCTTCATATCGCCCGCACCGATCTGAACAGCGCTGTAGCCGTCCTTTTCGGGCGTGCGGATCTGGGTCACGGTGTTGGGCTCAACCTTGATCACGGTCACCGGCGACGAGACACCATTCTCGTCGTAAACGCGGGTCATACCGATCTTCTGACCAAGGAGATGTGCTGATTTGCTGGGTGCGGTCATGTCTTCATCCTCATCCCCGCTTCGGGCGGGAACCGCTTCATGTCTCGGGATGGACCCGGACAGGGGAAGTCTTTTCAGGTGTTATCAACGAAAAACAGGCCCGCCCCATCTGGGACAGACCTGCGATTGAACCGATTAGGCCTTGATCTTGACAAAGACGCCGGCGGGCACGACGAGGCGGTTGAGGGCCTCGACGGTGCGGTTGTTGGGCTCGTGAATGTCGATAATCCGCTTGTGCGTACGGATTTCGAACTGCTCACGCGACTTCTTGTCCACGAACGGGCCACGCAGAACGGTGTAACGCTCAATGCGGGTCGGCAGGGGCACGGGGCCCTTCACCTTGGCATTCGTGCGCTTGGCGTGATCAACAATGTCACGCGCCGAAGCGTCGAGGGCGATGTGGTCGTAGGCTTCCATTCTGATACGAATACGGTTGATCGACATGGTCGAATCTCCTGTCATCAGGCCGGGCAATCCCGACGCACCGCCCATCGAGCCACCCCGGTTCGATGTGAGCACCCGCCCACATTCACCTTCGCCGAGGGTGTATACACACGATGAACACCGCAAGAACGAGCCATGGGCCCGATCCGGCGGGAGGGAAGCGTAGTCCCAAGCTCCGGGGAGTCAACGCGCCGGGGCGATCAACACGTTCTGAGCACAAGATTTCCGGCAGCGACTCCTCAAACTGGCAGCAAATCCAACAGCGGATCCCCCCGGCAGGGCGATACACTCTTTCGGAAGCCGAATCCCATCAACCGAGAGCAGACATGCCGCACCTGACGAGACCAAGACCGCTCTTCTTCATACTTCTTTGCCTGTCGCTGACCAGCCCATCATGGGCCCAAGGCAGTTCGCAAGGCGAGCCCACCCCAACATTTACCGAGTTTGAATCCGAGCCCATCCGCATCGATGCGCTGAATCTCTCGATCCAACTCCCGGTCGGGGCGGTGTCCGAGACCACGAGCTTCGGTAACAACTCAAGCGTCGGGATCGGGTTCCCGGACAAAGTAGGCGTGATGGTCATCAAGGAGCAGCGAACCAGCAACACAGAGCTCTCTCTTGAACAGGTGACCCAGAGCATCATCAAGCAGCTCACCCGCTACGGAAACTCAATCACCGGCACCGTGCTCTCTCACGATAAGGAACTCCTGGTCAACGGCGTGGAAGGCCAGCGGTTCTATGTCCAGATCCCGGGACTCAAGAACAAGCCCAACACCGTGCGGGGAATGACCATCTTTGAGAGCAAACCCCAGCACTTCATCATCTTTGATCTCACAACGCTCGAACGAGACTTCGATCGATGCAAGGTCATGTACGAGAACACGATCGGGACGATGCAAATCGACGACTCGACCCGCGATGCCGTCAAGCGGGCGGCGGCGATCAAGGCCATGCTCGGGTTCATCGACCAACGCGGGCTCGAGGACATCCAGAAGGTCACGACTGGAAAAACCACCGACCGATGGGAACGCCTCTACCTCCCCGCATCGACCGGGGACGACATGGACGCTTCCGAATACGGCTACCGCCGGGTTCGCTCCTGGACCGGGTTCAAGGGTGATCTGACAGACAAACCCAAATCCAAATGGAACGATGACGATCGACAGCTGGGCTACCTTGTCCAGATCGATGCCATGGCACTCGAAGACGAAATCCGGGTGGATACACGCGCCACCTTCTACACATCGGTCGACAACGAAGAGGAATCGTGGACGATCAAGATGTCACTGCGGCAAGGCGAGGAGCAGACTACCTCCACCATCACAGGTGCGCGATCCAAGAATAATCTCGTGGTGCTGACCGATTCGAGTGACGCGGGCCCGATCAAGACCACGCCACTGATTCAGGGCGACGGGTACATCTCCCAGGCGATGAGCTACTTGCTCAGCCCGCTGCTCGCCAGCTACGCCCAGCCAGGGGATTACGCGTCCTATGTGTACAACAGCTCGGCTGGTGCCATCACGCTGCGATGGGACAAAGTGGAACACCCGGAAGACTCGCCGGGCCTGATCCGTGTCACAACCCGCGCTTCGAGCGATACGCCCCCCACCGTCGGCCTCTACACCAAAGAAGGCTCACTCATGCGTGTCCGCCTGAGCAACGGACGGATCTGGGAACCGATCGAACTGGATCGCCTGATCGCCCTCTGGAAGAAGAAGGGGCTCCCGCTCGACTGATCAGGCGCCCGCTTTTCGTGTTCAGAAACCTTCACATCCGAGCAACGGAGCATCCCAGTCCCGGTATATGCTCCCGAAGGCGTTCTGCCGCGCACCAAACACCCAAGGAGTAAGACCCGATGTCCACCCTGACACGCTTTGCTGTACTCTCACTCGCCGGCTCCTGCCTGACTCTGGGCGCGTGCTCGTCGACCCAGTCCAGGGATACCGATGCTCAGAGCCGCTACGCCGTGATCGACGGCCAGCAGACCCCCGCCCCCGCCATCCCCATGGGCGATCCGGAGACCATCGCCGCGATCATCAACGAGGGCAAGAACAACTCGCAGGTCATGGACATCATCACCGAGATGTGCACCACCTATGGCGCACGACTCACCGGCTCGTCGAGTCTGGAACAGGCCCAGCGCTGGGCCCGAGACAACTTCGAGAGCTACGGGCTGAGCAACGCCCGACTCCAGAAGTGGGGCGAGGTCGAGACCCGCTTCGACCGAGGCCCCTCCACCGGCAAGGTGCTCATGCAGAACTCACGCCGTCGCGACGCCGAGCCAAGCGTCGTGCGTGAGCTCGAGTTTACCACGCTCTCGTGGTCCGCCGGCACGCAGGGTCCTGAACAGGGATCGGTGATCTTTCTCCCCGAAACGCTTGATGAATACGAGCAGAACAAGGGCAAGTACGCCGACGCCTGGATCCTGATGGAGCCCAACTACGCCGGTCGCTCGGGCGTCCGTCGCCCCTGGTATGTCATGAAGGAGCGCATGGACGAACTCGGAGAGATCCGCAAGGAACTCAAGGCCAAAGAGAGCACCGATACACCCGAGATGGCCGCGGCCGACCCGCACACATGGAACGGCACCTTTGACTACCACGGCTCCAAGGTCCCCGCAACCCTCGTGCTCAACTTCGACGGCGACGAGCCCACCGGCTCCATGTCGATCCGCAACTTCTCCGAAGGCCCCATCGCCGACATCGCCCGCGAAGGTGACACCGTCACTTTCACCTGGACGCACGATATGGGCACCTCAAACATCGAACTCCAGATCAACGGCAACGATGCCACCGGCGTCTCACGCTCCGCAGGTGGCAACGAGTTCCCGCTCGAGTTCGCCCGCGCCACGCAGGAAGCCGTCGCCAAGGAACAAGACGAGCAGGAGACACACCGCGAGATCCTCGCCCGTGTCCTGAGCGAGAACCCCCACGGCTTCATCTCCAGTTCCAAAGACGAGCGTGTCTGGACCACATCCTCAAACAACTGGCGTGAGCGCAAACTCGGCGACTACCCCCAGGATGTCGAGGTTAATGTCCGCGAGAGCGACTACGACTACCTCGCGGCCCGAACCATGGAGGGCGTCGAGTTCACCGTCGAGTTCGATCTCAACAACAAGCTCACCGCAGGTCCATTCCCCGTCTACAACGTCATCGCGGAAATCCCCGGCAAGGAGAAGCCCGAAGAGGTCATCATCATCTCGG
Source organism: Phycisphaerales bacterium (assembly GCA_020427395.1). Lineage (GTDB taxonomy): Bacteria > Planctomycetota > Phycisphaerae > Phycisphaerales > UBA1924 > UBA1924. The sequence goes on from JAGQON010000028.1 coordinate 37,746, forward strand.
CACACATCGACTCGTGGGACGGCCCGGGCTCCATGGGCACCACCGATAACGGAACCGGAACCAGCGTCACCATCGAAGCGGCTCGCATCCTTGCGGCCGTCGGCGCCAAGCCCAAGCGGACCATCCGATTCGCCCTCTGGGGCGGCGAGGAGCAGGGGCTCCTGGGCTCGAAGGGGTACATCGAGTCGCTGAGCGAGGAAGAACTCGCGAACATTTCGGCCGCGTTTGTCGATGACGGCGGCACCAACTATCAGGGCGGTATCCCCGCCGCGGACTTCATGGTCGAGTACCTCGCCGCGGCAACCGCACCGATCAACGGGGTCTTCTACTCTGAGACTGACGGGCAGCACCTCGATGTCAACATTCGCCCCACCGGCGAGAAGATCGACACGCACAGCGGCTCCGATCACGCCGCGTTCAACCGAGCCGGCGTCCCCGGCTTCTTCTGGGATGAGGTCGGGCGGGCCGAGTATGGCTACGGCTGGCACACCCAGAACGATACCCTCGACCTCGCCATCGAGGAGTACCTGATGCAGTCGGCCACCAACGCCGCCATCGTGGCCTACAACCTCGCCAACGCACCCGACCTGCTCCCCCGCGAGGGCGAAGTCTTCGAGAGGGAAGAAGCAGCAGAGGACGCGGCGGAAGCAAGCGACCAGCAGTAACCCAAGACGATACCCAAACCAAGGGAGGCACACGCCTCCCTTTTTCATGCGCCGATTCGCCCACCAACACGGGCTTTTCACGACGCACCCGACCAAGACCCGATAGACTAGATCTATGGCGACCGAGCGCATCATCGCACCCACCGCATCTCCGATCGAAGAGCACAAGAACTGGGCCCTGCGTCCACAATCAATCGATGAATACATCGGTCAGCCCGAGCTGATCGAGCGTCTGCTGATCGCCATCGAAGCTGTCAAGGCACGCCAGTCCGCTAAGGACGACACCGAGCCACGCGAGCACCTCGAGCATGTCCTTCTCCACGGCCCGCCCGGGCTCGGCAAGACCACGCTCGCTCACGTCATCGGCGCGGAACTGGGGACCAATGTCCATGTGACCTCGGGCCCTGCCCTGGCACGGGGGACCGATCTCGTTGCCGTGCTGACGCGCCTGCAGCCGGGCGATGTGCTCTTTATCGATGAGATCCACCGCCTCCCTGTTGCGGTCGAGGAGTTCGTCTACCCGGCCATGGAAGACTTCAAAATCGATGTCTGCCTCGACACAGGGCTCAACGCACGAACGGTGCAGATCAAGTGCGCGCCTTTCACCCTCATCGGCGCGACCACCCGCGCGGGGCTGCTCTCATCGCCCATGCGTTCCCGCTTCGGCATCACCCACCACCTCCGGTTCTACGACGAGCAGGACCTCGTGCACATCCTCGACCGTTCGGCCTCGCTCCTCTCGATGGGGACCTGCGAGCGAGACACCATGAGCCGGATCGCGTCAAGGTCCAGAGGCACGCCGCGCATCGCCAACCGTTTGCTCCGTCGAGTCCGAGACTACGCCGCGGTTCGCGCCAATGGGCAGCTCAGCACGGGGATCGTCGATGAAGCGCTGACCCTGGAGGGGGTGGACGCCCTCGGGCTCGATGATCTCGATCGAAACTATCTCCGCACGATCCGAAATGTCTACGACGGAGGACCGGTCGGGCTCGAGGCCATCGCCGCAACACTCAATGAGGACGCCGGCACCCTCGAGGATGTCGTCGAGCCATACCTGCTTCAGATCGGGTTCCTTGCCCGCACACGCCGTGGACGAATGATGACACAGCGGGCGTGCGAGCACCTCAAGCTGCCCACGCTCGTACCAACAGAAGAAAAGCCGCTGACCGAACCGGCCACCGGCTTATTCTGATCCTCACTCGTCAATCGGTTTACTTCTTGAAGGTGCCCGAGAGGGACTCTTCGTCCTCTTCGGTCAGGTACAGGATGCACCCGTCGTTGGGCGAGATCGTCAGCTTGCCCTGGATGAGTGACGCGGCAACCTCGACCGGAACAGACATCATGGACGAGCCGCAGACAAACTCGTGACGCTTGCGGTCGACGATCTCCAGCGGAGCCATGGCGTCCTCACCACGCGAGTCGAGCAACTCCTGGTAGATCCGCAGGGCGTCGCCGGGAACATCGGCCACGAGCTCGATACGCCTGCTCCGAAGCTGCGCAAGCCGGTCGGCGATCTCGTCGGCACGCTGCTGGCGCTCGTTCTCAGCGAGCCCACGCATCTTTTCCCGCTCGGCACGGGCCGCCTCGAGCTCGCTCAGCTGCTTGCCCAGCTCGTCGATCTTCTCAAGCTGCTCGATGCCCTGCTCATCAAACACTGAACGCTGCTCTTTGAGGTTGTTGACCTCGCTGAGCAGCGCCTTGTATTCCTTATTGGATGTCGCGTTGTTCATCTTCTCACGCAGATCATCGATGTGGCCTTTGAGCCGTTCACTCTCCCCCTCCGCGTTCGAGCTGGAGGCCTTGAGCTGCCTGATCTGTGCGTTGAGCGATTCGGCCTGGGCCCCGATCTCCGCGAGTTTCTTCGTCTGTTCTGTGAGGAACCGCTCTGCTGCGGTGAGCCGGCTTTGGAGGCCGCTTATTTCTTTGTCCACACGGAATACGGCGAGCAACTGACGGGTGACGGACATGCAGCCCTCCTGAACTGGCGCGTTGTTCATAGGTCAGTGTAGCAGCTCAAGCCGCTCCAGTGGCCCAGACTCCCTGATCTTGTGTAAATGCCAGCACCCAGTACGCCAGCGGCGCGACGAGCACGGGCGAGTCGATCAGGTCCATCACCCCGCCAAATCCGGGCAGACTCGTTCCCGAATCCTTCACACCAGCATCTCGCTTGAGCAGGCTCGCGGCGAGATCACCCGCCTGCCCGAATCCGCCCATGAACACGCCCATGATCGCTGAATACACAAGACCCGGAGCAGAAACGCCATTGCGAATCAGCAACCAACTCCCCAGCATCGCGATCAGACCCGAGGTGATCATCCCACCCACAAGCCCCTCCCAGGTCTTTCCGGGGCTCAGCCAGGGTATGAGCTTGTGCTTGCCGATCGTCGTGCCGGTGAAGAACGCACCAATATCACAGGACTTCACGATCGCCAGCACCCAAACGAGCAGCCAGATCGAGTGCTCACGACGGATCAGCAACAGGAACCCCAGCATGATCCCCATGTAGACATGGATCATCAGCACCCCAGAACCGATAGAGATCGCCCCCCGCACATCCCGGTCACGCACTGCGTACAGAACGCCAATCATGTACGCGAGCACCGCGGTGCTCATGCCCGCAGCCAACCCCATGGTCCCGCGAGCCGACGAAGGCAACGCCCCCACCGCGACGAGCCCGAGCAACTGCACAGCGATCGCGATCCATGCCTCGACCTCGACGCCCTTGGCCCGCAGGATCCGTGCGATCTCCCTGGCACCCATCGCCCCAAGCACCGCGAGCATCACGAAGACACCAATCCCAGGTGGCAACGTGTCTCGCGACATGAAGGCGGGGGCGGGCTGCTGATCGAGCCACGCATCCAGCCACGCGAGCAGCCCCACGATGACGATGAAGATCGGACCGTATGTTAATCGATGCTTGAGCACGGGCAGACAATAGGTGAGAAAACGCGATTAGTCGTGGCCGGAAGATTGGTCATCGCAGAGCCCGCCATACCTTCGTTCACGGGCCGCGTAGGCCCTGATCGCGGTCAGCCAGCACATCTCATCGAACTCCGGCCAGTAGGTCGGGGTCACATAGATCTCGCTGTAGCTGATCTGCCAGAGCAGGTAGTTGCTCACCCGCAGATCACCACCGGTGCGGATCAGCAGGTCCGGATCGGGCAATCCGTGCGTGTAGAGCGAGCCGGAAATCAGATCCTGATCGATCATCTCCGGCCCGAGTTCTCCCGCCTGCACGCGTTTGGCAATCGCCCGCACCGCATCGACGATCTCGTCCCGAGCTCCATAGTTGATGGCCAGGCAGAGTGTGAGCCCAGTGCAGGACGCCGTCGTGCGCTCGAGTGTGTCCAACGCGTGCACAACATCCTCGGGCATGCCATCCCGCCTTCCGATCACGCGGACGCGGATATTGTGGTCGCGCAGGGCATCCTGTTCGCCCTGGCAGTAATCGATGCAC
>JAGQON010000029.1 GCA_020427395.1 Phycisphaerales bacterium
CTCCGAGAGCTCTACGCCCTCATCGAACACCCCGTCGGTTACCGCCTCTAACTCTCACTCGCCTCCCCCACGCCTGTGGGGGAGGTGGCACGCGCATGTGTCGCAGATCCGCCTCTGGCGGAACGGAGGGGGTCTCCCCTCGTCCCAATCAGCAAGGCGCGAAGAGTTGGTCCGCCTTAGGCATAACGGAGAGGACCTCTTCTCTCCCCCGTCCTGACAGGGGAGGTCCCTCGCAAAGCGAGGGGGAGGGGGTCTCCCAAGAAACAGACACGACCGGGTGCCCTGCTTTGATCCGCAACGCGGACAAAGCAGGAACGGACACCACCCGACAACCTGCTTTGCCCTCCGGGTCAAAGCAGGGCACCCAACACCCGTCCCAATCCGCGCACACAACAACCCACCAAGGGCCTCTCCCCCCTGATGCCCAATCCCAAATCCCTAGTGCCTCAAAAGAGTCCCAACGCAAAGAAGATCGCCGTGAACACAAGGTCCGCCACGACGATCGCGACCACGCACTCGACCACGGTGTAGGTCGTCGCACGACCAACGCCCGCGGCCCCGCCGGTCACGCGCAGGCCGTTGGAACACGCGATGATGCCGATCAGCGTCCCGAACACGCCGCCCTTGGCGACGCCCGTCCAGAAGTCCACCAGCTTGGCCTGCGTGAGCATGTTGTCGACATAGGTCTCGTACGGGATGCCCAGCATCGTCACGCTGATCAACAGCGCGGCCACGATCGCACAGAAACTGCTGATCACCCCCAGACAGGTCATCGAGACCGTCGAGGCCAGCAACCGGGGCACCACCAGGAAGCGGATCGGATTGAGCGCACTCGCCTCGAGCGCCTCGATCTCCTCGCTCACGACCATCGTGCCGATCTCCGCGGCAATCGATGCACCGGCGAACCCGGTCAGCACGATCGCACCGATCAGCGGCCCAAGCTCGCGAAGCACAGCCACCGCGATGATGTTGGCGACCTTGTCCCGCTGCCCGAAGTCATCGAGCGGCGGCGAGAGCTGCAGGGCCAGGATCAGACCCACGGCCGCCGAAACCAGCGACACGATGAAGATCGACTCCACACCGATGCGGCACACCTGCGAAACGATCGCGCTCTTGCCCAGGCGGTACTTGCGCGAGAAGAGCCCACGCAGGAACCACCGGCTGGTATCGGTAAACAGGTAGAACACATCGCCGGTGTGATCGAGGATCCCGATCGTCCGCCGGCCGATCAGCGCCAGCGGAAAGAGCACCGGCAACAAAAGAACGGACGCCCCGCGCCCGCGTGTGCTGCCGCCCTCTTTGGCTGTATCACCCATGACGGGTTCACTCCGGTCCCTCAGAGCGAGATGGCTTCTTCGCGTGAGCCGACGATTGAGAAGAACGAATCGAGGCGAGCGATCTCAAAGATCGCGCTCACCTTGGGGTTCATATTACAGATGACCAGCTTGGTCTTGTTCCCGCTCGCGTTCCGCATCGCCTCAACGAGCGTCGCCAGCCCGGACGAGTCCATGTACTCCACGCTGTCAAGATCAACAATCAGCTTGTGCACGCTCCGACCCATCTCCTGGCGAAGCACGCTGCGGAGCTCGGGTGAGCGGCTCATGTCAATGTCCGCGCTGGGCACCAGCACCACGATACCCTCTTCGGGCTGCTCGACGCTGATGAATGTAGATTGTGAGTTGGCCATGCTGCTCCCTCGGCGATGCCGCTCGGGCGGTTTCGGCCCCGAACATCTCTCGATGATAGGGGGATCATCGGCGTGATGGGGACCGATCGTTGAGCGTCACCTTACAACTGGGTGCCTGATCGCTCAATCGGGGGGAGTCGCTGGGGCGGGGCGCATACTTGGTCATCACCAGACGCATCCCGCAGCCCTTGCGCTTCTCATAGCTCACATCGTTCATCACCTCATGGATGATGTGAACACCCAGCCCGCCGGGCTTGATGTCGTCCAGGTCCCGACCCTTCATATGGCACGGATCGACCTGCTTGGCCTCGTCCTCGATCGCGATCACGATGCCGCCGATCGTGTTCGCGCTGGGCTTGAGCGGCGAGATCCCCAGCCAGATCGGCTTATCGAACGCCCGCTCGTACCCGTGGCGGATGATGTTGGACAACGCCTCATCGACCGCCAACGCGATCTTGGCACAGTCCATGTCGTCGAACCCGATCCGCCGGGCGATACAGGCCACCAGCTCCCGCGCACCGCAGAGGTACATCGGGTCGGAGGTCAGTCGCAGCTCGATCTCGGGTCGTTGATCCATAGGGTGTGTGTTTCGAGCGGGGTCAGTCGTCCTGAGGTTCTGTATCCATCGGCTGATCATCGCCCGCTCCATCAGGCGTGTGTGTCGGTACTGGGATCGGCTCCATATCGTCGGGCAGGGTGATGCCCTCGGCTTGGAGCCATTCGAGCCAGCGGTTGTAGCCCTCGATCCGTTGCCAGTGCGGGGCGGCATGATCGTAGGCGAGGGTCTCTCCGGTGCGTTTCTCGAGCGATCGGATCGAGAGCATGCGTTCGGCGGGGTCCGGGGATCGCAGCATTTCGACCAGTTTCACTAACGATTCGGGATCCTCCAACTCGGATGCGCCAACGATGGCGTCCAGGCGTTTGGATGGTGCGGGTGAGTTAAACCCGCCCTTGGGCTCCGGGATGCACCCCGGTGCCAGCAGCGCGAGCACCAGCCCCGTACCCAGCAGGACGCTCCTGGGGGCCAAACGCCTCTGCTCGCCCCTGATTGCCTGTGCTCGCGGCATGCAAGAACTGTAGGCTTCAGGACTTGGACCGTTCGTATTCGGGTTTGCTGACAACTGGTTGCCTCGGATTCTCGCCTTTTGTGACCCGGTGACTACACTCTCACCCGGGGCTGGACGACATCTCCGGGTTTATCGGACGCAGCCGCCGGTCGGCTGCAACGCCGCAACATCAGGCCCGTGAGAATCAGAACCATGTCGCAGACCCCTGCCTCGCATATCGACCATGAGGTTGTTCCGGTTTTGGATTTCGGCTCGCAGACGGCCCAGCTGATCTGCCGACGCGTCCGCGATGCCGGCGTGTTCTCGGTGCTGGTCGCCCCGAGCATCACGGCCGACGAACTCAAGGCGATGAACCCCAAGGGGATCATCCTCTCAGGCGGGCCGTCAAGCGTGACCGATGCGGGCGCGCCGACCATGGACCCGGCCATCCTCGAGCTGGGCATCCCGGTGCTGGGCATCTGCTACGGCATGCAGCTGACCTGCCATCTGCTGGGCGCAAGCGTGACCAAGGCCCCCCACCGCGAGTACGGGCGGGCGCAGCTGCACATCAAGAATGAAGGCGGCAAGGTCGATGACCTGTTCGACGCGGTCCCGCTGAGCACGCAGGTCTGGATGTCGCACGGCGATCAGATCGAGGACCTTCGTGCAGCGCACATGGTGCCCATCGCCTCGACCGACACCTGCCCCTACGCGGCGGTGCGATCGAACGATCCGAAGCACAAGTTCGTCGGCGTGCAGTTCCACCCGGAAGTGACGCACACGCCGCACGGTGTGGACCTGTTCCGCAACTTCCTCTACGAGACCTGTCATTGTGCGGGCACCTGGAAGATGAGCGCGTACGCCGAGGAAGAGGCGGCCCGCATCAAGGAGCTCGTCGGCGATCGGCGTGTGATCTGCGGGCTCTCGGGCGGCGTGGACTCGTCGGTCGTGGCGGCGCTGCTGCACAAGGCGATCGGCGATCAGCTCACCTGCGTGTTCGTTGATAATGGTCTGCTCCGCAAGAAGGAGCGCGAGCTGGTTGAGCACACCTTCAAGGATCACTTCCAGATCGACCTGCGGGTTGTGGATGCGTCCAAGGAGTTCCTCGGCGATCTCGAAGGCATCGATGATCCGCAGGTGAAGCGCAAGCGGATCGGGCATCGGTTTATCGAGGTGTTTAAGGAGGCCGCGGAAACGATCGAGGGCGCGGACTTCCTGGCGCAGGGCACGCTGTATCCGGATGTGATCGAGAGCGGTCATGGGCACAGCGGCAACAGCGCAAACATCAAGCTGCATCACAATGTGGGCGGCCTGCCCGAAGAGCTCGGGTTCGAGCTGATCGAGCCGCTGCGTGAGTTGTTCAAGGACGAGGTCCGCCGCCTTGGTTCGGTGCTGGGCGTGCCGGACTCGATCGTCTGGCGTCACCCGTTCCCCGGGCCGGGGCTTGCGGTGCGTGTGCTGGGCGAGATCACGGAAGAGAAGCTCGACATCGTGCGCGAAGCGGACGAGATCCTGCTTGAGGAGATCGTGGCCGCGGGTTTGTACCGCAAGACGAGCCAGGTGTTCGCGGTGCTGCTGCCGGTACAGAGCGTCGGCGTGATGGGCGACGGGCGGACCTACGAGCGCGTGGTGGCGCTGCGGGCCGTGGAAACGCAGGACTTCATGACGGCCGACTGGGCCCGGATCCCGTTCGATGTGCTGGCGCGGATCTCGACTCGGATCATCAATGAGGTTCGCGGCGTGAACCGGGTGGTGTACGACATCTCGAGCAAGCCGCCTGCGACGATTGAGTGGGAGTGAGGGGAGAGAGGCAATGGGCAATAGGCAATAGGGAAGAGTTGTTTGGGGCGTCTCGCGGTGCGGGGCGTTCTTTGTTTTTGAGTGGGTTGAAGACTGAACGCAGAGAGCGCAAAGGTCACGGAGAGGGCGCGGAGGCGACATTTGGCCCGCGGAAAGCCACGGGTTCGATGTGGCGGTCTTGATTGCGGTGCGCTAAAGCGTGTGGATCATTGTTTGTTGGGTTGAGATCCCAGAAGCCATGGACTGTGGTGTATAGGAACTCGGTTGATGTATCGATATCGAGCCCCGTCTCTTCGGCGAGCGTCTGGGCGAATGTATTAGCCGAGGCCTCGTACTTGAACGCGCCGAGGATTTCGAAATCATTACCGACCCGGATGATCGTTGCGAAGATTTGGTCGGGTCCGATGTGTGCTGCTTGCTTACCCTTGGCGAGCAGAAGATCCAGCGAATGCACACAAAGGCTGCCCGGGGCGGTTGGACTCGCATAGCCGCGGTCGTCCTGGATCTGCGCGGCTCTCGTATCGCGGTCGATGACGACCTGGCGATCATGCGCCGACTTGCGTAGTAGCACGATGCCGATTGCGATCAACGCGAGACCAAAGAATGGAAGCAGGAACACAGGAAGCGGGATAAACGCGACTCGAATCGTTGAAATCGCCCCGGATCGAATTATCTCCCACATGAACAGGGGCGTGAAGATGAGCCCTGAAATCAAAGACCAAAGACCAGTTGCAAAGAACCCGCGTTGACCCCTGAGTGTGTAGGCGATGTATGCGCCGCTGTGCTTCGAGGGCGCAACCGCGAACGGCGCTGCGTGCGTCAGGACTGGGACATGGCGGGATATTGATCTACGCATAGTGTGACTATATCGACATATGTTTCCACGGTTGACGCTGCGCTTTACCCGTGGCTATAGGCCTGGGCCCCATTGGGGCGGGCGTTGGAGTAGACCTTGGTCGTTGGTGCTGGTGTGGGGCTGGCCACTGAAACCCGAAGGAACGGTGCTTCTTGATTCAGAGTTGACTCTTTAGTTCACGGAGATCGAGAAATGCGAAGGCATTCTGGTTGTCGGCGGTCGCAGTGTACAGCAAGGCATGGTTGTGAAACGCTGAGACAAGGACGGAGTTGATTGGGACTCGTGCGTGCTTGCAATCCAATGTGCTGACGACTTGAAGAGCGGTCTGAGACCTGTCCCGTTTCGTCGCAATAGTCGCGAGGATGATTGCGTGGTTCTCAAGGAACACATGATGGCCGTAGCCCCCGATCGTGGGCTTGAGATCGAGCACATTCTCGTGTGTCGTTCGATCAAAGGCGAGCAACCGCCCACCGTTCCCGTCGGTCAAGACAAAGAGCGGTCCGCCTGGGCTGGCCACAACCCCGTAGACCCAGGGCTTGAATGTAACAGAGGCGTCGTGTCCGCTTGTATCCTTGAACCACAGCGTGTCCTGATTGACACGGAGTACTGGCTGATCAGCTGCGGCGTAGACAGCGGTTTCGCTGACTTTCTTCTTCTCAACTTGGATGATCTGCTCGATGTTCGCGCAATGATTTTCCGCGGACCAGAGAGTTGCAGTCGACTTTGTATATCCTGAAAAATAGATTCGCTCACCGATTCGGATCGGCTGCGAGGGTACGCTGGGAAGATGGTCGGTCAGATGCACAACGCACGCGTCAAAGTCCACTCGGCCGACGGTCGTCCTCGTTCGGAAGAGTCCGTCGAAGCATGGCTTTGTCATGATGTCAACGAACGCGTCTTTGATATCGTGTGTCCAGCGTACGGCACCGTCAGTTACGGAGAGTTGATGGAGGACTAGTCCTCGCTCATCTTCTGGAGCGTACTGGATGCAGAGGACCGGCTCAGCGGTGCCCATCGCGAAGAACAACTCCGGATCGTCCGGCGCGAAGTCTGGGTGGTGCTCAGCGAGGGAGGGCTCGATGACGATGTCAACTTCCCACCGCTGCCTGCCTGACTTGGTCTCGTTGCAGGTCAGGCGTGCGGCTGAGTTCGGGGCTTGTCGCAGTCTCACGATCAATGAGCCATCCGGCGATCTCCAGTTTGCGGCATGATCGTTGATGACAAACTGTCTTTGGGGATACTCGATGAGGCGTTCGTAGTTGAATGAGCACAGGATCTCTCCTGTCTCCACAGCGACTTCGTGGGCGTCAGTCTCCCTGAACACCAATACAGAATCCTTGCTTTGAAGGATCTGGTTGATCATCCCGGAGGTTGGGTGGGTGGACTCTTGGGGAAGTGAAAACTCAATCAATTTTGATATCATCATCCCAATACTATAACTAGTTTGATCACAACAATCTTATCCAAAGCTAAAGACGGCGAGCCACGACGCTCGGATTTGCCGTAGTGATGCGTTGCCGGAGATGAATGGTTGACACTCGAAACCCGAAGGAGCCGGGGACGGCTCCATCGAGCCACCCGTCAACCGTCGAAGAGCCCCCTCCGACTCGCGAAGACGCGAGCCACCTCCCCCGCAAGCGCGGGGGAGGCGAAAGACCTGCTTTGCCTTTCGGGTCTAAGCGGGGCACCCGGCTGTGGGCGTGCTCATGATTCGGGAAGGCGTTGTTCTCCACTCCTGTCGTGCGATATTGACGCGGTTTTGGGATCGTCCTTGTCAGAATGCGCTCTTCGTGCGGTATGTTGGTGGAACACATATATGGAGATCATCATGCGCACACGCTGCCTCTCTTTGATTCTGGTTGGGCTCTTCGCTGGCTTGGTGTATGGGCAGATGCCCTCGCACCCTGTCCCGGGGCAGATCGCGCCCGATGTTCATGCTGATGACTTGCAGCAGGCACCGGATTGGATGCAGCCAGGCGAGATCAATCTCGCGGAGTTTCGGGGCAAGGTGGTATATCTCAAGTTCTGGAGCACGGGGTGCTTGCCGTGCGTGCAGGCGATGCCCAGGCACAACGAACTCAAGAAGAAGTACGGCGACAAGCTGGTCTTTCTTGGGGTGACGCCACAGACGCTGGATGACATCGCGGACTTCATGGGCTCGCACGAGACCAGCATGATCGTGCTGAGCGACCCGGACAACACGACTTGGTGGCGGTATTACCCACCGGGGCAGGGGTCTGGGGCGCTGATCTGCCCGGACGGCCGGGTGTCGCGGGTGAGTGTGGACGATCTCGATCTCGACGAAGAGATGATCGAGATGGCGCTGCGGGGTGAGTATGAGGATGGGCCGCCGATTGATTGGAACGGCGAGATCCTGCCGCATGCGAGGGCGCTTGGGAGTGACTGGGGGAAGCCATGGGATGAGATGAAGGGACTGAGCGGGCAGGACCCGTATTCGCTGGCTGAGGAGGCGACATTCCAGATCATCTGTCGCCCTGCGTGGCCCAACGGCAGGTTCTATGGGCATGGCACTGGCGATGACCGGTTTACTCGGCTGACGAGCCAGGCGCTTTGGATTATTCAGGGCGCTGTGCGTGTGACTGGGTTTGATGAGCTTGGGATGCAGACGCCTCGCAACCGGGTGATTGGGCCGGAGTGGTTGGATGAGCGGTACTTCGATTTCATTTACAACCTGCCGGGCATCGATGATCTGCTGCGGAAGCAGCTGATTGAGGCCGCGATCGAGTCGGGGATGGGCATCGAGATCACGCGTGAGCGTCGCGAGGTGGATGGGTATCGCATCGAGTGGGTTGATCCTGAGAAGAAGCTGCCGGAATCCACGAACCCGTATGTGCAGTGGCTCGGGATGAGTGATATGGGCGACGGGCGTCCTGGGGCGGATGTTCGCAAGTACACGCTCTCGCATCTGGGCAAGCGTCTGGAAGAGCGGCTGTCGGTGCCGGTGGTGTCGGATGATGATTCGGGTGGGTACGATTTCATCATTCCCAGCCCGGTCTCTGCGACGATTGATGAGATCGGGATGTATCTGCAGCTTGAGTACGGGGTGCGGATCGTGCCGGATGTTGTCGAGATTGAGGTGCTGGTGGTGCGTGAGAAGCAGACGATCGGCGGGTAAGTAAGTCGGTTCTGAAAGCTGTTCGCATGAAAACACCCGCGTGCGGCGTGCACGCGGGTGTTGTTGTTGGGTGCGGACTCTGTTTTCAGGTTTCGTGGTTAGGGGCAGCCGCTGTTGTAGCTGAAGAGGAAGGTGGAGACATCGAAGAAGTTGACGATGCCGTCGAGGTTGAGGTCGGCCGCGAAGCGGTTGTTGGTGTAGGCGGCGAGGTAGAGGGAGACATCGAAGAAGTTGAGGGCGTTGTCGCGGTTCATGTCGGCGAGGCCGCAGTCTTCGGGGATGACGAATGCGGTGTTGGGCTCGGTCTCGTAGCCCCAGCGGACGGGCTGGTAGTCTCGCTCCATGGTGAGCGGGCTGATGTCTTCGAACTCGACGAAGCCGTAATGGGTGCCGTCGTTGAGTTCGAGTGTGACACCGACGATGAATCGCAACGGGACGAACCAAAGGTTATCGAAGCCGTTCTCGAGGGTTGGGTTCGCGGCGAGGTAGAGCAGGATGCTGCTTGGTTGCCCGGATCCGACTGATTCGCCCGACTCGAAAAGCCGGGGAGCCGTGAAATCGCTCGTGGTGTCCGGATCGGCGAGCCAATGAACGGTGAAGGCGTCGCCGTCGATCAGTTTGATGTTGCTGGGGGATGATGTGTCTCCACCGATGCCGGTCCAGCCGATATCGAAGGATACCTGGGCGCTGCGCTCCTGGAGTGCGATGGTGTTTTCGGGGATCACGCCGATGAAATCAAGCGGGGCCTGACTGGAGGCGGAAAGCGAAACATCGAGGGGGGCGGCCTGGGTGACGAAAGGGAACTCTGGCAGGTAGATGCCGATGTCGTAGTTGAGATCGAAGTTGGAGTAGGCCTGAGGCGCGGCGTTCACGAGCGCGCAGGCGACGGGGACGGTGAGCAGTGCGGTCGATCGAATCATCATTGGGGATCTCCTTATCTTTTTGCGCTGAATATAACACATCGCAAACTTCCGAAGTTTGCTCGTTCAGGGTACCGGTATCCCGAGTGGGCAACAAGCATGAATGATAAAAGATGGATAATTGCCGGAGGGCAGATGTGAACAGTTTGTGGTGTGCGTGGGTGCATTGAACCCGCAGATTGCCCGCTCGTACGATTGGGTGCCTGATCTTTGGCTCAGGCTCTTCTCATTGGAGTTTTCCGCGATGCCGCTGACCAAGCCGGAATGCCTTGAATGCAGCTACAACCTGCGCGGGACGCGGTTCGGTGAACAGTGCCCCGAATGCGGCGGCGTCGAGCGGAAGTTGCTGTTTGATGGCTGCAGCCGCGTGATGAAGTGGTGCATCGTAATCATGGGCGGCGTGCTGGTGCTCAGCGTGGCAGGCATGATGGTGAGCTGGGCGCATGTGTATGTGTTCCCGATGATCCGCGCTGACTGGCTGCGGCAGACGACGAAGGTCATGCGCATCGTGCTGCTGCCGTCGCTGGTGTTGGGTACGATCGGCGGGCTGGTGCTGAGCTATGGGGTTGTGGTATTCGCGACGCTGCAGCATGAGCTGAACCGGGCGAAACTGATCCAGCTGAGCGTATTCATAGCCGGGAGTGTGTTGGCGGTGGCGTGCGCGTGGTTGTGGTCATCGTTCTGAGTGGTGGCGTTCGATGGTCATCGCCCAGCGCTCGTGATCTTCCCAGTTGCCCTGGATCTGCAGGTACTTCTCGCTGAAGCCCTCTTTGACAAAGCCGACGCGCTGCAGCAGGGCGCGTGAGCGGATGTTGGTGGGCATGATGTTGGCGCAGACGCGGTGGAGGCCGAGGCCGCCCTGGTTGGTTGGGGTGAAGCAATGCTGCACGGCCAGTGTGAGTGCTTCGGTCATGAGGCCTTGGCCTTCGAAGCCAGCGCCGCACCAGTAGCCGAATCGGGCGTTCTGGAATGGGCCGCGTTCGATGTTGGTGAGGGCGATGCGTCCGGCGATGGTGCCTGAGGCGCGTTCGATGACGAGCCAGCGTTGTTCGCGGTCGGTGTTGTGGGTTTCGAGCTCACGCTCGAAGGCGGCGGTGCTGTAGAGGTCGAGGCCGGAGGGTGGGATGGGCTCCCATGGCTCGAGGTGGGCGCGAGAGGATTGGCGGAGGGCGACGAATGCATCGCGGTCCGACTCGGTGGGGAATCGGAGGGCGGTGCGCTGGGACTGGATGATGGGGTCGGGCTGGATCACGGTGAAGTTTATCCTTTATAGATCAAGGCCCGATAACAGGTGGTCAATGGAATGAATCGTGGATTTTCGGACTCAAGGGGGTGAAGTTCCTGTGATTCAGAATATGAATCCTCGACTGTACCCCAGATCTGGGGTACATTTTTGAAACTCCCTTTGGGGGAGTTTGGCCAGGGTCAGCCGGAGAAAGCTGCCTTTGGCCCCCGCTATGACGACAAAGTACGCCCCTTTGCTGGGCGTTGAGAGAGGATGCTTCGAATGAAGATGCGTGATTTTGCGCTTGCTGGCGCTGTGCTTTCGCTCTCGGGCGGTGCTGCGTTTGCTGACATGGTGAGCTTCTGCACCGACGCGAGCACCTCGACTAACTCTACGCCCACCGGCGTTTCGCTCGACGGAACGATCGAGTACACCTACACCGGCGGCAACTCGGGGCAGCTCGTCTTCTCGATCACGAACACGACGAGCAGCTCGATCGGCGGGTTCTTCACGGGTCTCGTGTTCAACATCGGCAGCAGCGACAGCAACGCGACCGCGACGCTGAGCGCGACGAGCGACGCGGACTTCCGTGATACCGGCGTTGAAGCCGCGAACCCGTTTGGGATCTTTGATGCCGGCGCAGCGCTCAAGGCGAACTGGAGCGGCGGCGGCAACCCGACCAAGGGCATCGGTGCGGGTCTGAGCGCGATGTTCACCTTCTCGATCCTCGCCAGCGACGCGAGCTCGCTGAGCGCGATGGACTTCCTCGGTGATGGCGACGACATCGCCATCCGCTTCCGCGGGCTTGTGAACGGCCAGTCGGACAAGCTGCTGGTCGAAGAGGTGCCGCTGAATGTCGTGCCGCTCCCGGCCCCGGCGTTTGCTGGCGGTGCGATGCTCGGACTCGGGCTTGCTGCTCGGCGTCTGCGTGCTCGCGGCTGATCGGATCAATACCACTGAGATGGGCAACGCCGCGTTGAGATACGCGGCGTTTTTTATTAGT
This sequence comes from Phycisphaerales bacterium, assembly GCA_020427395.1. Classification (GTDB taxonomy): domain Bacteria; phylum Planctomycetota; class Phycisphaerae; order Phycisphaerales; family UBA1924; genus UBA1924. Next base: position 11,674 of record JAGQON010000029.1, read on the forward strand.
CGAGTGAGTTGTAGTAGTCCTCAAGGGACTGGTCTTCGCCTGATTCAACATCGGCTTTGTTGCCCGGCCATGCTTTGAGCTGGGGGCCCATCGCAAAGAGCACGCCGCTGCCCCCCACCGCCGCGATGAGGACGACCCGCGCGATGAGTCGTTTGATTCGGGAGGGGGTGTGGAGCGGGATGAGCACCACGAGGGGGAGGATACTGATCAGCAGGACGCTGGGGAGGTTGTCGGCCCCGGTCTGGACGAGCGAGCCGGTGAGGAGCATCATCACGAAGCCCGAAAGGACGGTGATGCCGCCACGGGTAAGGGTGAAGGACCGGAAGATGAGGGCGACGATGGTGGCGCTGGAGAGGACAGCGATGATGCCGGCGGGGATCATCGCGCCGAAGGCGAAGTTGTTGACGAAAAGGACGGGCATCATGGCGGCGATGATGAGAATCCAGGTGATGGCGTCGAGCCAGCCGAGTGTTCGCTCGTGTTGATTGTGTTTGGCGATGCGGTCGGCGCTGGTGGCGAAGAGCGCGGTCGCGAAGGCGGCGAAGAGCGTGTAGGCGACAAGGTTGGTGGAGCCGGCGAGGACGGTTTCGGTGTAGCCCTCGGAGAGCATCCAGAATGCGCCGGCGTAGGCGAGCATACGCATGAAGAACACGGCGAAGAGGGGGAGGGCGACGAGGCCTTCGGCGACGGCCATGAGCGCGATCAACGTGATCGCGTGGGGGAATCGGTAGGAGTTGGCATCGGGCCAGAGCTGGAACTTGGAGTTGACGGCGAGATCTGCGCCGACGACGCCGACGGCGAGGAGGATGGGGAGCAGCCAGCGCGGGCCGGGCGACGGCTTGCGGGTGTCGTCCTCGTCGTCGAGGTCGGTGCGTGATTCGCGGAAGGCGTGGATGTACCAGGCGACGAGGAGCGCGGCGAAAGCGATCCCGCCGGGGATGAAGCCGCCCAGGAGCATGAGTCGTTGCTGGAGTTGTGGATCCATCGTGCTGGCTCTCCCGCTGGTGGTGCTGAGTGGATGATACACGGATGAAAAAACGCAGCGCCGGTTTGGGCGCTGCGCTGGGAATGCTTTGCGGAGCGATCAGCCGTTGACGGCCTCGATGCTCACGGTGATCTCGACCTTGTCGCCGAGGGGGCCGCTCTCGGGGTTCTTGGTGTCGACATACTTGGTGATGCCGAAGTCGGAGCGGTTGATGCTGAAGACGGCGTGGAAGCCCATGGCGGGCTTGCCCTGCTGCTGGCCCCAGCTGATGTCGGTGAGGGTGGCGTTGATGGTCTTGGTCTCGCCGTGGAAGGTGAAGTCGCCGCGGAGGTCGTAGACGCCGTCGGCGACTTCCTTGACATAGTTGCTCTTGAAGGTGGCCTTGGGGTACTGGCGGGCGTTGAAGAAGTCCGCGTTCTTGATGTGCCCGTCGCGCGAGGCGTTGTTGGTGTCGACCGAGTCGGTGTGGACGGTGAACTCGAAGCTGGCCTTCTCGATGTTGTCGGGGTCGATGGTCACTGAGCCCTCGAAGTCGTTGAGGCGACCGTAGAAGTGTGAGAGCCCGGCGTGGCGGATCTTGAAGAGCATGGAGGAATGGACGCGATCGACGCTGTAGGTCTGGGCCTCGAGCTGCTCGGTCTCGGCGGTGGTCAGTGCGCGGGTCTCGACGGCGGCGCCGGAGGTGTTGAGCCCGAAGCCGGCGATGGCGGCTCCGGTGAGGGTCAGCAGGGATGCGGCGATGGTTGCTTTGGTTGCTCGGTTCACGGTGGTTCTCCTGTGGGTGCGCGCACTCAGTGGTGCGCGGTTTCTGATGATCGTGTGGCAGAACAACGGTCTATGCGGGCAGTGTATTCCTGGGTGCAGGGCGATAGTTGTTTGCACAAATATTTTTGACGCTGGACCGTTTCGGGTGACCTCGCGGGGGGTCTACCGTTGCGTTATGCACAGAATCATGATCGCAGCGGCGCTGGGGATGGCGGGTCTGACGGGGTGTGAACCTCAACAGCAGGCACCGATCGCGCAGGTTCACAAGCACGAGCTCCCGATCGGGCAGCACGAAAAGCTGCTCGATGGGTCGTTCGATGACTGGGGGCCGGGCGAGTTCGGCGATGCCGACGGGCGGTGGATCTGGATCCGATTCGCGCCCAACGCACGACCGACACAGGCGATCCAGGCCTCGGATCGCATCACCCGGGTGCGGATCGACGCGGATATGAACTCGTCGACGGGCGTAGAGATGCCCGTCCCCCCCACCGGCGGCGAGGCGATCATGGCCCAGCCGCAGGGCGTGGACCTGCTGCTCGAGTACTCGCCGCTCAACGAGGCGGGCGGGATCGGCATCGGGATGCGGGTGACCGGCTACAACGCAGACGGAACGGGTGAGACGATGGGACACGCCGAGATCGGGGCCGCGTGCCTGCCGACCTACGCGAGCGATCAGTACGAGCTGCGGATCGATCGGTTGGCCCCTGGGAGCGGGGTGCTGCCCGAGTCGGGCTGGGTGGATGTGATCGTGGAGCAGGTCGATGCAGACGGAAAGATGTTGTGGTCGGATCGTCAGAGCATCGAGCTGCCAGCGCGGGATGCATCGCCGGCGGAAACAGATGTGATGCTGGGCGAGCGGGCCGCTGAGGGTGTGCGGGTGATGAGCGCGAATGTGCTGTTTTCCTCGCCGCTGACGAACCCGGACGCGTTCGAACGGATCCTGCGGGCGACCAAGCCCGATGTGATCCTGTATCAGGAGTGGTTCCGGACCGAGCGGGGCAAGGTCGAAGCGTGGGTGAGTGAGCACGCGGGGCCCGAGTGGTCGCTGCACTTCCCCGACGAGCGTGCGGGCGTGGCGATCGCGACGCGGCACCCGATCGTGGCTCGATATGAGGAGGCCCTGCCGCCCTCGGGCGATGGACGCCCGGCGCGGGCGTGCGCGGCCCTGATCGACACGGACGCGGGCGAGCTGCTGGCGATCAGCGTGCACCTCAAGTGCTGCGGCGGCGCGGGATCGGAGGAGGACCTGACGCGGATCGATCAGGCCAAGGCGATCAACGGCTTCATCGCGTGGGTGCACGAGCAGCACCCGGACGCGATGGTGGTGATCGCGGGCGATTTCAACCTTGTGGGCTCGCGGGCTCCGCTGGAAGTGATGGCGCGTGGCCTGGGTGTGGGCGGCGACGACATGGATGCGGCGCTGACACCGGTGCTGGGTGACTCGTCCGTCGTGACCTGGGTGGACGAGAAGAGCATGTTCGGGCCGGGTCGCCTGGACTGGCTGCTCTATGACGATTCACGCAGCGAGCTGGTGGACGCGTACATGCTTAACACGCGGGTGCTGACAGATACGGCGTTGGAGCGGCTGGGTCTGGAGCGGGACGATTCGAAGGCCTCGGATCATCTGCCGATGGTCGTGGATCTGGTGCGTCTGGACTGACGCCTTCCCGTTTATTCCTCTTCTTCTGAATCCGGCATGTGAACCAGACTGGCCTCGGGTTTCATGCGGGTTGCGCCGTCTTCGAGGATCTCGGTGAGCCCCAGCCCGTGGAGGGCGTTGAGGGCGGCCTGCTGCTCGGCGGCCTTCTTCGACTTGCCCCAGCAGGGCTCGAACTGGTTGCCGTTGAGTTCAACCGCGATATAGAAGGCTTTGGCGTGGTCCGGACCTTTTTCATCGAGGATCCGGTAGCAGGGCGAGGCGCCGATGGTGCGCTGGGCGTGCTGCTGGAGGACGCTTTTGAAGTTGTGCTGGTGCCCGGATTGCACGGCTTCGTCGAGCAAGGGGTCGAGCAGGGGTTCGAGGAAGTCGCGGACGACCTGCATGCCGCCGTCGATGTAGAGGGCGGCGATGATGGATTCAAGGACCGCGGCCGCGAGTGACTGGGGAAGCTTGGCCTGGGTCTGCATGCCCTTGCCAACGATGATGAGCTGATCGAGCCCGAGCTGGATGGCGATTTTGGCGCAGATCTTCCGGGAGACGGCGAGCGACTTGATCTTGGTCATCTCACCTTCGAGGTAGGTCGGGAACCGCATGAAGATGCGTTCGCAGACGATCATGCCGAGGATGGCGTCGCCGAGGAATTCGAGGCGTTCATTGGAATCGAGTCTTGACTCAGAGATGGAGGCGTGGCGGAGGGCGAGATCGAGCAGATCGATATCGTTGAATGCGTACCCCAGGATCTCCTGGGCCTTATCTCGGATGTCTTGCATGATGCACCAGACACATGCGGCGCGGGCTGGGCGCCTTGTGAGCCCCACAACTGATGCGGGGCATGGACAGGGATCTGGCGCCGTGCGAGCGAGTCGCGGACGGTTGCTGAGTGTTCATTTGAATAAACACCGAACAAGAGGCCGCGTGTCGTGGTTGGCGCTCGCGAGGGCCAGGACAACACCATGATTATGCTTCGGCTTTGAGCGGGTGTCCAATGAATTCTGGCGGGTTGGGGATGTTGTTGTGGACGAACGAGTTGTGGCGGACTACAGTGCTCGCCCTGAACTTTGGGCGAATGGGCCTTTGTTGATGATGGCCCCCTGTTGAACGGAGAATGCAGACATGGCCATGCACTACCCCCGCCGTCAGAGCAATGTGAAGCGTCGACGCACACTCGGTTTCCGTGCCCGCATGAAGACCAAGGGTGGTCGCAAGATCATGAACCGTCGCCGCCGGATTGGTCGCAAGCTCAACGCCATGTGAGCCCGGCTGATAACTGACTGTCCTGAAGCACAAGCGAATTCGCTTGTGCTTTTTTCGTGGTTGTGCGAGGATCGGAGGAGCGGGTCCGGATGATCTGCTGGGAACGAAGTAGAGCAAAGAGAGGAGACGACGAGATGAGCAGGATGATTCCGGTAGTTTGCGTGATGGGGGCGTGCGGGCTTGCGCGGGGCGAGGTGGTGCACTGGACGGAGCTTGTAGGGCAGGACACCCCGTACGACGCGAGCAGCCGGGCTTTGCTGACGATCGATATCTCAGGAATGGCGAGCTGGGATTTTCAGGGTGATCCGGACAACGAGATCGCGGAGCTGTTTATCGGGTTCGCGATCCCGATCGGCATCGAGTGGGATGTGTACATCACCACGGTTGGCACCAGCTGGGCGGAAGAGGTGACCTTCGGGATCGCGGACGAATCGCTGTTGATCAGCCCCGCGGCGGGCGACGCCTTTACGGTGAGCAACATGAACTATCAGGGCGCGATCTTCGGCGGCTTTGTGGGTTCGTTTGATGGGGTGATGGAGATCGAGTTCTTCGAGACGAACTTCGATGACAACATTGATCAGATCGATGCGTACTTCGAGGCCGGCTCGACGATCACGATCATCTACCCGGCACCCGGGCCGCTTGCTGTATTCGGGTTTGGTGGGCTGTTCGCGGTGCGTCGGCGTCGCTGAATGCCCATTTCCCGATATTTGTACGGCATTCTTTTGGATATCCCGAGTGCGTGGCCTGCGCGCTGTGTTGGGCTATCGGTCACTGTAAACACCCGTCAGACGGGTGTTTTTGCATGTTATCGGAGCGTGAAGAGGGAAATTTGCACGAACCCCTCTTTCTGTGGAAATTCAGGGGGCTCCGTATTGACAGGGGTGTAGAAATCACTACCCTTGCAGTTGGTCAGCCGGTGTATTGCCTGCTGATCGGTGTCGATCAGACATCGGACGGTTCTGTTTGTACTGTCCGGAGTACGACCAGGGAGAGAAAGAGAGCCCCTGTTCAAACTCGGTATGTTCGACTTGATTCGCCATATCCGGCAATGTTGCCGGTATGTATATGGGAATGTCTTGGTTCGGCGTGTGGTGCGTCGACCAATCTTGAGTTTGTCAAACGAAAGAGAGAAGAGAAATGAAAGCAATCGCACTGACCACTCTTGCTGCAGCAGCTGGCCTCGCCACCGCAGCCCCCGTCCTGCAGACCGGCCTGACCAACTACAGCGTCGACAACGCTGGTGCCGCAACCGCGACCATCACCGTCGATGTCTCGGGCCTGACCTTCAACGACGCTCAGGGCTCGGCTCTGAACCAGATGCTCGCCGTCGGCCTGGCCGTTGGCGCTGAGGTCACCGGCATCGGCTGGGACGTCACCCTGACCACCTTCGGCGCCAGCTGGGCTTCGGAAGCCGTTCTGAACTTCGAAGGTCAGATCTTCCTGACCGTCGGTTCGGCTGACGGTGGCCCCGTGAGCAACATGAACTACGCTTCGGGCGGCATCATCGACCTGAGCGACGACGTTTCGCTCCCCAACATCACCCTCGGTGGCGACGGCGTGCTCAATGTCGAAGCCTTCGATAGCTTCGTCGACAACGGCGGCGCTGGTGACGCTGTCTTCGAGCAGGGCTCGGTCCTCTACCTGGCAGTCAAGGGCGTCCCCGCTCCCGGCTCGCTCGCGATCCTCGGCCTCGGCGGTCTCGTCGCTGGTCGTCGTCGTCGCTAATCCCTCTGGGATCGAAAGCAAGTATCATCTGAGCTTGGCTTCCTGACCCGAAACTGGCATCGTTTGCCTTCAAGCTCAATACGATGATCACAATACAAGGACGCCCCGGGCAATCGCTCGGGGCGTCTTCTTTTTTGCCCACACGCCGGGGCCGCGAGCTGCAGCGCAAGGCCCGGGGTTGATCGGAGCGCCACCCAAGGGACGCCGATCAAGCGGTTGAGATGAAGCTGTGGATCGGGGTGGAGAGACTCTCGAGCAGAAGCGACGCTTGGGGCGGGCTCGATGATGCATGAGCTGTACTTGGTGGGGTTGGACCCGGGTGACATGTTGACTCTGGAGGGCAGGAACGGCAGATCGATTCGATTTGAGGGCGTACAAGTTCTTTGTTGTTGTTTCTTTCCTCGATGTTAAGCTGAGGGGGATGGGTCACCGAAACGGCATTTTTGGCTCAAATTCGCGTTGATGATCGGAGCTTACGAAACACTGATTCGTTTCTAAACCACCTAATTGCCAAGAATTACTTCGCAATTGTCTGAGTGTGGTATTGACAGCCCCCACTGAATCCATAGACTGTCCGTACTGGGGCTTATGCCTGAGAAGAGAGCAGAGAAACCGAGAGAGGGTGAGACGATCAGTTCCTGATTGTCAGGGTAAAACACTCCAATCGTACTGTGATCAGATCAGGGATATGACACCCGTGTCTTTGGGAATGTCATGCCAGCGTGCGGAGCGCTGGCACATTGAGAGTTCAAGAAAGAGAGAATCAAAATGAAGAAGACGATCGCACTCGCCGCTGTTGCTGCCCTCGCAGGCACCGCCATGGGTACCGACCTCGTTATCGACGTCTCGGGCGTTGAGAGCTGGGACTTCCAGGGTGACGCAGACAACACCATCCTCAACGTGTTCGTCGGTGCTGGCGCAACCATCACCAACATCGCGTGGAACGTGAACCTGACCACCCTCGGCATCAGCTGGGCTGACGAGAACACCATGACCTTCAATGGTGCTCAGTCGATCAACGTCGCTGCTGGTGACGCGTTCACCGTTTCGAACGCCAACTACGCTGGCTCGGCCGCTTCGGGCATCGTCCTCGACGGCTCGGGTATGCTCTCGATCGAGTTCCACGAAGTGGGCTTCGACGACAACGCCAACGCTGTTGACTCGTTCTTCAACAGCGGCAGCCTCACCATCTCCTACGTCCCGGCTCCCAGCGCTCTCGCAGTGCTCGGCCTGGGCGGCCTGGCCGCTGGTCGTCGTCGCCGCTAATCGCTGCGAACCGACCGGTATGATCCGCTCGATCTGATCGGGCGTGCATCAACCAAGCAATCAAGACCCCTCGGGTTCGCCCGGGGGGTCTTCGTTTTTGGCAATGACCTAGGGCTTGCCATCGTATTGCATCCTCTCCCGTTCATTCGGGGGAGGATGCGGGCACGGCATGGAGGACATGTATGACTTTGAAACGCTGTGTGCGGGTTTTCCGCAAGATGCTGAGCGAACCATGCAGCCGAACATGTCTTCAGAACAAGTGAAAACGCCCCGGGCTTTCCGGGGCGTTGTTTACTCGATCGTGTTGTGCTTGGCGGCTCAGGCCTTGGAGTTGAGCCCGATGGGCTGGGGCTTGAGGGCGTGCGTCGGGGCCTGGACGGTGATGCCCAAGGGGACGCGTCGTCCGCCCGGGCCGGAGGGTGGCATGCCCTCTTCGTCGATGTGGCGCTGGATGGCCATGACGCCCTCGATGAGCATCTCGGGGCGTGGCGGGCAGCCCGGGACATAAACATCGACAGGGATGAACTGGTCAACACCCTGAACGGTGGCGTAGGTATCGAAGACGCCGCCCGTCGAGGCGCAGGCCCCCATGGAGATGACCCACTTGGGCTCGGGCATCTGCTCGTAGATGCGCTGGAGGACGGGGAGCATTTTGACGCTCACACGCCCGGCGACGATCATGAGGTCGGCCTGTCGGGGTGAGAACCGCATGACCTCGGCACCGAAGCGGGCGAGGTCGTAGCGGGAAGATGCGGTGGCCATGAGCTCGATGCCGCAGCAGGCGGTGGCGAAGGGCATGGGCCAGAGACTGGAGCGGCGGGCCCAGTTGACGACGCGGCGCAGCTGGGTGGTGAGCACATTGTCGGTCGTGATGGCGCCTTCGAGTCCCATGTGAATCTCGCTCCCGGGCAGGTCTGTGCGCGTGGATCGCGCTTGCTTAGGCAGTATACGCGTGATCTTGCGTGTGTGTGGGTTCGTTCCTGATCAGGCGGCGGATTCGCCCGCGTCGGGCGATGCGTCGCTTTCGCTGATCGAGTCGATGGTATCCGTTGGCCAGTCGGTCTGCTCGATGATCTCGATGGCCCGCTCGAACTCATCGAAACGGAAGACGCAGAGGGTCTTCTCGCTGACGCGTGAGGCGGGGACGAAGTAGCAGTAACGGACATTGACGCGGTTGTCGGCCATCAGGACGGCCAGATCGCGCACGATGCCCGGGCGGTCCTCGACGCTGACGGCGACGACGGGCGATTCGACCACGGGGCCGACGCCGGCGTCAACCATGGACTCGCAGACATGGCGGAGGGCCTCTTCGGGGTAGCCCAGGAGACGCACGCAGCCGCGGTCGAGGTGCTCGGTTGTGGAGATCGAGATGATCTCGACACCTGCGGCGTAAGCCGCGTCGAGGAGCCCGGCGAGTTCGCCCGGTCGCTGCTGCAGATAGATGGAAAACTCTGTGAGTTGAATCTGGTTCATGAGGACGGAAAGCATAGGCGAGCACCCCGTTTGGGACGCGCTCGGCGGGCAAAGGAATGGTTCAGGATTCGGGCGTTTTGGGCGTACGCGGGGCCCCTGAATCGGGGTCGCCGGGAGTCAGCAGGTCCGCGATGGACTTGCCCGAACATGAACCGATCGAAGCATCGAGGATCGACTGCGGGAGCAGGTCGTCGGCGTTGCTGATCCTGAAGGCGTCGAGACTCTGGGCGCAGCGGAGGATCTCGTCGAGGGGCATCTGTTCGGCAGGGCGTGCGGGGGTCCAAGCGTCGTCGCTGTCGCCGCGTTCGACGCGGTTGATGAATCCGCCCCGGTGAAGGACGCGGATGACCTCGCTGGCCTGATCTGATCGCAGGGCGGTCTGTGAGGCGACCTGATCGGCTGAGATGGTCTTGCCCTGCTGGAAGGCGGCCTGGATGGCCTTGGCGACGCTCAGAGCGACGAGGGGGTCGAGGAGCGTGGGCGTTCTGCTGGCTTCCTCGCTGGAGGGGTTGAGCTTGGACTGCACAAGGCGATGGAAGTTCTGGAGGGCGTAGGTCGCCTGCATCCCGAAGAGCACGATGAGCCAGGTGAGGTAGACCCACAGGAGGAAGAGGGGCAGGATGGCGATTGAGCCGTAGAACTTGGCGTATGTGGTGGTGTATCGCAGGTAAGTGGTGAAGCCGAGCTTGCCCAGCTCCCAGGTAATCGCTGCGAAGAAGGCACCGGCCAGGGCGGTGCGGAACTTGATGCGGGTGTTGGGGATGGTGGTGTAGGCCCCGACGAGGAGGATGGTGGAGATGAGTACAGAGACGCCGTAGCCGGCCATCACAGCGCCGACGATGGAGTCCTGCCCGGCAAACGAGATCACCCATCGGGTGAAGGCGTCGCCGGCGAGGAAGGTGGCGGCGAGCATGATCGAGCCGGCGGTGAGGATGGTCCAGTAGAGCATGATCCGGCGCAGCCACGGGCGCCCGCCCGGTGCGCCGCAGAGCTGGTTGAAGGACTTCTCAATCTCGATGAGCATGGACATCGCGGCGTAGAAGAGCACGAGGCCCGAGGTCAGGGCGATCCAGCCGGTGGGCACATTGCGGATCGAGGTGTTGACGCGGTTGATGAGATCGGTGATGACCTGCTCGAGATCGGCACCGGCGAAGGGGTCGTCCTTGGTCGTGGTGGGCGGCTTGCTCTCGGCACGAGCGTTTGGATCGAGTTCGAGCTGGGTTTCTTCGTCGATGGTGGCGGGGTCGGGGTCCTTGACCGCAGTGGCGTCGGGCTTGTCGTCGTCTTCCATCGTGGCGATCTGGGAGATGCCCGCGAAATCGAGGACGCGTCGGACGCCCTCCTCGACCTGGGTCTCGGAGACGAAGGAGCCGAAGATCAGCAGGCCGATGGCCATCACCGGGATGATGGAGAAGATGGTGCGGAACGCGAGCGCGGCGGCCATGCGCGGCAGCTGGGATCTGTAGAGCCCGACGACACCGATGCGGGTGACGGTGAGGATGCGCGTGACTTCCTGACGCCAGTCCTTTGGCGTGTCCTTGCCTTGCGTGTTGGAGTCTTTGGTTTCGGGCATGGCGGCGATGGGCGGCTCAAACGGCGCGGCGGACCCGTGTTGTACCCTGTTATTCGGGCGAATCGCTCGGCGGCTTGGGTGAAGCTCCTCGATCGGGGCGGGGTTTGTTTGCCCGGTTGATCGCGTTCTTCATGGTTCGCTTTGGGATCGGGGCGCCCGATGTTGCGGCGTCGGGGCTCACATAGGGCTGCTTGCGTTCTGGCTGGGCAGCGGCGCGGCGGCGGCGGCTGCCGCTGGAGGTGCCGGGCTCGGGCTTCTTCTTTTCGCGGCGTTGATCGGCTGCGGCCCGCTTGAGGGCGTTGATCTCGTCGCGGGTGAGCTCGCGCCACTGCCCACGGGCGAGCCCCTTGAGCTTGACGGGGCCCATTGCGACGCGTTCGAGCTTTTTGACGGGGTAGCCCACGGCTGCGAGCATGCGCCGGACCTGGCGGTTGCGGCCTTCGCGGAGTGTGAGTTCGACGATGGTCTTCTCGCGTTCGCGGGCGATGAGGACGATTTCGACATGGGCGGTGCGTCCGGCGCCCTCGGTTCGCCCGGCTTTTCGCTGGGCGAGGAAGATGCCGCGCTCGAGTTCTTTGATGGCGTCTTCGTCGAGCGAGCCCTTGACGGCGACGCGGTAGGTCTTGGGGACCCCGTATCGGGGGTGTGTGAGTCGGTTGGCGAGCTCGCCGTCGTTGGTGAGCAGGATCAGCCCGACGGTGTCGAAATCGAGGCGTCCGACGGGGAAGAGGCGTGGCGCTGCGGGATGGTCGACGAGTCCGGTGACGGTTCGTCGGTCGGCCCCGGGTTCGTCCTTGGCGGTGGAGAGCGTGCGGGGGGGCTTGTTGAGCATGACATAGATCTTGCGATCCGGTGATGCCACGACCTTGCCGGCGACGACGATGCGGTCTTCTTCGGGGTTGACCCATGCCGGGAGCTTGGTGATGAGCTGCCCATTGACGGTGACGTCGCCGTTCTCGATCATGGCCTCGCAGGCTCGGCGAGAGCCGACGCCGGCGTCGGCGAGGACGCGCTGGAGGCGTTTGCCGCGTGATGCGTCGTTGAGATCCGGCTGTTGGTGGTGCTTGCTCACGGTTGAGTGTAGTCGTCGGGGGGAAAGTTGCGCGTCTGCAGGGTGTATTGGGCGGCGATTCTTGAGCGTCAGGGGCGATTGTGCCGAAGTTATCTGGACGCTCTGTTTCGCTTTCGCGCCGAAGGTGCGCGAGGCGTCGGTGCGTGAACGGCCCCGGGCGGGGCGGGAGTTTGACCGATGGGCGAGAACGGCATGACCAAGACGACCCCCACTGCGATCAGGGCCATCGGCGTGAATGGGTCGATCGTTGAGCCCCGGGCAAAGGTGGACAGCGGTGATACGGAAGAGATGTTCCTGACGCCGCGCGTTCTGGACGCGAGCGCGTTCGCGAAATACGCCGAGACGCTCAAGGGCATCATCGCCCAGGCGAGCGCTCAGGGTCGAACGCTGGAGGACTTCTCTTCTGATGCAGAAGCGATGATCCGCCGCTGTGATGAGACGAGCGAGAGCGTGAACAAGCGTCTGCAGGCGGGCATCCGCATGCTCAAGATGATTGACGAGCGGGCGGAGCGGACGGACCGGCTGCTGGAGAAGGTGCAGCAGGCGCTGCCCGACGCGCAGGCGGTGAGCGAGCGGATCGATCGGGTGATCGATGAGCGGCTGTCGGCGAGTGAGGCGCGGATGAGCGAGCTGATCGCGCGGGCCGAGCAGCGGGTTGAGGCATCGGAGCGTCGTGCGTTCGAGGCGATCGAGCGGACACAGGAGCACGCGGCGGAGCTGGAATCGCTGGGTCAGACGATCGATGAGCGTCTTGAGTCGCTGCGCAGGGCGATCGAGGGCAGCGATCAGGCGCGAGAGGACGGTGTGGATGCGCTTCGGGCGCAGGTCGATGAGGCACGGGCGCAGATCAACGCGACGATCGCAAGGGCCTTTGAGAAGGCGCACGAGGCCAGCGATGCGCTGAGCACACGGGCGAAGGAAACGATGGGAGACATCGAGACGCGGATCGAGCGTGTGGGATCGACGATCGAGCCGCTGATCGAGGCATCGAGCAATGCGATGCGGGCGCTGGGGATGGACCCTGAGCACCCTGTGTTTGAGGATTCGCCACTGGCGCGGATCGAGTCGCTGGTGGATCGCGGCGAGACCCAGCTGGCATCGCTGGATCGTGTGTACCGGCAGCTCGAGGATCTGCAGTCGCAGGCGGAGAGCGTGCGGAGTGCGTTCGGCAACTGGCTGATCGAGGCGGCGGGCGAGCTGGACACGCTCGAGGAGCGTAAGGAGCGGATCGTGGGGCCGATGCAGGAAGCGGCCCGGACGATCCTGCAGCTCGGGCCAGACCTGGAGCAGAAGCTGGAGCTGGCGTCGACGGAGCTGCGTCACCTGCAGATTGAGCAGAAGACACTCCGCGAGACGATCTCGGCGTCTTCGAAGATCGCGGGCGAGGTGACCGATCGGATGAGCAATCATTCGGGTCAGCTGCAGGCGCTGCTGGATGGGTCGTTGCACAAGCTCTCGACGCGTGTTGAGCAGGCGGGCGTGTGGCTCGGGACGCTGATCCAGCGTGCGGAGACGCTTGGTGCGTCGATGCCGGGCGCAGGAACGATGCAGTTCGAGGCCGCGACACCTGCGGCACCGGCCCCCACTCCTGTCCAGCCCGCGGCCCCTGAGCCCAGGGTGGATCTGAGGCCGGAGTTGATCATCGAGGCCGCCCCGGGCCAGATCGAGGCGAGTGAGCAGCTCGAACGAGAGCTGGACGCCGCGCGGGAAGAGGTGCTGAAGCTGTCGAGCTTCACGCTGCCCGCGCCGCCGCGGCTGCCGATCGACGGGATGTCGTTCGACGGGATGCGGAATGTGTTCCGACACACGCCCGACGAGCAGGATTCCTGATCAGTCGTTGTGACCGTTTGGCGACCAGCTGCGGTATGGGAAGCCCTCGGGGATGAGGTGCGCGCGGTCATTGAGGATGGCGACCATGAACTCGAGCGCATCGACGATGCGCGGGCCGGGACGGTTGAACATCTGGTTGCCGTCGACGACGAAGACGCGCTGATCCCGGACGGCGGGGAGAGTTCTGAACCACTCGTGCCTGGCGTAGAGGGCGTCGGTTTCGGTGTGGGCCTGATCGAGGGAGAGCCCGCAGGGGGCGATGACGAGATATCGGGGCTGGGTGGCGGCAAAGATTTCGGGGGGCACGGCAATGGAGTGCCCGGCGAGCCGTTCGGCCTGCTGTGGACCGACGGCGGCGCCCGAGCCCGGCTTGGCGACGGCTTCGTTGAGCGGGTGTCTGGCGCCGGCGCGTTCGATGAGCTGGACATTCCAGTGCCCGGCGATGTAGATCGGGTCGGTCCATTCCATGAAGCCGCAGATTGGGCCGTCGTCGTAGGGGTTGATGTGCTCCTCTGCCCGGTCCATTCTTTGACGGAGCCTCACGACCTCATGCATGGCCTGCTTGTTCATCCCGATCGCGTCGCCGACGCGGTAGATATCGTCGAGGATATCCTCGACGGACTTGGGGTTGAGCGAGAGCAACCTGGGCTTGGTTGGGAGTCGATCGGCGACGCGTCGGACGCTGTCGAGATCGATCGAGCAGACGGAGCACAGATCCTGGGTGATGATGAGGTCGGGTTGGAGTTCCTCGAGCAGGGCTTCGTTCAGGGTATAGAGCGGTTGACCCGAGGCGCTCGCCTGGGCGACCTGGGTATCGATGGCCTTGGCGTCGGTGCCTGCCGCGGGGTCGTAGTGCGTGGTCTGGCTTGTGAGGGCGGGTCGATCGGTGATGGCGGGCGGGAAGTCGCACTCGTGGGAGCGTCCCACAAGGGCATCGCCTGCGCCCAGCAGGGCGACGATTTCAGTGCCCGAGGGGATGAGACTCACGATGCGCATGAACAAGCTCCGAATGTAGTGTTCTGGCCCGAAGTTGCGGCGAACGGGCTACTGTATGATGGCGAGAAATACCCGATCGGGCGTTGATCGCGAGAATTGACGATAGACGCCCGGCTCGGCAGAGTGGGCAAGGAGATCGCGGCTGTGAAACGAATGAATACCAAGACGGTGCTCACGCTCTCGACACTGCTAGGCGGCATGCTGTGCGGCTCGGCGTTGGGTCAGCGGGCGGTGCCCGATGAGCAGCCTGAGACGGTCCGTCCGGCGCTGATGCCGCAGTTCAATAACAGCAACGAGGATCGCCCCCGTCCCGCCCCACAGACCGGGGATACTGTCTCTTTTGGGGCCTTCTCAGAGCCGATCGAGCTGACGACGCTGATCGACTTTGTGGGCAGCTCGCTGGGGATCAACATCGTGGTCAAGGGCTCGCCGGACGGCGAGGTGGTGTTCAACGCCCCGGTGGAGGTGCCCAAGGACAAGCTGATTGATCTGCTTGACGCGATGCTGGACCAGTTCAACTTCGCGGTGACCTTCGAGCCGGCGACGGGGTTTTACATCGTGCAGCCGACAACGGATGTGAAGCCGGTGTTCGGCGACCAGCTGGGGACGACGAAGATCATCGAGACCCCGAACATCAAGCCGAGCCTGCTGGTTCCGCCGTTGCTGGCGACGCTCGGGGGTGCCAACGCGCAGCCCGGGCAGCAGGCACAGAGCAACGCGATCCAGGCGGTGGACGAGCTCGGTGTGCTGATCATCAACGCCCGCTCGCGTGACATCGACCGCATCGAGAAGATGGTGGAGAGGCTGATCTCGATCGACAAGGACCAGCAGTACATCCGCTTCGAGCTGGATCATCTGGCGGCACCGACGGCGCTCAATCGCGTTGTGGGGCTCGTGGGCGGGAGTTCCAACGGGAACTCGTTGAACTTCAACGCCGGGAACAACCAGCGGGGCGGGAATCAGAACAATACCCCGAGTGTGCTGAGTCTGGACGGGGGCACGCTGTCGAACATCGGCGAGCGGATCACGATCGACCCGCAGGGCAACGCGCTGATCTTCCGCGGCACGGGCAACGAAATCGATCGCGTGCGTCAGTTGCTGGATGTCATCGATGTGCCGAACACGCTGCAGCCGCGCAACTACTTCGCGGGGGCATCGGCGGCTCAGATCGCGGATATTGCCAAGCGTCGCGGGCTGGGCGAGGTGATTCAGATCGAGGATGCGACGGCGAATCAGTTCAACCCGTTCGGGGGATTCAACCAGAATAACGCGGGGCAGGCGATCACGAATGGCAACGAGGGCCAGGGTGGCCCGGTGATGGTGGTCGACCCGACGCGTGGCAACATCATCTACTACGGTACGCCCGAGCAGCAGCAGCAGCTCTCGGCGTTGCTCGATGAGCTCAAGACCGAAGACGAGCGTGTGGTGATCCGCGATTACCCGCTGGATCACACCGATGCGCTGACAGTGACGGACCTGCTCAACGCGATCATCAAAGGTGAATCGCAGACGGGCGAGTCGGACCTGCTGCAGGGAACCTCTGGGCGGGCGAACCGGGCATTTATCAACGGCTTCCCGATCGCGGGCGACGGAGAGACGGGCGCGTTCGATCCCAACAAGGTCACGATCACGGCCGACGAGTTCAACAATCAGGTGGTGGTGAACGCGCCGATCAAGCAGCAGGGCGAGATCGAGAAGCTGATCAATCGCCTCGACCAGCAGCGGTCGCAGGTGTACATCGAGGCGTTGATCGTCTCGGTGGCGGACAACGAGGACTTCACGCTTGCGTTCGAGTCGCAGATCAACGCGGGCAGCTACTCTGCGGGGACAAACTTCGGGCTCTCATCGCCCGGCGCAACCTTCCAGGATCCGAAGTCTGTCGCGACGGGGCTTGGCGGCCTGACGCAGGCGGTGATCTTCTCGGATTATGTGCCCATCATCATCAACGCGACGCAGACGAACAACGATGTTCGGATCCTCTCGACGCCGCAGTTGCTGGTGAACGATAACGAGGAGTCCGAGATCGTTTCGATCGAGGAGCAGCCGTACAGCGAGATCACGCAGGGCACGAGCGGCGCGGACAATCTGCAGGGCCTGGGCGGCTATGTCGAGGCGGGCACGACGCTTCGTGTGACGCCTTCGATCTCCAAGGCGGGCTTCATCCGCATGGAGTACTATGTCGAGCTCTCGAACTTCGTGGGCACGGGCAGCAACGGGCTTCCTCCCGCGACGAACCGGCGCACGGTCGAGGGCAGCGCCACGGTGCCCAGCAACGCGACGATCGTGCTCGGCGGCATCACGGTCGAGGATGTGCGTGACACGGTGCTCAAGGTGCCGTTCATCGGCGACATCCCGCTCGTGGGCGAGCTGTTCAAGCGGACGAACAAGATGAACAACGCGTCGAAGCTGTATGTGTTCCTGACGCCGCGGATCATGACGGACCCGAACTTCAACGATCTCAAGCTCTTCTCGCGTGGCCCGCAGGCGGAGATGAATGTCGGCGACGACATGCTGGAGATGGAGCCCGCGATCATCGACGCGCCAAACAGCGACGCGACGCCCTCCGAGCTGCCACAGCGTCGTGAGGATTCAGCCGCCCCGGCGGCTTCGGTTCCGAGCATGGAGCCCGAGGTGATCGAGGTCGGCGAGGCGAGCGGTTCGTAAGGTTGGTCTGAAGACAGGGCATACACGGCATGGGCAAGTCAAACGGCATCATCAAACGCAACCCCGCCAAGGGCGGCGACAAGCGCGACGCGGACGCAGCGCCGATCGTCGTCGATCGCTGGAATGAGGCAGCGCGGGCGTTCGGCGAGATCAAGCTCTCGGGCGATCAGCTGCGCGCGTTCGCGTCGATCCCTGGCAGCGACGACGAGCCGTGGGATGTGATGCTCCAGACGATGGCGCTCGACGAGTCGAGCGCGCTCAAGCTGCTGGCGCAGCGGACGGGGCTGGCGTATATCGCCGAGCCCAAGCTGGGCGAGAGCGCCTCGCGGTTTTATGAGCTGATCGATCAGGACGATGCGCGGGCGCAGAGCGTGGCCTGCATCGAGCGGCGCGAGGGCGTGTATGTCATCGCGACGAGCCGCCCGATGCAGCCGAGCGTGCTGACCATGCTCGAGGATGTGCTCGATGCACCGATCAGCGTGGTGCTCGTGCCGCGCGGCGCGGTCGCGAGCATGATCAACCGCGGCTACGAGCAACGCGGCGATCTTGTTACGGAGATCGTCGAGGACATCCCGCTCGATCAGGACGCGATCGAGCAGGCGGCCGGCGCAATCGGCAAGAGCAACGACCTGCTTGCCCAGGCACGCCAGACGCCGGTCATCCGCCTGGTGAACATGATCCTGTTCGAGGCGCTGCGGCGCAACGCGTCGGATGTGCATGTGCACCCGATGGAGGAGCGCCTGGCGATCCGGTTCCGTATCGATGGCATGCTGGTGGACGCGTTCGCCCCCCCGCTCTCGCTGGCTTCGGCGATCTCGTCGCGACTCAAGGTCATGACGGAGCTGGACATCGCCAACCGCCATTCGCCGCAGGACGGGCAGACGACGGTGCGGATCGGGCAGAAGAAGATCGACATCCGCCTGAGCGTGATCCCGACGATCTTCGGCGAGCGCATCGTGCTGCGTCTGCTCGATCAGTCGCAGAACGAGCTGGACCTTTCGGCGATCGGGATGAGCAAGCGGCTGCAGACGGCGCTGATGGACTGCGTGGAGCGGCCCAACGGCATCCTGCTCGTCACGGGCCCCACCGGATCGGGTAAGACGACCACGCTCTACGCGGCCCTGGGTCGCATCGATCGCGATTCACGCAATGTGATGACGATCGAGGACCCGGTCGAGTATCACCTCGACGGCATCAGCCAGATGCAGGTGAATGTGAAGCGTGATGTCACCTTCGCGACAGGCCTGCGCTCGCTGCTGCGACAGGACCCGGATGTGATCCTCGTGGGCGAGATCCGCGACCCGGAGACGGCCCAGCTGGCGATCCAGGCCTCGCTGACGGGTCACTTCGTGCTCGCGACGCTGCATACTAACGATGCGCCCAGCGCCATCCCGCGTCTGCTGGACATCGGCGTGGAGCCGTACCTCGTGACGAGCTCACTGGTAGGCGTGCTGGCCCAGCGTCTGTTGCGCCGCCTGTGCACGACCTGCCACGGCGCGGGCACGCAGGGCGGCGAGGCGTGCGAGACCTGCTTCGGCAGCGGGTACAAGGGGCGACTGGCGGTGCACGAGCTGATGCTCATGAACGATCGCCTGCGGCAGTTGACGGGTCAGCGGGCGGACGGCGTGACGCTGTACGAGGCGGCCGTGGATGCCGGGTTCGAGCCGATGAAGATCGACGCACTCGAGAAGGTGAAGCTGGGGCTGACTGACGAGGCGGAAGTCTTCCGCGTTCTGCACTGATCATGGCGAGTTCAACCGCCCGCGAGCAGCTTGGCGAACAGCAGGATCCAGGCAAAGTGCATGCCGATACCCAGAAGCGCGACGGTCATCGCGCCGTAGTGGGTCGCGTGCGAGTTGCCGCGTTTGGCGATGACGAACCAGAACATCAGCGGCAGGATCGGCACCGCCAGTAGGGCGATCCGCAGCATGATCACGGGCGGCATGGAGCGAGGGCCGGTGGGAGGCGTATTGATCATGTTGCCCAGCCCGAGTGCGAGCCCGTTGAGCAAGAGATAGAGCCCCGAAGCCAAACCCCAAGCGATGATGCCGTAGACGCACCAACGACGGGTGGTGGCGCTGCTGGCGATGGGTCTGGTTTGGGTGTGGTGGTCCATGCCTATATATTAGCACTTACTAACTATGTCTGCGACCCGTACCGCGGTGGAATACAGGAAAATCTGCGATTTGATCTTGAATCTGATTTGAAATCATCATGGTGGTGGTACGATGCTCGCGTGGGGACGCCCGGGCGGACACCTTGGCGCTGGTTTCGAGATGGAGATCGAGATGATGAACCTGAAGTGTGCGGGCGCTGCGGCGTTGGTGTGCAGCGTGGCCGCGTGTTCCCACGGCGAGATCGTGGAGGTGCGGTACGACTTTCCGACCAATGTGAACACCTCGGTGCTTTACGGCTACTTCGGCGGCGATGCGCCGCTGGAGGGCAGCATCATCTCGACGACGCTCGTGATCGAGAACTACCTTGTGCAGAGCGGCAACGACGCGAGCGATTTCTACCTGACCTTCGATGTGCCGGTGATCGACTCGGTCGCGTCGCAGGTGCGTCTGCTGGGCGGCGATCTTGGCTGGTCGGGAACGGGCAGCTTCGTCATCAGCTTCACCACCGACGACTACAACGGCACGATCCGCCCGGGGCGCTTCGGCGCGGAGTTCGTAGGCGGCGGGACCTTTGTGGGTGATGCGTACATCAGCTTCACTGTGGACACGAACCCGGTGCCTGCGCCCGGCACGATGGCGCTGCTCGGCGGTGCGGGTCTGATGGGGCTGCGCCGGCGGCGTTGAGATCACGGCAGTAATCGAAGGCAACCGAGCAGAAACAAGCCCATGCCCAGGCCGTTGATTGCGATGACGCGTTTCGGTAGCGTCGGCTTCCGATCGGCTCGGCGGCTGGCGTGCCGGTAGATGATGCGCCTGGCGTGGCGGTGCCATGAGCAGCTCAGCGCAATGGGTGCGATGACGATCGCGGTTCGGCACCATACCCCCGCGTAGTGGTTCGCACCGTAGACACCGGGGTAGTAGCTATTCAAGACAGAGAGCATGGCCGTGCTCATGCCCCAGTACGCGATTGCGATCAGGGCCCACGCGGCGATGCCCAACGTGCACCACGCACGCGTTTGGGTGACTGCGTCCTGGATTTCGGGGGAGGTGAAGAGATCGCGGTCGATGTCTTGGCCGCACTCGGGGCAGGGTGCGTCCGGGGCGAGGTCTTTGAGCGAGTAGCGACAGATCGGGCAGCGCGAGACGCGGATAAAGGCGCTGGGCAGGCGGGATGGCGGGGTTGCGCCCATCAGAAGACCCGCTGGAAGGTCTCGTAGCCGATTTTTGCCAGCATCATCAGGATCGGGATCGCAAGGAGCGCGATCAGAAGCATCGAGTAGGTGCCGGCGGCTGTCGTGCCGTCGTACTCCGGCGATCGTGACTTCCGCTCGTGTCGGCTGAGCGTGGAACGGTCGAAGAGAATCATCCCGAGCAGGAGCATGACTGCGACAACCCCGCTGCTCGCCAGGTCGGCCCAGTCAATCGGGAGGTGGAGCTTCGTGTACGCGCCCAACGCCAGGAAGATGAGATAGCAGAGGATCATGGTGCGGATGAGCTTGTGCTCGGCGCAGACATCGCTGTGCATGTTTGGCAGGCGGGCCGGATCGACTCGATCGTACAGGTAGCCGCACTCCGGGCAGGGCGGCGAGGCCGTATCGATCAGGCAGTAGCCGCACCGCGGGCAGAGTGGATCGGCGAGCTTGGTGGTCTCGCCAGTTTGCGTATCTGTTCGTGATCGACGGCTTCGCCTGCTCATGATTGGGTTACCATAGCACATGTTCGACCTGCTCTCGCCGATGGTTCCCCAGCCCGTTACGCTCCGCAACGACTTTGTGACGCTTGAGCCGCTGCACGCCCGGCACGCGCCGGACCTGCACGCGGCGATCGACGACGGGGTGTTCGCGTACATGCCGATGCGATCGAGCGTGAAGACACCCAGCGAAGTTCGGCGCTATGTCGAGTTCCAGATCCAGCGCCCGGGCACGGTGACCTTCGCGGTGATCGACAACATCAGCGGGCGGGCGATCGGGTCGTCGAGCTATCTCAACATCCGCCCAGAGCACCGGGGGCTGGAGATCGGGTCGACCTGGATCGGCGCCAGTGCCCGAGGGACAAAGGTCAATCCGGCGATGAAGCACCTGATGCTGTCGCACGCGTTCGAGACGCTGGGGGCGGTGCGGGTGGAGCTGCGGACGGATGCGCGGAACCTGCAATCACGCGCGGCCATCGAGAAGCTTGGGGCGGTGTGCGAGGGCGTCATGCGAGCGCACATGATCATGCCCGACGCGGTGCTGCGGGACACGGTGGTGTACGCGATCACGCGGGAGGACTGGGCGGGGGTGGAGCAGCGGCTGCTAGATCGGTTGGGCGCATAAAAAAACCTCGCCCGGAGGGAACGGGCGAGGCTGGAGAGAGCACCGGCTCGTTGTCGAGTAGAGGAGAATCACACACGGCTGAGCGGCGCTCGGAGAGAGATCAGGACATTGATTCGTCAACCCAAGGGGTATATTCGCACCAGAGGCGTGCGCGGTTGCGGCTTGGGTTGAGTAACAGATACGGCTCCGCCGATTTTGTCAGCATCGACGCAGAAACTCTCGCAGCATGAGAATACGAGTGATATTTCACACACCGTGGGGTGTGATTTTCTCAGGCGATCACTGAATCAGGGGAGTGATCACCACGCTGGGGGAGCGGGAGCGTGCGAGCGACATCGAGGAAAGCCTCGTAGTTTGCTCGGGTTTCGATGGTCGAGTCGCCGCCGAACTTCTCGATGAAGGCGCTGGCGACCTCGAAAGCCACGACGTTCTCCATGACGACGCTTGCGGCAGAAACCGCGCACACATCGGAGCGCTCGTACTGGGAGTGCTCGGGCTGCTTGGTGTTGAGATCGACGCTGGGGAGCCCGCGGAGCAGGGTGGCGATGGGCTTCATGGTGCCGGTGACGACGATGGGCTGACCGTTGGTCATGCCGCCCTCGGTGCCGCCCGCGTTGTTGCTGGTCCGCACGAAGCCGAGCGAGGGCTCGCTGATGCGTGACGCGTCGTAGTGGATGGGGTCGTGGACCTGCGAGCCCATTCGCCGCGAGCACTGGGCACCAAGCCCGATCTGGACGGCTTTGAAGGCCTGGATGCCCATGACGGCGTAGGCGATGCGGGCGTCGAGCTTGTCGTACCAGTTCATGGAGCTGCCCACACCGGGCGGGCAGTTGAAGACATGGCACTCGACATCGCCGCCGACGGTGTCCTTGTCGATCTTGGCTTGTCGGATGATGTCGCGCTGGTTCTCGGTGGTCTCTCGATCGAGGGTGTAGGTGTCGGACTCATCGCGCTCGCGACGGAGGGTATCGAGCTTGTCGTAGGTCACCTCAACGCCGGTGCGGGCGGTGAAGATCGAGCGGACGAAGCCGAAGACCTCGACATCGAAGACTTCCTTGAGCAGGAGACGGCCGACGCAGCACGCGGCCACGCGGGCGGCGGTCTCGCGGGCGCTGGCTCGCTCGAGGGTTTCGCGGCAGTCGGTGGTGAGCCACTTGATGCTGCCCGAGAGGTCCGCGTGCCCGGGGCGTGGGCGGTGGACGGGGGGCGTGCGCTCCAGGTCGTCGAGGCGGGAGTCTCGATTGCGGACGATGAAGGTGATTGGAGCGCCGATGGACTTGCCGCGGCGCACGCCGGTCATGATCTCGATGGTGTCGGTCTCGAGCTTCTGTCGCCCGCCTCGCCCGTAGCCGCCTTGCCTGCGGGCGAGCTCGGTGTTGATGATGTCGGTATCGATCGTGAGCCCTGCCGGGACGCCGAGTATGGTGGCGACGAGCCCCGGGCCGTGCGATTCGCCGGCGGTCTGATAGCTGAGTCTGAAGCTGGGGATGCCCATGATCTGTACCTCGGCGAGATTGTATGGGTGGATCAGCGCCAGCGGATCAGCGAGAGGATATTGGAGTAATCATCGGTCCAGACGCGGATCCGCTCGCCCTCGGGGACCTGATAGACCGAGCACATGCTGAGTTTTTCGAGGGCTTCCTCGTCGGCCAGGTCGGGGTGCATCTCTCGTGCCTGCTCGAGCGCCCGCTCGGCGACGGCGATGGCGGTGTATGGGTCCTTGACGATCACCATCCAGAGCGAAGGAAAGCGATAGAGCTTCTGTGCGTTGGGGATCTCGGTCAGGCGGTCCTCGAGGATGATGGGCGGGATGCCGGATGTGCTCATCGCGAGCTCGTAGACGAGCGGGGCGAGATCGAGGTAGCGGTTGGAGATGTGGAGCACGACCATGCCGTCGTCCTCGAGGCGGTCGAAGTAGAGGTTGATCGCCTCGACGGTGAGCAGGTGGGTTGGGATCGAGTCAGAGCTGAAGGCATCGGCGTGGATGAGATCGAACTTGGGTTCGTTGTTCTTCTCGGAGTCCTCGATGAGCTTGCGCCCGTCGCCGAGGCGGACTTCGATATCTGCGGGTGCTTTCTCAAGGAAGGTGAAGAGCTCGGGATTCTCGGCGATGTGCTCGACCTCGGGATCGATCTCGAAGAAGGTGATGGTGTCCTGCTCGCGCCCGTGGGCGGCGATCGCGCCCGAGCCGAGCCCCATGATGCCGATGCGGGCGCCCTCGGGGCGCATGGCCTTGATGGTGTCCATGATCATGCCACACGGGCCGTTGAAGTGGTAGTAGCCCAATGGCTTGAGTTCGAGATCGGGCTCGATGTACTGGATGCCGTGGATCGTGGTGCCGTGGTGGATGACATGGATGTAGACGGCTCGGTCGTTGTACTCGTCGCTGACGAGCTGCTGGGTGACCTTGTGGATGCCGTAGAAGGTGCGTGAGCGGTAGAGCGTGTCGCTGTTGTTGATGGCGCTGTACTGGATCGCGACCATAGGGAAGAGCAAGGTCAGGGCGCACGCGAGCCCGTCCTTCCATGCGAGATAGACGAGCAGCGGCGGGACCGATGACATGAGCGCGACGAGGGTCATGTCGACGGGTTCGTTGAGGGCTTCCTTGCCACGGAGGAGCACCGTCAAGAACTCTGAGATCTCGGCACCGAAGAACCCCATGATGAGGACATAGCCCAGCGAGGCGATGGGAAGGATGACGCGCCGCGAGACGCGGATGCGCTGGGCCTTGGCGGCTGCGAGGTCGGCGAGGTCCTTGCTCCAGGGAAGCACGGCCACGGCGAGCACGAGCGCGATGGGGTACTCGAGGTTGGTGGTGAAGAGCAACGGCGCGAGGATGCCGTTGAAGAGCCCGCCGAGCGCGCCGCCCACGGACATGAGCAGGTAGAACTCGGTGAGGTGGCGCGCATCTGGGCGATCGATCGCCAGACGCCCGTGGCAGACCACCCCCACGGAGAAGAGCAGGAGCATCTCGATGATGATGATGAAGAACATCGGGCCTTCGGCGTGGAGCTGATTGGCCATGAGCAGCACCATGGCACCGATGATGAGCAGCACCATCGGGCGGGTGAAGTCGCGCACGGCCCGCTCGGCGTGAGCGCCGAAGGCGATGATCATGGTGATCAGGTAGAGCGCCAGCGGGAGCACCCACAGCAGCGGCAGCGAGACGACATCGGTGGTGATGTAGCTGGTCACGCCGAGCAGGATCGAGCTGGGTACGAAGGCGAGGTAGATCCAGTAGAGGCGTCGGCGTGTGGTGATGGGCGCGTGCTTGTGCGGCGCGTGCTCGTCGCTCTCGGGCGAGGGGGTGACCATGGAGCCGCGTGCTTCGAGCTCGCGGTCCTGGGTGCTCATGCGCTTCTCGAGCTTGCGCTGGCGCTTGGCCTCTTTGGGCGTGAGCTTCTCGCGGCGCTGCGTGCGCGAGGCGGCGAAGATCGCCATCACGATGAAGACGCCGAAGCCCACGAGCCACAGCTCACGCTGCATGCTGACTCCGAGGTTTGGCTCGAAGAGCAGCGGGTAGGCGACGAGCCCGATGAGGCTGCCCGCGTTGCTGGCCGCGTAGAGGAAGTACGGGTCGTGGGCGCGGTGATGGCCGGTGCGGGCAAACCAGCCCTGGATCAGCGGCCCGGCGGAGGAGATGGCGAAAAACGGCAGCCCCGAGACCAGCAGCAGCTGCCAGATGAGCCAGGGCACTGGGAAGGTCGAGGCCTGCGGCGGGGCGCTGGGGCTGTCGAACATGATCCCCGCGGCCAGGGCCAACGCGAGTACGACGGTATGGATGATCATCTGGGCGTTTCGCCCGAAGCGGGTCATGAGGATGTGGGCGTAGAGATAGCCCAGCAGGAGCAGGGTCTGGTAGAAGAGCATGCAGGTGGTCCAGACCGATGAGCCGCCGCCGAAGACGGGGAGGAGGGTCTTGGCGACCATGGGCTGCACGGAAAAGAGCAGGCACGCGGAGAGGAAGACCGTGATCGTAAAGAGAAGAACCATGCACGCTCCGTGAAGGGTGAATGCTACACAGTAGCCGGTTTTGATGCCGCTGGCCGCGTTTTTGGGGGCTGACGGGCAGGCGGCGGTAGAATCGGACATGCAACCCGACGACCATGTGTGTTTGTGCTTCCGCGTCTCCCTCCGCAAGATCAACGCGTACCTGAATCGTGAGGACCCGCCGGTGGCATCGCTGATCAGCGAGTGCCTGGGCGCGGGGACGGGCTGCGGCTGGTGCGTGCCCTACCTCAAGCACCTGCACCGCCAGCACGAGCAGGGCAAGGGCGAGCCCAACATCGAGGGCACGAAGGACGATTACGCGTCGGGTCGGGCGCGGTTCCGTGAGACGGGAACGCGCGACGGATCGCCGGGGGGCGGGGCGGGCGCAGAAGAACACCCGGGCGAACCCGGGTGAGCGTGGAAGAGGAACTGCGACGATTCAGTACCGGCGCATCTGCGGGAAGTCATCGAGCGGGAAGGCCGGGGCGCTGATGGGCCTCAGGGCGAGGGCGAGCAGCGCGAGCTCATCGTCGTCGCCGGCGATGCGGTTGGTCCGCAGCATGCCGCAGCCGTTGCACTTGTGCACGATGGACCACTCGCCGTCCGCGCGTGACGCGATGGAGATAGGCTCCATGGGCTGATTGCACGGCGAACGCCGGTCGCCGATCTTCTCATCGACATGGCGTGACCAGAGGCATCGTGGGCAGTGGTTGCGCTGCTTGGTGCCGAACGATTGATACGAAACGGTGCACTTGCAGTGCACGCAGGTGAACCCGCCCTTCTCGCGGGTGTTCTTGTCGTGATGTTTCAATGGGGAATCCCTTGCGGCGCGCAGCGATGGCGCGCACGGTGTTCAGCGAGCGGTGCTCGCGACGAGTTCGTGTACGACTCTGAACGGGATTCAGGCAATGGGTGCGTGTGTCATCCGCGGACAGCGTAGCAGGCCCGTGGCGATCGTGCAAGAAAAAACACCCGCCAGAACGCGGGTGTTTGTGTGTGGTGAACAGTGGATCCGAGAAGTCTGGATTACTCCTTCTCGTCGAGCTCACGCAGGGTCAGCCCGCAGTTGACGAGCTTCTCCTTGATCTCGACGAGCGAGGTGGCACCGAAGTTCTTGACGCCCATGAGCTCGGCCTCGGTGTGCGAGCAGAGGTCGCCGATGCTCTGAATATTGAGCATCTGGAGCGCCTTGCGAGCACGCACGGAGAGCTGGAGCTCGGAGACGGGCTTGTTGAGCAGCCCTTCCTTGCCGGTGCCCTTGAGCTTCTCGAGGATCTGGCGGCGGGCGACGCGGTGGGCGTCCTCGCGGCCCTGGCCGAGGCGCAGGCCCTTGGCCGAGAGCATGCGCTTGATCTCTTCGAGCGAGGATTCGCCGAAGTTCTTGTAGCTCATCAGCTCTGCCTCGTTGATGCGGATGAGGTCACCCAGAGTGCGGATGTTCATCTTCTTGAGGCAGGTTCGTGCACGGACGGTGAGCTCGAAGTCGGTCACCGGTGTGTCGAGCAGCGCGCGGCGCTTCATGATGTCGCGTTCGTTCTCTTCCTCGATGATCATGCCCTTGGACGCGATGACATCCTGCATGAACAGGCGTGCGCGTGCGTGGTTGGGGTTGGTGTCGAGGATCTGGCGCAGGCAGCGCTCCGCGCGGACATAGTCGCCCTGATCCTCGTAGAGGACGGCGAGGTTCATCAGGGCGTTGATGGGTGCGGGGGCGTTCTCGCACACGCGCTCGTAGAGGGCGAGTGCTTCGTCCTCTTCGCCGCTCATGTCCAGGACATACGCGAGCTTGAAGGCGGCGTCCAGGTGGGTGGGATCGGCGGAAAGGGCCTTGCGGAAGTACTCGATCGCGGTCACGCGATCGCCCTCGCCGAAGGCCTTCTGTCCCTGAGCGATGAGCTCGTTGGACGCCTTGGCGTCCACGGTTGATGCGCCAGAGGCGCCGACCACCATATCCATCGGATCGTTGGGCATTCGATTCTCCTGATGCTTGTCGTCGCCCACGCATCGCGGGCGGCTTTGATACTAGGCAGAGACGGGCGGGAACTCCACCCCCACCCACGCGGCGAGAGGCCCGGATCGGCCCCCAAACCCCTTGCAGGCGGGTGTTTAGACCGCCCCCACCGTTGGGTCGGGCATCACCTCGTCGAGCGGGTCCAGATCGGGCTGAGGGTCGGGTTCGACAAGCGAGAGCGTCTTCCACTTGCCCTGCGCGAAGCGGATCCCAAGGAGGACGCCGAGCAGGATGATGTAGAGCGAGGCGCCGATCCAGGGCCCCATCGAGCCCAGCCCGGGGGCGAAGTGGATCAGCCCCAGCCCGAGCCCGACGATGCAGGTCCAGGAGAGGATGATCGTGACGATGCCCGGGAAGACCGTATCGCCTGCGCCGCGGAGGGCGGCGCTGGTGGTGATCGCGAGGGCGTCGAAGAGCTGGAAGATCGCGGCCGCAATCATGACGCTGGAGCCGATAGCGATGAGCTTGGCCCGCTCTTCGGGCGGGGTCGCGTCATCGATAAACACGCTGATGAGCTGGGCGCGGAAGATGACGAAAACCAACGCACACAAACCCATATATCCAAGCGTGATCTTGAGGACCAGCATGGCCCGCTTGGTTGCCAGGTCGGGTCGCTTCATGCCCATGCACTTGCCGACCATGGCCTGTGCGGCGATGGACAGCCCCACCGCCGGCATGAAGCTCAGGTGCATGTACTGCAGCGCGATCCAGCCGGTGGTGTTGTGCAGGACCGGGTCGTCACCCATGGCCTTGCCGCCCATCGGGACCAGCCAGACCATGAGCATGTTCCAGCACACGATCTCGTTGATGAACATCAGCCCCGGTGCCAGCCCGACGCGGACGAGCCCCTTGACGCAGTCTGCGCAGTACCGCCATGCACGCCGGGTGCCGAACAGGCGGGCGTATCGTGGGCTCAGGAACAGAGCCAGCGGGATGAGCATCTCGATCACCGCGCCCGTCACGGTCGCGTAGGCGGCCCCGACGATGCCCATGGGTTCCAGACCGATCGCGCCGGCCAGCGATGCGAGGGCCGCGAAGAGCGGGTTGAGCACGAACTCACCTAGCCAGCCGGCCTGGAGAGTCAGGGCCTGGTCGCCGAAGATCAGCACGACATTGAGCGTGACATTGACCAGGTTGGCGGCGAGTGCGCTGATCAGCACCACCCATGGTCGGTGCAGCCCGTAGAAGTAATGGTGCAGCGTGCGGGCGAGCATCATGGGCAGCGTGCCCATGAGCATGATGACGGCGTACTGCGTCTCGAGTTCAACCAGCGTGCTCATCTCGGGCTGGTTGTGCAGACGCGAGAAGTAGAAAGGCACCGCGAGCGTCATCGGGATGACGAACACGAGGTAGTAGGCGATCGACATGTAGAGCGCGTTGAAGGTGTACGACGCCCCTCGTTCGGGCTTGCCGGCGCCGAGGTTCTGCGAGACGAACGAGTTGACCACGCCCGTCATGCCCAGCAGGAACGCGATGAGCGTCCAGGAGAGGATGCCGCCGTTGGATTGTGCAGAGACATACACGGGCTCGGGCCCGATGCGTGAGACCATCAGCTTGTCGGCGAACTGCATGATGGTGTACGACGACATGGTCGCGACCGAGGGGATGGCGATGACCAGCATCTCCTTGAGTGCTGAGCCGGCGTCGGTCACGGATTCGTATTGTCTGGGGGACGCGGGCGGTGACGCATGCGTATCGGCATGGTCGCCGCGCTCAACCCCGGTGGGTGTGCCTTGTTCTGTCATCGGATGTGCCTGTGGTGGTGATCCCGCGAGCAACCGGCGTCTACCGCCGGTGGTGGTACCGCATGCGCAGGGCGTGGATGCGGTAACTGTTCATTTGATTCGCATATCGCGAACAGAAATGAAGCGTCGGATTGTCAGCTTGCGGTGATCATGGTGAATCAGTGTTGCACTCGCTGACGCGTGGGTCAACGGATGACGACTAATTCTGTGAAACTTGACGCGTATCGAACACGGATGCGGTGCACATTCGCACGGCCAGATCGATCGCGTTGCCCATCGATCCGGGGTCCGCGATGCCCTTGCCGGCGATGTCGAACGCCGTGCCGTGATCGGGCGAGGTGCGCGGGCACGGCAGTCCGAGCGTCACATTCACGGCGAGATCGCGTTCGAGCAGTTTGACAGGGATGAGCCCCTGATCGTGGTACATCGCGACGACGAGGTCGAACTTGCCGGCGACGGCGGCGTTGTAGATCGTGTCCGCGGGGTATGGGCCGGAGACCTGCATTCCGCTGCTGACGGCCAGATCGATGGCGGGGTCGATGAGTCGCTGCTCTTCATCACCCATGAGTCCGTTTTCGCCCGCGTGCGGGTTGAGCCCGCAGACGGCGATGCGGGGGCGC